>JBNKZS010000018.1:0-42787 GCA_050301755.1 Mariprofundaceae bacterium
AGAGGGATTCGAACCCTCGATAGGCTATTAACCTATACACCCTTAGCAGGGGCGCGCTTTCGGCCACTCAGCCATCTCTCCAGTGGAACAAATTGTAACGGTTTTTCTTCACTTTCCGCACATGGATGTGCGGCTTTAGCAAGCTCAGCGGAAACCGCGTTTTCGTTGAGCGATCCGAGCCAGAGACACGGATGTCTCTGGCGGATCAATCAAATATGGCGGAAGGGGTGGGATTCGAACCCACGGTAGGTTTCCCTACGCCGGTTTTCAAGACCGGTACATTCGGCCAGCTCTGTCACCCTTCCGAATCGCTACTTCAGTCGATGTTTGACCATCGTTCAGTTGCGAGCGGCGAAATATAGCCACTCACTTCGTATTTGCAATGTCCGTGGACATCACGCTGCAATCAGATCGCGCCCGCCAAGGTATGGTTGCAGTGCTTTCGGGATTTTCACCGAACCATCGGCCTGCCAGCCGTTCTCCAGAATCGCCACTAGCGTACGGCCTATGGCAAGGCCGGAACCGTTCAGTGTTGCCACCGGCATCGGCTTTCCATCTTCGCCGCGCACCCGGATATTGGCCCGGCGCCCCTGGAACTGGCCGAAGGAGGAGCAGGAGGAGATTTCACGGTAGACACCCTGACTCGGCAGCCACACCTCCAGATCGAAGGTCTTCTCGGCCGAGAAGCCGATATCACCGGTGCAGAGGGCGCAGACGCGGTATGGCAGTTCCAGTGCCTGCAGCACCGCTTCGGCGTTGCCTGTGAGCCCGTCAAGGGCCTCCAGCGCGCTATCCGGATGAACAAGTTGTACCAACTCCACTTTGTCGAACTGGTGCTGGCGGATCATGCCGCGCACATCGCGCCCGGCCGAGCCCGCTTCACGGCGGAAACAAGGTGTATAGGCACAGTGTTTGATCGGCAGTTGAGCAGCATCAAGAATCTGCTCCTGATAAAGATTGGTCACTGGCACTTCGGCGGTCGGGATCAGGAAGAGCTCCTCATCCTCCAGTTTGTAGAGGTCATCGGCGAACTTCGGCAGCTGCCCTGTTCCGGTCATCGTCTTGCGGTTGGCAATGGCCGGCACCCACACCTCTTCATAGCCGTGCTGGTCAGCATGCAGGTCGAGCATAAACTGCATCAGCGCCCGCTCAAGCCTCGCTCCCATACCCCTGAGTACCGAGAAACGGCTGCCAGCCAGTGTAGCACCTGCCTCGAAATCGAGAATACCAAGCGCTTCACCGATATCCCAGTGGGCCGGTACCGCATCGGTGCGCGGCGTGCCCCAGCGGCGCAATTCGACATTGGCCTCTTCATCGTCGCCATCGGGCACCGACGGATGCGGCATATTGGGAATCTCCAGCAGCGCAGCCTCGAACTCCGCTTCCGCCTCTTTGGTGACGGCATCAAGCTCCTTCACCTTGCGCGAGACATCGCCCATCAGCTCCATCTCGACCGATGCATCTTCACCGGCCCCCTTCTTGCGGCCGATGATCTTGGAGACGCGATTGCGCTCGGACTGCAGCGCCTCCAGCTCCCCTTTCAGCAGACGCTGGCGGATATCGAGCGCTTTGGCCCTGCCCCATGCCGACGCTTCGGCTACAACCGCCCCGCCCCGCCGGGCGAGAGATGCCTGCATGGCATCGAAATCGGAACGGAACGCCTTACGATCGATCATTCCAGGTTCCCTGTACCGTCGGCGGACTCATCCGCAGGAGTATCGACTTCAAAGTCACTACCCTCGGATCCTTCATCATCCTGTTTCTCGACCACACGCACGGCCCCGATGACCCGTTCATCGGCAGTGCAGTTGATCAACCTTACACCCTGGGTGTTGCGGCCGATGACCGAGATGCCGTCCATACGGATACGCACCAGACGACCGGTATCGGTCATCATCATCACCTGATCCTCTTCGACCACCTGCAGTGCCGCCACCATGGCGCCATTGCGACCGCCGGTCTTCAGCGTAAAGACGCCCTGACCGCCGCGTTTCTGGCTGTTGTACTCATCCACCGAAGTGCGCTTGCCGTAACCGTTCTCGGAGACGGCCAGCAGGCAGGCACGATCGACCACCAGCGACATGCCGATGACACTGTCGCCCTTCGGCATCCGCATACCGGTAACACCGCGGGTACTGCGACCCATCGGCCGCACATCGGTCTCGGCAAAGCGGATGGTCTTGCCACCGCTGGAGGCGAGCATGATGTCCTGTTCACCGTTGGAACGGGCCACACCGATCAGATCATCATCGGCATCGATATTGATGGCGATAATGCCGTTGGCACGGATGTTCTTGAAGTCGTCCAGTTTGGTCTTCTTGATCACACCGTTCTTGGTCGCCATGACGATATAGGAGTTGTCATCAAACTCTCGCACCGCCAATGTCGCCGAAATGCTCTCATCCTTCTCCACCGGCAGCAGATTGATCAATGCCTTGCCGCGTGTGGCACGGCCGCCCTGCGGCACTTCATAGACCTTCTTGCGGAAGACACGGCCGCGATCGGAGAAGAAGAGCAGGTAGTCGTGGGTCGAGGCCACCATCAACTGCGCAACAAAATCGTCTTCCTTGGTGGTCATGGCCGTCTTGCCCTTACCGCCACGACGCTGTGCCCGGTAGAGGGAGACAGGGTTGCGCTTGATATACCCCTCATTGGAGATGGTAACGACCATATCCTCTTCAGTGATAAGATCCTCCACCGAAAGTTCGGCGGTCTCATCCATAATCAGCGAGCGGCGTGGATCGGCATACTTATCACGCACCTCTTCCAGCTCCTCGACAATCACAGCCATCAGCAGCTTCTCGTCGGCCAGGATCGCCTTCAGGTGTGCAATCAGCTTCTGTACTTCGTCGTACTCGGCCCTGATCTTGTCATGTTCCAGACCGGTCAGGCGCTGCAGGCGCATGTCGAGGATCGCCTGGGCCTGCTTGTCGGAGAGTCCGAAACGCTCCATCAGGCCCATCTTCGCTTCGGCACCGGTCTGGCTGGCGCGGATCAGCTTGATCACCTCATCGATGTTATCCAGCGCAATGAGCAGGCCTTCCAGGATATGGGCGCGAGCTTCAGCCTTGGCCAGATCAAAGAGGCAGCGACGGGTGACAACCTGACGACGGTGATCGACAAAGTGGAGCAGAAGCTCACGAATGCCGCACAGCTTCGGCTGACCGTCAACCAGTGCCAGCATGTTGCAGCTGAAGTTGCACTGCAACTGGGTATGTTTGTAGAGGTTGTTGAGAACCACTTCAGGAATCTCATTACGCTTCAGTTCAATGGCGATACGCATGCCGTCGCGATCCGACTCGTCGCGCAGATCGGAGATCCCTTCCAGCTTCTTGTCACGAACCAGGTGGGCGATCGTCTCGATCAGTTTCGCCTTGTTCACCTGATAAGGGAGTTCATTGATGATCAGTGATTCGCGCTTGGTGCGGGAGTTGATCTCAACCAGTGCCTTGGCCCGCATGGTGACCGAACCGCGGCCGGAGACGAACGCCTCGCGCATCCCTTTACGTCCGTATATGAAACCGCCGGTCGGAAAATCGGGACCGGGCATGATCTGCATCAGATCCTCATCATCGATATCGTGATTCTTAATCAGGGCGATGGTGGCATTGATACTCTCACCCAGGTTATGCGGCGGGATATTGGTCGCCATACCGACTGCAATACCCTGAGAGCCATTGACCAGCAGATTGGGGAACTTGGCCGGCAGTACCTTCGGCTCGGAGAGCGAATCATCATAGTTGGGCCCGAAATCAACGGTATCCTTGTCGATGTCGGCTAGCAGCTCGGCGGCCACACGACTCATGCGCGCTTCGGTATAACGCATGGCGGCAGGCGAGTCGCCATCGACCGAACCGAAGTTACCCTGACCATCAACCAGCAGATGACGCATGCTCCACGGCTGAGCCATACGTACCATGGCATCGTAAACGGCCGAATCGCCATGCGGATGGTATTTACCGATCACATCACCGACCACACGGGCCGATTTTTTATAGGGCTTGTCATGGGTACAACCCAGATCCTGCATGGCAAAAAGAATGCGTCGATGAACAGGCTTCAGACCGTCCCGCGCATCCGGCAGCGCACGACCGATGATCACGCTCATGGCATAATCGAGATAGGAGCGTTTCATCTCCTCTTCAATTAAAATCGGTACGGCGGGATTCAGATTCTCATCCATATTCACTTCTCCGGAAACTGCTTGGTGCCCTCGACAGGATTCGAACCTGTGGCCTACGGTTTAGGAAACCGTTGCTCTATCCAGCTGAGCTACGAGGGCTTCGAGGGGCTGCATGATAACCGCATAATGCCGATCCTGCACCCCCCTTCTCAGGGCATTCTATCTATTGAATAAATAAGTGGTTATATCTCAGGTTAGTAGGAGATAAGTGAGCTGACAGGAACATCCTCGAGGAGATCCCGCCCATCGAGAAATGTGAGCTCGATGGCAAACAGGCAGGCGACCACTTCCGCACCCAGCTGGCGTACCAGATCAACCGTTGCACGGGCGGTACCGCCGGTAGCCAGAAGATCATCGACAATCACCACTTTGTGACCGGAACTGACAGCATCACGATGGATCTCCAACGCATCAAAACCGTATTCGAGTTCATACTCGATCTGGTGAACCTCCGAAGGCAGCTTGCCCGGCTTGCGCACCGGCACAAAACCGACACCGGTCTGCTGGGCCAGTGCCGCACCGAAGATAAAACCACGCGCCTCGATACCGACAATGGTATCGATATCAGCGGGCATCAGGCAGGCCATATCGGAAATAGCACTGGAAAAGGCATGACCGTCCGCCAGTAGCGGGGAGATATCTTTAAAAATAATGCCGGGTTTGGGAAAGTCGGGAATATCGCGAATGTAATGACGCAGGTTCACTGCAGAACGTGGACTCAAACAATCTCCTCCAGAGTAATCTTTTCTGAGTCCATCAGTGTACGCAGTTTCTGCAACGCCACAACCTGAATCTGGCGAATACGTTCGCGGGTCACGCCCATATGCTGGCCGATCGCCTCCAGCGTCCACGGATCTTCACTTTCGCGATCCAGGCCGTAGCGAAGACGCACCACCTCCTGCTCCTTCTGGGTCAACTGGCTCATCCAGCCGGAGAGCATGTCATCACGAATCAGGGTATCCAGATGATCGCCGGGAAGCTCGGCTTCGACATCCTCGGTAATGTCATAAAGAGTATAATCGCCATCATCGTGCAGCACGGCATCGGCGCTCTCCGTCTGGGCAGCAACGCCGAGGAGCGACTGGATACGATCACTGCTCTTGCCCATATGGGTGGCGATCTCATTCTCGGTCGGCTCCCGCCCGAGCGATGCACGCAACTCATTAGCGGTGCGCAGCATCGAGTTGTACTCCTTGCCGACATGCACCGGCAGACGGATGGTGCGGGCCTGATTCATGATCGCGCGCTCGACCGACTGGCGAATCCACCACGTGGCGTAGGTTGAGAAGCGGCAACCGTGTGCATCATCGAACTTCTCGACGGCACGCATCAGTCCGATGTTACCCTCTTCGATCAGGTCAGAGAGCGGCATTCCACGGTTGATATAACGTCTGGCAATTTTAACGACAAGGCGAAGGTTGGCCTGAATCATCTGCTGGCGGGCCGGTTCATCACCTTTAGCAATGGCCCGGGAGAGGTCGATCTCCTCCTGCGCCGTTAACAGGTCATAACGTGAAATCTCCCGCATATAGAGAGTCATTGGATCAAGACTGCGCCGTTTCGCCATAAACGCCTCCATGCATGTTTAGACTACTTACTTATCGGAGGAAGCTAAAAATCCTTTAATCTTATGTATATCGCATATATATGCTATTTACGGGGAAGATAGGCCAAAGGATCAACCGGCGTCGAACCACGACGCACCTCAAAGTGCAGATGCGGACCGCTGGCCCGGCCCGTCCTGCCGACACGGGCGATCACATCTCCACCTTTCACCCTGTCACCCTTACGAACCAGATTGCGCTGATTGTGGGCATAGGCGGTAAACATGTCGCGGCTGTGCCGGATGATAATCAGTTTGCCGTAGCCGCTCAGGCGCTGATCGGAGTAGACCACCTCGCCGGCAGCGGATGCATAGACAGGTGTCCCCTCCTTGGCACCGATATCGATACCATCGTGCATGCGGCTGCCACGCCGTCCGAAACGGCTGGTCAGCGTCCCCTGTGCCGGCCAACGCAATTTTACAGCACTGCCATTGACGGCAGGGGCGTTGTAACTGCTCTGTTTCTTGGTGCTTTTCTGAACCGTTTTTTTAGGACTGCTCCTGGAGGGCACTCTTGGTGCAGGCGCGGCCTTCTTTGCCACATAGGTGCTTTTTGCCTTCGGAATCGGCATATACTGGGGCTTCAGCGCCGTGCGGGATAGCGACAGCTGCTGGCCGACATAAATGGTATAGGGCCAGCTGATATGGTTGCGACGGGCCAGCAGTTTATGATCGATGCCAAAGCGTTTACCGATACTGTAGAGGGTATCGCCGCGGCGCACAGTGTAGGTGGTATAACTCTTCGACGTCGAAGGCTTGCTATAGGTACGATGGCTCGGCAGTTCGGTCTTGTAGCATCCGGAGAGTGCTACAAGCAGCGCCAGCAGAAATACCTTTACCGTAACAGCCATAACAGTGCAAAACCTGCAACAACCAGAACAGTCACCGCAATGGTAATCCACTCAAAATGACGTTCGACAAAAGACCTCAGTGTCGGTCCGCCCCAGTGCAACAGGGCCGCCTCCAGATAGAATCTGGCACCGCGTGAAACAAGAGAGGCCAGCATAAACAGCAGGAATGGCAGGCCGAATGCGCCTGCGGCAATGGTGAACACCTTGAATGGGATGGGAGAGAACCCGGCAATAAGGATAATGGCGACGCCATAGCTCTCGAACCAGCCTTTAGCCAGTTCGAACTGCGCCATCACCCCGTAAAACTCGATAATCGGCAATGCCACGGAGGCAAAAAGCGCCATACCGATCAGGTAACCGATGGCGGCACCGACGGTTGAACCGGCAGTGGAAATAGCCGCAAAACGGAAACTGTGATCCGGACGACCCAGTGCCAGCGCAATAAGCAGCACATCGGGCGGTATGGGAAAGACACTCGATTCGATTAGGGCAATCAGGAACAGTGCCAGCTTGGCATGGGGGTGATCGGCCCATGAGAGCGTCCAGTGATAACAGCGACGAAGCCATGACAGACGCATCAGTTCATCACCATTCGGATCAACTCGGGCCTGATCATCCCGAATCTGCTTCTCCTGTTTCAACTCCGTATCAGCGATGATTCACTCCTTCAAGCAGTGGAACAAAGGTACAGGCATCAAAATACTCGTCCACCACCTGTGTGCCCTGCTTCCTGCGCCGTACCAGCCGGTGCTGACCCGCCTCGCCCTGAGGAAAGAGCAGTCTGCCGCCATCCTTAAGCTGCTCCAGCCAGATATCGGATGCAAAGCCTCCCGCAGTCACGATGATGGCGTCAAAGGGCGCATACTCCTCCCAACCGAGCATTCCATCCCCGCACTTGAGCATGACATTGGCATGACGTGCTTTGCGAAGGTTCTGTCGAGCCCGCTCATGCAGCGATTCGATACGCTCAATACTGTAGACACGCTTGCATAAGCGTGACAGCACGGCTGTCTGGTAACCGCAACCGGTACCGATCTCCAGTACGCGCTCCGTACCCTTCAGTTCGAGCAGTTGACTCATTTTTGCCACCATATAGGGCTGAGAGATCGTCTGCCCCTCACCGATAGGCAGCGAGGAGTCCTGATAGGCGTGGCTGGCAAGAGCCGCATCGACGAAGAGATGACGCGGAACCACGGACATCGCCTCAAGCACGCGCGGATCATCAATACCACGCGGAATCAGCTGCTCGGCAACCATCCGTTTGCGCGGCCGTTCAAATGAAAGATTGTTGTTCAGTATATTCAAATGACCACGCCATCAAGTTTATTTTTCTGATTACATTCCGATCATTGTGTGGCTTCAGGCCAAAAACAATCTTTGCAAAACAGTCGAAAAATGGTCGGGACGAGAGGATTCGAACCTCCGACCACTTGACCCCCAGTCAAGTGCGCTACCAGGCTGCGCTACGCCCCGTATTAAAAATCTGCGATGGAATGTATAAAAATTCAGTCGGCTAGTAAATCTCTGACTGATATGAGCTCTTCACGAATCATGCGAAGAGAGGTCTGAGCATCATGCTGTTCGACGATTTCGCTCAAGTCGCCGCTCATCAGACGTTTCTTGGCACCGCGAATGGTAAAGTTCAGATCATAAAGAAGATGTTTGATCTGCAGTACCACATAGACATCACGGTGACGGTAGAAGCGGCGGTTACCGCTCTTCTTCACCGGTTTGATATGCTTGAATTCGGTTTCCCAGTAACGGAGTACATGCGGCTCGATTCCGCAAAGCTCGCTGACTTCACGAATGGAAAAGAAGAGTTTGTCGGGAAGATCCGGGACCTCTACACCGGCCGAGATCAGCGCCTTTGCCTGTGGATTCACTCATCCTCTCCAAGAAGCTTCTGTTTGAGTAACTGGCTGGCACGGAAGGTGACAACACGACGGGAAGCGATGGTGATATCGTCACCGGTTTTGGGATTACGACCGCGCCTGGCATGCTTACCGCGAACCATAAAATGGCCGAATCCGGAAAGCTTCACATCCTCTCCATGTTCCAGAGAGTTCTTAATTTCGTCCAGAACAGCTTCAACAATCTGTCCTGACTCCTTCTTAGAGAGCCCTACCCGATCATGAACAATTTTTGCGATTTCCGCTTTCGTCACGATAACCCCAACAGTGTTAAATATCACTAGGTTGCTTCAGGAAACTAGAAACAACTTTAGGGAGTGTATCAGAACTTACTGATTCGTCAAAGTTTTTTGGGATTACCCTTCAACAAGAGATCCGTGGGCGAGTCGAATAGTACGGTCACATAATGCCGCCAGGCTCTGGCTATGGGTCACCATCACCACCGCTGCCCGCTCCTCTCTGCAGAGCTGCTGCAGCGTATCAAAGACACCCTGTGCCGTCTCTTCATCAAGATTTCCGGTAGGCTCATCTGCCAGCAGAAGCCGCGGCTCCCCCACCAGCGCTCTGGCTACAGCCACGCGCTGCGCTTCACCGCCGGAGAGCTTGGCCGGCACATGATCAAACCGCTCGCCAAGCTTCATGCGCTCCAGAAGGGTGATAGCACGCTGCCTTGCATCGGCATCGGCTGCTCCACGCACCTGCAGCGGTAGCATGACATTCTCCAGAGCCGTGAGCTCCGGAATCAGGTGGTGAGCCTGGTAGACAAAACCGATCGATTCATTACGAATCATCGCCTGCCTGTTCTGGCTCAAACCGAACAGTGATTTACCATCCAGAAGGGCTTCACCCTGATCGGGGTGATCCAGCGTTCCGAGAAGTTGCAGCAGGGTACTTTTACCCGAGCCCGACTCGCCGACAACGGCCAGGAACTCCCCCTCGTGAAGCGTAAAGGAGATCCCCCTGAGCACATGCAGATCACCTGCAGGCGAGGCATAGTGTTTGTGAATATCCCGGACCGACAACAGCGGCTGTGAATCTACTGGCGTCAAATCAGCCCTTGTTTCGCATCAGAGTCTTGATGGTGTCCTGCACACGCTGCTTCTGATAGGCCTCAACGACCTTCAGTACGGACGGGAAATCGGCAACAATGGTTCTGAAGTCCTCGCGGGTAAGCTCCATCAGTTCAAGGCCATCTTCAGCTATCACGGTTGCTGTTCTCGGCTTGTCGGTCAGCAGGGAGACCTCTCCGAAGAAGGAGCCCTCACCCATGGCACCAAGCTCGACAGGCTCGCCCTGATTACGCATGCCGCGTGTCGATATCTTCACATGACCCGATCGAATCAGATAGAAGACATCGCCACTCTCTCCCTCTTTGACAACCTCCGTGCCGCTCTCGTAGGTCTTCAGACGGAACTTGTCAGCCAGCGCCATACGGGCCTCAGGCGGCACGCCTTCGAAGACCGGTGTAATCGCCAGCACCCTTGCCAACACCCGCTTCCTGTAGAAATCCTCAACCGTGGACTGGATCGCGGGATGTTTCTCCACCCAGCCATCGAATGTTTCCCTGTCGATCATCAGCACGCTGGTATCGGTTTCAGCCACCGCCTGATCATGGTGGGTGGTTCGTGCCATAAAGGCGTGCTCACCGAAGAAATCACCTTCTCCCAACCTTGAATAGACTCTGTTTTTACCCGAAGCCAGTGGCGCCTCCATACCGACGCTGCCCATACCGATCAGGTAGAGGTAATCGCCGGCATCGCCACTTTTAAAAATGTAATTGCCGGCAGGAACCTCGCGCAGCTCCAGCGAGTCCATAAACGACTCGAGCTCTTCACCTGACAAGCCGGATAACAGGGGTGTACGTTCGAAACTGAGCTTGGCACGATCCTTTCCACTGACATCCTTCTGTCCCAGACGTTTATCGGAAGATGTAATGGTCGTGATCGCCCAGTCGTCACCCCGCTCGCTGGAGAGAGCCTTCAACCGCTCCTTTACCTCGGTCTTCGTCGAATCCAGGCGAAGAATGATCTTGTTAATGGCAATGGCCTGAACCACAAACCCCTGTTCAGCGTAAGCGTTGGCAATGTCAATATAGTCTTTGATCGCACCGGCAGTATCGCCTGTCTTCTCGCGCAGCTCGGCCAGCTTCACATGATCACGAAGATCATTCGGGTTCTCCTTGTGCAGCAGTTCAAAAAACTCCAGGGCTTTCTTGTACTTGCCGTCCAGAAGTGCACGTTTGGCTTTGTTCTTCAGTTCATCAATAGACATAGACTACTCATACCTTAATGCGTCGGCAGGCGGAACACTGGCGGCTCGCCAAGCGGGATATACGGTTGCGACAAGCCCCATCACCAGACTGACTGCCACGACCAGCATGATGGAGAAGGGATCGATAATGGATGGAACATGGTCGATATAATAGACGTCTCCGGCAAGGAATGTCACGCCCGTGATCGTTTCAATAAATGAGAGCAGTGCATCCAGCTTCCAGGCGGTCAACAGGCCGAAGGCAGCGCCTGCCAAAGTACCCAGACCGGAAAGCAATGCGCCCATCAGAACAAAGACCCGCATCACCGACATGTGCGTAGCCCCGACCGTCTTCAGAATGGCAATCTCTTTGCGCCTCTCCATCACCACCATCACCAGTGAAGAGACCATATTGAAGAGCGCCACCATGACAATCAGCGACAGGATAATCCCCATCACCAGACGCTCCATCTTCATCGCCTTGAAAAAAGAGCGATGACGTTTGGTCCAATCGGAGACCCATGCCTGCGGCGGCAGCACCATGCGAACAGACTCGGCCACCTCAGAGGCCCTGTTCCGATCTCGCAGATGCAGTTCGATACCGGTCACCTCACTGCCCAAACGATTCAACCGCTGCACTGACGCCAACGATGTCACCATCAATCCGACATCGTATTCATAGAAACCGGAGTCGAAGATGCCGGTCACTTTGAAGGCCCGCATACGCGGTGCCATGCCGGCTGGACCGACACCTCCCTTGGGCGAGACAAGGCGGACACTGTCACCGATCTGCAACCCCAGTTTACGGGCCAGATCCTTACCCACCACCACTTCAAACAGCGGGGCATCCGCTGATTCACTGAGAAAACTGCCAGCCACGACATGGGCGGCAATCGACTCTTCCCGAGCCGGATCAACCCCTTTGAGAATGGCGCCGGTCGAACGGGACCTGTAATTGGCCAGCACCTGTGCCGAGATGTAGGGAGAAGCACGCTCCACACCCTCCATCGCCTCAACCTGCTTGAGCCAGCCGGACCACTCTGCCACCGTCTCTTCAGGACCCTGAATGTCGACATGCGATGAAAAACCGAGAATCTTATCTTTCAACTCGGCATCGAAGCCGTACATCACCGAAAGAACAATGATAAGTGCAGCCACTCCGATCGCCACTCCGATCGCCGAACTCCAACCGATGATAGAGACAAAGCGCTCGTCCCTGCGGGAGCGAAGGTAACGTCGAGCTAACATCCATTCGTAAGACCTGACCATTACCCTGAAACACCCCGTTTAAATTGTATGTAAGAAGCCGCTAGATCCAAACCTCAATCAGGACCAGCATATAATCACTAATCCTTGCGCAGTTGATCGGAAACAGCAACAGGTGTCGGATACCTGAGAACGATCCAGTAGGAGGAGACGAGAAAGGTTAAGACCGTACTGGCCTGGATCAGATAGGAGACCTCAGCCCTGATCGCACCCACCTCCAGAGCCATCACGGCAATAAGCAGCGAGAACTCGCTCATCTGCCCCAGCCTGAAGCCCACCTCCATCGATCGACCTTCCGACTCACCCGACCCCTTCAACAACCAGTGAAAAACCATCGGCTTCATGACCAGCATGGCCACGGCAACTGTCAATGCCGGAAGGATCACATCCTGCAGGAGGACAAGATTAAGATTGGCGCCGACAGAGAAGAAGAAAAGAACGAGAAAAAAATCCCTCAGCGGCTTTAGTCGCTCGGCAATAAACTGGGAAACAACACCTGTAGCCAGAGAGACACCGGCGATAAAGGCACCGATTTCGTGTGAAAGCCCGAACAGAGCGGCCAATTCCGCCATTCCAAGACACCAGCCGATCGCAAGCAGGAAAATATACTCCTGAATTTTATCAAAGCGGCGAATCAACTCACTGAGAACATAGCGCTCCATCAACCATGAAAAGAGAAACATCAGTGGTAGCGTAAGCATCAGAGAGCCCATCTCCAGCAGCGGCATCTCTCCACGCCCCATCCCCTCCAGAAAGAGAAGCACCGCAATGGCGATGACATCCTGCAACAGCAGAATACTGATCATCACCTCACCGGTGTGCATGTGATGAAGAACGGTCGTCGGCAACAGTTTAAGTGCGATAATGGTACTGGAGAACATCAGGGTGAAACCGATCACCAGTGACTCAATCATGCCAAACCCGAACAGGCGACCGATCGCCACACCGACCACCATAAACAGCAGGGAGCTCAACCCTGTAACGATGGTCGTTTTGCGTAACAAATGAAAAAACTTCTGCGCAGGCAGATTCAGGCCGATCAGAAAGAGAAGGAAAATGATGCCGATATGGGCAATCGCTTTAACAATATCCGGATCAGGAACCAGACCTACGCCCCAGGGACCAAGACATATCCCCAGAAGGATATAGGAGATCAACAGAGCCTGGCGGGCGTAAAGTGCGACCGTTGCCAGAATCGCGGCACCGGTAAAAATCAGGAAAATGGTAAAGACGACCGGATCTTCCGTCATCAATGAAGTCTCACTCTGCTATACATAGCTCCTATTCTAGATGAAAAAAGGAGCCAACGTGCATCCCTGAAAAAATCAGCTCAGGTAGCGCAGGTAGAGGTATGCATGCGCAATGGCGATACTGACCAGCATCAGAAGAAATGCGTGCTTCATGAATTGAAGGAATGCGATCGGGTGCCCTGCCCGTTGGGCAAAGCCGGCGACAATCAGGTTGGCAGACGCGCCGATCAGTGAACCATTACCACCCAGACATGCTCCCAGAGCCAGTGCCCACCAGAGAGGTACCAGCGCATCCGCACTGCCAAAGGTCGGTGCCATGTTTTCAATAAGCGGGATCATCGTGGCAACAAAGGGAATATTGTCGATCAGAGCCGAGGCAATGGCCGAAACCCAGAGAATGGCGCCGGCCGTGGCATTGAAATCACCCCCGGTCAGCTCCAGCGTTTTGTGTGCCAGCATCTCGATGACACCGGTATGCTCCACACCGGTGACAATAATAAAGAGGCCAACAAAGAAGAAGATCGTTGTCCACTCCACTTCGGCCATAATCCCCTCATAGGCGTGATCCTTGGCATGCAGATCCTGGCCCCAGGTCTGCAACAGCAGAAGAAGAGCCGCTCCGAACATGGCAATGGAGGCAGGCTCCAGATGAAAACTATGAGCAACGGTGAACCCGCCGATAACAGAGGCAAGCACGAAGAGGCTCTTTTTCAGCAGCGGTATATCCTGGATAGCATCATCCTCATTGAACTCCATGACCAGTGCCTTGGCTTCATCTGTCGCATGCAATCCCCTGCCGAACATCACCCATATAGCCAGAATCGTCACCAGCATAATCAGAGGCGTGATCGGAGCAAGATTAACAAGAAACTCGTAGAAGCTCAGCCCTGCAGCCGATCCGATCATGATATTCGGCGGATCACCGATCAGTGTGGCCGTACCGCCGATATTGGAAGCAAGAATCTGGGCAAAGAGGAAAGGATAGGGCTTGATGCCTAGCGCATCGGTAATCAGCAGCGTGACTGGGGCAATCAGCAGAACCGTGGTGACATTATCAAGAAATGCTGAGAAGACAGCTGTCACCACAGAGAGCATAACCAGGATACCCCATGGATCACCTTTCACCGCCTTGGCAGACTTAATCGCCACATACTGAAACATACCGGTTTTCTGACTGATGGAGACAATCACCATCATGCCAGTGAGCAGGCCGATCGTATTGAAATCGATGCCGGCAACCGCCTGCTGCTGAGTCAGCACACCGCAAAGGATCATCAGGCCGGCACCGAGCAGCGAGAGCACAGCCCGGTTGAATTTCTCAGCCATTATGACGCCATAAACAACCAGAAGGATGGAGACCGCCATCCAGGTGGGATCAATCCCAAAGATCACGTGACTAGCTGACTCATGCATCGAAGAGCACCTCCGGGTCGAATTGAGCCAGACAGCGAACCACATCACTGGCGGCAATGATGCCTAACAGCACTTTATCCTTGTTGGCAACAAAGGCGTATTCAAAACGATCATATGTAATCAGGGCAGAAGTGACCGAAAGAAGCGACTCGTTTTCACCCACGATCGTCGGATGTTCATCCATAATATCGACAACCTTATGGTCGATGATCTCTTTATAATGCTTGCGCAGAAAGCCCATATCCGGTGCATAGGGGATTGATTTGAGATAGCCGTTAACGATATATTCAGGAACCAGTTTCGAGAGCATGCTCAGCATGTTCACCGCTCCAAGAATTTTATTGTTCTCATCCACCACCGGCAACACACGGAACGATTTCGAACGGAGTATATTCAGCACTTCGAGAACGGTCTGATCAGGATGGCAAACCACCAACTCCTTGGTCATCACAAGATTTGCTTTCAACTCGACCTCCCTTGCTTCAGACCTCTACTCAGGCCGCATATGCGGAAACAGTAACACATCACGAATGGAGTGTTGACCGGTTAACATCATGACCAGCCGATCCACACCGATACCTACACCTGCAGTTGGTGCCATACCATACTCCAGCGCCCGCAGATAATCTTCATCCACGCCACTCGCCTCAAGATCACCCGCAGCCTTTGCCTGAGCCTGTGCCACAAAGCGACCACGCTGATCATCCGGATCATTCAGCTCCGAGAATCCATTGGCAATCTCTTTGCCGGCAATAAAGAGCTCGAACCGATCCGTCACGGTCGATTCGTCGTTATTCCGACGCGCCAGCGGTGATACATCAACCGGGTAATGGGTAATAAAGGTAGGCTGCTGCAACTCGCCCTCAACCAGTTCCTCAAACAGAGCAGTCAGATAATGCCCGGCCTTCCAGGTGATCAGTGGCTTGAAGTTTTCAATCTCCTGCAGACATACCGTTGCAAGCAGTGCCTTATCATTGGCATGCCCACGCAGGTCAGGGCGCTTCTCAAAGACGGCCTCATCAAGACGAATGCGCCTGAATGGCTGGGACAGGTCCAGCTCAACACCATCCCACTCCACATGGGAAACACCCAGATCAGCAGCCACACCGCGAATCAGGGATTCAGTGGTATCCATGGCATCATTAAAATCGGCATAGGCCTGATAAAACTCGACCATGGTGAATTCAGGGTTGTGCGTTGCATCAAGGCCTTCGTTACGGAAGTTGCGGTTAATCTCGAACACGCGGTCGAAACCGCCGACAATCAGGCGTTTCAGATAGAGTTCAGGGGCAATGCGCAGGAACATATCCATACCCAGTGCATTATGGTGGGTGACAAACGGGCGGGCTGCAGCACCACCGGCCTGTGACTGCAGCATCGGCGTCTCAACTTCCATAAAGCCCTTATCTTCCAGTCCGCGGCGCAGAAGCGAAATCGCTTTTGAACGGGTTCGGAAGGTTTCACGCGACTCGGGAGTCACCATCAGGTCTACGTAACGCTGACGATAACGAACCTCTTTATCACTCAGGCCGTGCCACTTCTCGGGCAGGGGGCGCAGGCATTTCGAAACCAGTTCGATGTGTGATGTCTTAATGGAAATCTCGCCAGTTCGGGTACGGAAGACAGTTCCCTCAGCACCGACGATATCACCCAGATCCCACTTCTTGGTGGGGTTATAGATCTCTTCGCCCAAAGCATCTCGATTGAGGAAAAGCTGAATGCGCCCTTCACTGTCCTGGATATGGATAAAGCTCGACTTACCCATGACGCGGTGGCCCATAATTCGGCCGGCAACGCGAACCGTAACGGCAGCGTTCTCCAGCTGTTCGGTCTCCATACCCTCACATTGAGCAAGAATAGCCGCTGAAGTAGTGTCTGGCCGCCACGTATTGGGGTAAGCCTCGCCCTCACCGCGAAGCTTGCTCAGCTTCTCGCGACGTACGGCAATCTGTTCAGGCGTCTGGTCAGGCTTCTGCTCAGATGTCTGATCCTGAGAAGGAGCTTCCGGGGTATGATCACTCATGGAGCTCTGCTTTAATTGAAATCAGGCGCGGCTATGCAGGTCCAGGTCACCGAAGAAGAAAGAGACTTCAATTGCAGCATTCTCTTCCGAATCTGAACCGTGAACAGCATTTGCATCGATGGAGTCGGCATGGTCGGCACGGATGGTGCCCTCTTCAGCTTCCTTCGGATTGGTAGCACCCATCAGCTGACGGTTCAGGTTTACAGCGTTGCTGCCCTCGAGAACCATCGCCAGTACCGGGCCGGAACTCATGAACTCGCACAGGTCCTTATAGAATGGACGCTCCTTGTGTACGGCGTAAAAACGACCAGCCTGCTCAGCACTCAGGTGAGTCATGCGGGTTGCAATGACAGAAAGGCCGTTTTCTTCAAAACGACGGATAATGTCACCGATTACGTTCTTCGCTACAGCATCAGGTTTGATAATGGAAAGTGTGCGTTGAATAGCCATGGAATCCTCTTTAAAAACTTACTTGTCGGTCTCGTCGCCGACGCATTGGCCTCCGGCGGGGAGCGGCACTCTAGAGTAGCCGCCGCCAACTTCCAAGGGCGAACTTGGCACAGCAAAAAATACTGTCGAAAGGCTTCGATCGAGAGTTAAATGGAGTTCAGGGAAGTGTCCCGGCCTGCCCGGCGATAAACGCTGTCTTGGCAGAAAGCTCCAGAGAGCAGCTCCATTTATAGGCAAGGTTCAGGGTTTCGCCCCAGGCATAGACCCCATGCCCACGTACAATGCAGATTGGAGACTCTTTGAGCACCTCAGCGACATGTTCGGCAGCCCACTCAAAATAGACCTCATAGGGAACCGAAATAACCGGCACCGTAGGAAAATAGAGCTGTCCTTCGAAATCCGGAGGGGAGAACTCCTCTCCATCCAATGTCAGCGCCACGGCATGGGGACAGTGGCTATGCACCACTGCCATCGCCTGACTATTCGCCTTGTAGATAGCCTGATGCAGATTGGCATCGCCTGAAGCGCCTTCCGTTAACACCCCTTTAACCGGACATGAGACAAAATCACTGGGCTTTAATGTGTCCGCACAGGCTCCTGTGGGTGTAATCCAGAAATGTTCGCCTTCACGGGCCGAAATATTTCCGGAGTGCGAATCGTTATAACCGTACTTCCGCAACCACTGATAATATTGCGTCAAAGACCGCCTTAATTCCATCTGCCGATCAACCGATGAACTTGCCTTTCTTCAGGCGCTGCTTCTCCATAATCTCGATCTCACGCGCACCGGAAATGACCACATTGTCATCCGGCACATAATCGAGCTCCTGATCATGCTTCTCATATGGAACCGAATTGAGAATCGCCTTCATGGCATTCAGACGGCAGAGATGTTTATCGGTGGAGCGGATCACCGTCCATGGTGCAGGCCTTGTATGGGTGTTCTTCAGCATCTCATACTTCACATTGGTAAAGTCATCCCAGCGCTCCTGCGCCTGCATATCAACCTCGGAGAGCTTCCACTGTTTCAGCGGATCATCCTTGCGACTGTCAAATCTCGATTTCTGGACATCTTTGGTCACACTGAAATAGAGCTTTACAAGGATCGTACCCTGCCTGACCAGCTCCTTCTCAAATCCGGTGACGCCTTTCATGAAATTTTTATACTGCTCTTCCGTGCAGAAACCGAATACCGGCTCCACCATGGCCCGGTTGTACCAGCTACGGTCAAACAGCACGATCTCACCGCCACGCGGAAACTCGCCGACATACTTCTGGAAAAACCACTGGGTCATCTGATGCTCGGTAGGTTTACCCAGTGCAACGACCCGATAATGCTTCTCATTCATGTAACGGGTAACACGGCGAATGGTACCGCCCTTTCCGGCTGCATCACGACCTTCAAAAAGGATAATCATGCGTTTGCCGGTCTGCTCCAGGTACTTCTGCATGTGGATCAACTCAGCCTGATAGGGCTTGAGCTCCTGCTCCTGCAGATACTTGGTTAGCACCTTTTTAATCTTGGCGTCGTCCATACCATGCTGAACTGCTATAGAATCAAATGCTCGCGCATCACCTCCCGATCCCGCATCACCACTGTGCATGGAAATAACATCGTTGGAAGTTGGCGTAGTCATGATCATCTCTCTCTAAATATTTTATTAAGTAATGTTAGAGCTTCCCGGGTCAGAAGCGACAACATTGTACACAAATCGTGCATGAATTGTAAGCCCTCCGCTCTAACAATTTCGTTAAAGCGAACCGGCCTTAGAATTTCTCAGGCACAAAATTCTGATCGTTGATATCTGGACGCTTGTAGTCGGGCTGCTCTTTCCTCGGGCGCAGCGGCTCCGGTTTCGGCATCACATCCTTGTAAGGGATCTTCTCCAGAATATGGCTGATGCAATTCAGCCTTGCCCGCTTCTTGTCATCGGAATTGACCACGTACCAAGGGGCTTCCTCGATATCAGTATAGAAGAACATCTCATCCTTGGCCTTGGAGTACTCCATCCAGCGATCGCGCGACTCCAGGTCCATCGGGCTAAGCTTCCAGTGTTTGGTCTTGTCGGTAGCCCTCTTCTGGAAACGGCGCTCCTGCTCCTCATCACTGACAGAGAACCAGTATTTCAGAAGAATGATGCCCGAACGTGTGATCATCCGTTCAAATTCAGGACATGAGCGCATGAATTCGCGGTACTCTTTATCCGTACAGAAACCCATCACCCTTTCTACACCAGCACGGTTGTACCAGCTACGGTCAAAAATGGCGATCTCGCCTGCAGCGGGGAAATGCTCGACATAACGCTGAAAATACCACTGAGTCTTTTGACGATCCGAAGGTGCAGGTAGCGCCACCACATTACAGCCACGAGGGTTGAGCGGCTCGGTCAGGCGCTTGATCGTCCCCCCCTTGCCAGCTGCATCACGACCTTCAAAAATAAGAATGACACGAAGCCCTTTCTCTTTCACCCAGTGCTGCCACTTCACCAGTTCCAGATGAAGATGAGCCAGCTCCCTTTCATAATCTTTCTTTGAAATTTTCTTCGGTTTTTCTGATTCAACTGCCTTGCCGGTCATGGTGCCTCCAAAATTTGGACGGGCATGATAGCACAACGTGAGCCGATTCAAAACAGCCCTATTCGTGTTAAGGATTACTTCACAGTGTGGCTAAAAATCAGAGCACAGACGCGACAATACCGCCACCAAGCAGTTCATCGCCGCTGTAGAAGGCTGCCACCTGTCCCGGCGCGGAAGGTTTCTGCGGCTGCTCAAAACGGACATACACAACATCGTCCAGCGTCAACCTGCAGGAAGCCGGTTGCATCTGGTAGCGTACCTTGGCTGTAATAGCCTCATCCGATTCCGGCTTCCTGATCCACGAAATATCATCAACTGTTACCCCGCGGATCATGGCTTCTTCGGGATGGGCCACAATCACTCGGGCAGTCACACCATCCAGGCCGACCACATGCCACGGCCCGCCCGGCAAACCCAACCCTTTGCGTTGACCCAATGTGTAGTGGGCTATGCCTTCATGACTGCCGAGGCGATGACCCTTGCGATCGACAATATCGCCCGGTCTGAACCCCGCCTTCGCCCCCTGTTCTTTCAGAAAAGTGATACGGTCGCCATTGGGAATAAAGCAGATATCCTGACTCTCATGCTTGCCGGCAGTCAGCAGCTTGTAGTATTCAGCCAGCTTTCGCGTCCCATCCTTCTCCAAGTGCCCGACAGGAAAGAGAATCCGCTCGGCCTGTTCGCGGCTGATGGTAGCAAGAAAATAGGTCTGATCCTTTTTTGCATCGTTGCCCTTGAAGATATGGACACCTTTTTCATCATCTCGGCGCTGAACATAGTGGCCTGTCGCCACATACTTTGCTTCCAGCTTGTCTGCAGCCTCAAGCAGCGCTCCAAACTTCACAAAGCGGTTACAGCGTTCACATGGGTTGGGAGTACGGCCGGTTTCGTAGTCTCCGATAAAGGGATCAATGACATTGCGGCGAAAGTTGTCGCGCATATCCATATTGTAGAATGGGATGCCAATCTGATCGCAGACACGCCGGGCATCATAGGCATCGTCGAGCGAACAGCAGGAGCCATGCCCCTCAACCTCGTCCCGCGAATAGTCCCAGACATTGAGAAAAACACCAATGACATCTGCACCGGCCTCTTTCAGCAGCGCTGCCATCACAGAGGAATCCACACCACCGCTCATGGCAGCAATCACTCTCACACCCTTAAGGTGAGACAGGTCGGGAATCAGGTTTTGAATGTCGGACATCGGCGAAGAGTATCGCCTAAGAAGATAGTTCGCACCCAGTGAGTACTACCCGGTAAAACAAACCGCAGCCAGCCCTCATAAAGAGGACTGGCTGCGTATCTTCGTCAATGATGTGATTTAGACATCAGCCTGAGCATCTTCAGATTGATTACAATAAATCGAATGCCCTGCCAGATCAGCGATGTGCGCATATATTTTGTCCAGCCGGTCGGGGCCGGTGGATAATAGGCCTGCTGGTATGGCTCTTTATTGGTAGCTTTTACTGCCATGTTTAACTCCTGAGTCAGTTCTATTATTAATCCGGCAAAATCGACCAGCCCGGTTTGAGCTTGGCCTGGTAGATAAAGGTGTGGTGAAGAATGTACTTCATCCAGTGACCTGCCAGCCCGATCTCACCGGTGGTCAACCCAAGGTCACGACCATGTTCCGGATATTTGTCAAAATCAGGCACCACCGGGAATACGGTCATCGTTGCTGCTGTTCCGTCAAAGGCACCCGAACCGGTAGAGGCCACACAGGCAGCGCCCATCTCCGCCATGGAAGCAGTATGGGTTGGCTCAGCCGCCCCGTTGACCATATCGCGAATACTCTGGGCAACGGCCTTGGCCATGGTTGCTGACGGCATACCTGTTCTGGGCGGTGTCGGATTAATGGCGGTGCCATTGGCACTCTGCATCGGCTTGCTGATCGGATGTGGCGGAGCAAACGCGATACCCACCGCGAACATGTTTTTATAGGTCGGGTTCTGATACTTCCTTGGCCAATCCTGCGCACTCCACTCTGCATAAGGACGAGGCGTGTAATCCGCATCGACCTTCATAAAGCCATTCGGAGCAAATACATTTGCCGTAATATCCTCACCGGCTGCATCGAATGCCTTCAGGCCCACACCTGCAAATGGCGGAATCAGCATGGAGAAGTCAAACTCCTGCTCGTGGAAGGTGCCATCAAGCAGTTCATAATGAATGAGGCCGGCTTCCACCTTTTTCACATGTGCGCGGGTAATCCACTCAATTCCACGCTCAACCATCAGCGATTCAGCGAAGGTCTTGCCATTGGTAACGTAACCGCCACGCTTGATATGAACACCGCCCATGCCGAAATCGCCCAGTTCATATTCATTACTGATCCAGACAATACGGGCCATGTCGCGTACCCCTTCATCACGCAGAATGTGGTCGATATTATAGATATACTCGAATGCAGCGCCCTGGCAGGTACACATGCCGTGACCGGTGCCGACAACCAGAGTACAGCGCTCACCGGCGCGCATCCGCTCAATCACCGCCTGAAGCTTTTCATTGGCTTCCAGCGCATGACTGGCAGTACAGACGGAAACGGTGTGGCCATGGTCTGGGCCCAAACCTTCGGTGGCGCCGAAGTTCAGTTTCGGACCTGTCGCATTGATCAGGTAGTCGTACTCAATATTTTCCTGCTCACCGGCCTTTTCCGGTAGCGTGTACTCAATGGTTACAAAAGGGGTCGGATTTTCGCCGGTACCTTCCGGATTAATTGAGAGGCCTTTGGCCTGAAGGAATGTCGCATTGGTTTTTTTATAAACTTCGGCAAGATCAAAGGTCACATCCTCCTCTGTCATCTGGCCAACACCCACCCAGATATTGGATGGAATCCAATTCCATTTTGCATTAGGGGAAACAACGATGATTTCGTGTTTTTTACCCAGCCATTTATTCAAATATCTGGCAGCGGTGTGACCCGATATACCAGCACCTAAAATCACGATTCGTGACATGTCTCCTCCTGTTGCAATGTTCCTAAAAACATAACCTAGCTTTAAATTGTGGGGGCAATAATATTATTAAATTATTATATGTCAAGAATATAAAACAACACCCTCATCTGTTTAGCATAGCCACTCGAACAGAATAAGGCTATTTGGGAATCATTTCACATCATTACTTTATTGTTTGCTTATATTATAATGTTCATTATAGTGCCGCGGATATCATTATTAACAATGCTTGGAGGCAATCATGCCAAACTGGTCATTCACCAACATCAACACTTCACTGAAAGTTCTGTTCAGCAGTTACCTGATAGTAGTCGGCATCGGCTACATGATGGCTTTCACTCAAATTCTTTTCACTCACGGCATGGCTGATGGTGAAGTTGGACTATCCATTGATGACATCGTCTACAGCTACTACGGCAACCGCAACGGATCCCTCATTGAGAACAAGCTCAATGGCTCAATGAAAGAGAATGCATCGGATGAAGATCGATTTAAAATCATTAAATGGGTGCGCGAAGGCGCAGATGAAGAGCAGTTCAATACAACCATCAAGCCGATCTTCGATAACAACTGCCTGATGTGCCACAATGCCGAATCAGGTCTGCCCGACTTCACCCTCTACGAAAAGGTGAAACAGGTATCGGAAACAGACAGCGGCGCCAGTTTCGCTTCACTCACCCGCGTATCCCATATTCATCTATTCGGCATCGCCTTTATCTTTATGTTTGTCGGTCTGATCTTCTCGTTCGCAAGCAGTGTCCCTACATGGCTCAAAGCATCCGCTATAGCCATGCCCTATCTTTCACAGGTACTTGATATCACCTCGTGGTGGCTGACAAAATTTGATCCTGCTTTTGCCTGGCTGGTGATGTTCGGGGGCATTGGCATGGCCATCGCTTTCGCTTTCATGTGGCTGGTCTCAATGTACGAGATGTGGATAAAGGAAGGCTGATAAACTGGATGCGAGAGGGGTCGGTTGTAACCCCTCTCGCATCCAGCCAGAATCAGGACGACTTGATCAATCTCGCGATAAAGAAACCGTCATGCTGTTCGGATGGAAAGATACGCTGGCTCGACTGTAGTCCGGAAAAACCCTCAACGACCTGTTCATTCTCCTCCGGGTGGATGGAGCATACGGCATAGACGAATTGACCACCCGGCTTCAGCACCCGCAGCGCTTCGGCGACCATCTTCTTTTGTAGCTCGGCATGTCGGACGACATTTTCTCGGTCGTGAAGAAACTTCGCATCGGGATGGCGGCGGATCACACCGGAAGCCGTGCACGGCGCATCAAGCAGGATGGCATCGAAAGATTCGTCGGCAAACTCCAGTGCTGTGGCGTCACCCTGCACCACCGAAACATTTCCTGCCTTTACCCGCTCCAGATTCTCCTTAAGCCGCGGAATACGTTTCTCGCTGAGCTCAACGGCGATCACTTCGGCTTCAGGATTCAGACGAGCCAGTAGCGCCGCCTTTCCGCCGGGGGAAGCACAGAGATCGAGCACCCTCTCTCCGGGCTGAACATCCAAAGCGATAACCGCAGCCTGTGCCGCCTGATCCATCACCTGAAATTCGCCCTCGCCATATCCCGGAAGATATGGAACAGCCGTGCCGGATGGCAGAATCGCCGCGTGCACAGAGAGCTCCCCGGCAACCACATCCAGACCCGCCTCTTCCACCCGATGCATCCACCCATCGCGATCGCCGAAGAGAGCCACGGTCAAAGCAGGTTTAACAAGATTGACACCGGCAATCGCCTGGACGGTTTCCACACCAAAAGTATCGCGCCACGAAGCATAGATCCAGTTGGGCAACTCGGCCCGCTGATAGGGCTTCAGCTTCGCTGGCGGCTCGCTATCGGAAACCTTTCTGAGCACGGCATTGATCATGCCCGCCGCCTTCGGATCACGCGGCTTCACCGCATCGACGGTTTCACTGACAGCAGCATGCACCGGCACACGCATATGTCGAATCTGATAGGTGCCTACAAAAAGGGCCAGCCGGGCAAACTCGTCCGGCTTCTGCTTGAGGAAACGGGAGAAGTCGCTCTCGAGAGAAAAGTAGTGGCGAAGTACACCGTAGACCATTTCGTGAAGGAAATGGGCATCGCGAGACTCCTCAATCACTTCATCCATCAGGTGATGAAGCACCTCATCGGCTTTACGACTCTTATTAAGAATGCGATCAAGTGAATCGATCGCAAAGGTACGGATGTTCAAACAGACTCACCTGCGAGGAGGTCGCCTCGTTTCAGCTGTGCACCGCGCAGGAAGGCATCGGCAGCCATCGCCTGTTTGCCCTCCGGCTGCACCTCAAGCATGCGGTAGATTGATCTACCGTCAGAGGAGCCATCGCCGCAGGCAATCTCCAAAACCCTGTCACTGACAACACTTCCAGCCGGCTGATTCACCGAGCCTGCAACCACTTCACCGCTGATGACCTTCAGCCATTTGCCGCGGAACATCGCCCGTGCCCCCGGCCTTGGTGAGAAACAGCGCACCTTGCGATCGATAGACGATGCAGGCTGCGACCAGTCGATCACACGCTCTTCATTGGTAAGCTTTTTGGCATAGGTCACCCGCGACTCATCCTGCGACACAGGCTTCAGATCACCGGCGACAATCCCGGGAAGCGATTGCAGCAACAGATCGGCACCCATATCGGCAAGCGCAAACCAGAGCTCGGAGCCGGTGGTTTGACCGGTGATGGGCAAACGGGATTCGGCGTAAACGCCGCCGGTATCAAGCCCCTCCTCCATCTGCATAATGCCGACACCGGTTTCGGCGTCACCGGCCAGCAGCGCCCGTTCAATGGGTGCTGCGCCTCGCCAGCGTGGCAGCAGTGAGGCATGCACGTTGATCGGCGCTACCCGCGGTGCATTCAACCATGAAACAGGAAGGATCATGCCGAAGGCAACGACAACGAGAATGTCGCACGCCTTGGCCTGAAGCCACGCCAGTGCATCATCGTTATCTCTCAACGATTCGGGCGTGATGACATCAATACCGGCATCAAGTGCCGCCTGTTTGACCGGTGACGGGGTCAGCTTCATACCGCGTCCGGCTTTTCGATCCGGCTGTGAGACAGCACCGACCACCTCGATATCGGGTGAATCGATCAGTCGCTTCAAGCATGCGACAGAGAATGCCGGCGTTCCGGCAAAGACAACTTTAATCAATGGATTGCTCTTACCTGTTCAATTCCTGAAGTTTTTTGCGCTTTTTCAACCGCTTCTTGATCAGGTTCTGTTTCAGACGGGAGAGTTTGTCGATAAAGAGAATCCCATCGAGGTGATCGAACTCATGCTGAAGCGCGACAGCCTGAAACCCTTCGAAATCCTCTTCATGGGTTTTACCATCCATATCCTGCCACTTCAGTCGAACCGTGGCCGGACGATCGACATCCTCATAGACCTCGGGTACAGAGAGGCATCCCTCTTCCCATGTCGCCAGCCCGGTCTCGCGCCAGGTAAACTCGGGATTGATCCAGACCTTCAGGTTATGGTCGGCAACCGGAGCACCGCCGTTTTCGTGTCGCACCTCTTCACTACGCCAATCGGTATCGGTAATGGCAATACGCAGCGGCACTCCGATCTGTGTGGCGGCAAGGCCGACTCCGGGTGCGTCATACATCGTATCCGCCATATCCTGAATGATCTGCTTCACCTCGGTGGTCAGCGGAAACTCGACGGGTTTAGCCACTTCGCGCAGCCGGTCGTCCGGATAGATCAATATTTCTCGAATTGCCATGGGCGCACTATATGGAAGCACTCACCGACTGTCAGCCATTGCACTTGTGCCGATGAATGCGAGCGGGAATTAATTCCCCCGCATGTGCAGAAGTTGCACATTGTTGACATTATCAACTATTTCTAAAGTAGCACCTGTCGAGGGAGATATCCCCCAAAGGAGACAATCATGAAAAAGAGATTAGCTATTGCGACCCTGCTCTCCACAGCACTGCTCGCATCACCCGTTACCCAGGCCGCATCCTACCAGGATCGCGCCATGACCACCGGTGCCGTTGTCGGCGCCACGTCCGGTGCCGTCATCGGATCTAACACCAACCAGGCCGTTGAAGGCGCCATCTTCGGCGCGGTACTCGGCACCATCGCCGGCGCTATCATCGCTAACCAGCAGCCGGTCGCTGTGGCTCACTCCCAACCCCGTCCGGTGGTTAAGCGCCATGTTTATCACCACCCACGCCCTGCCGTGCAACGCCATGTCTACCGCAACCACAGGCCGGATCACCGGGCAAGCAAGCACCGTGCTTACGGCCATCATGATCGTCATGCAGCCCGCACTTATGAAGGCCGCCATGATCGTCGCTGGGGCGATTACAAGAGGGATCAACACCGCCAGATGCACAGGCGTGCAGAGCGCCATGAACGCAGAGAGGCAAAACGCGAACACAGAGAACACCACTCCTGATCGACGCATAACCTCAGGCAATGGAAAGGCCCGTCATGGCAACATGGCGGGCCTTTAAGGTTCAGGGGATGAATTTATTCACTGCCGGCTAGTCGCCTTCCGGCTGATAGAAACGGAAATGGTTTTTACCGTCCGCCTTCACACTATACATTGCAGCGTCCGCCCTGTTCAGAAGATCGCTCTGCGATTCGGCATCGGCGGGATAGAAAGCAATACCGATGCTGCAACCGATCACACATTCCCGGCCAACCTCCGGATAAGGTGTGGATAGTGAAGCAATGATCTCCTCCGCCTTTTGCGCTGCATTTTTGCGGTCTTTCACATCCGAAAGAATGACAGCGAATTCATCGCCTCCCATACGGGCAACCGTATCGGCTTCGCGCAGACAGCTCTCCAACCGCTTTGACACCTGCTGAAGAAGTTTATCCCCCGCCTCATGCCCGAGTGCGTCGTTAACCCCCTTGAATCCGTCCAGATCAAGAAAAAGCAGCGCCACCTGCAGTTGGTTACGTTTAGCCAGAGCCAGATCCTGCTGCAACCGGTCGGCAAAGAGGGCACGATTAGGCAGTGATGTGAGATGGTCATAGTGCGCCATCTGCCGGATCTTCTCCTCTGCCTGCTTCCGTTCGGTGATATTACGGATAATGCCTACAAAGTACCGTTGCTGATCGATATAGAGTTCATTGATCGCCAGATCGATGGGAAAAACAGTTCCATCCTTGCGCTGGCCGGTCACCTCGCGTCCGATACCGATAACCCTGCGCTCACCTGTGCTTGTGTAGTGCGACAGGTAGTCGTCATGCTCACTATGATAGGGCTCCGGCATCAGCATTTTCACATTCTTACCGATCACCTCCTCGTTGGTGTAACCGAAGATGTCACGTGCAGCAGGGTTGAAGGAGGTGATAATCCCATCCTCGGTGATGGTAATGATGGCATCAACCACATGATCAATCACGGCAGAGAGCCGTCTTGTCTGAGCATCGACCTCGTCCTGCAGACGTTTGGTCGCCTGCTCCTGATTCTCGGCAAAGGCGTTCAGAGCCGAATAGAGCGTACGGAACTCTCCATCCACTGCAGCGGGATCAATACGTGCACTCAAATCACCATCCTGGAGCCGACGTGTCGCCCTCTCCAGAGCAAGGACGGGCGCAATGATTTTGTTTGTTACCATCCAGCCAACAAGAAAAATTAAAAGAGCACCGATAAGCATGCTGATCATCAACATTCGATCGAGTGTCGCTTCAACATCCGAAAAAATAAGATGTTCAGGAACATGAAGCACCAGCAACCAGTAGCGGCCCGTCTCATTCGGTGAAAAATGGACCTTTTGAAAACCATCAATCTCTCCATGCTTCTCATGGTATCGAATGTAATGATCCTGACTCTTTGCCAGTTCAGCCAGTTCCGGCTCGGTCTGCTGAAGCGTGATATCATTACCGAGATCAAAACCGAATGTTTTTGAATGATCGGGATGTTTGAGATAATAACCTTTCTCATTAACAACATGCCGCTGGATACCACTTTCGGACGACTTGATATCCCTGAACAGCGGCTCAGCCAACAGATTAAGAACAATGATTGCGACCGGCTCTTCTCCACCCATGTAAACAGGTGTGGCAATTCGCATTACAGGAACATGCGGTTCCTGAATTTTTCCAAACTCCTGATTCAGCGTAACATCGGAGTAATAGACCTCGCCCGACTTCAGTTTAAGTGTCTCCTGCACATAGTCTCTATCGGATTTATCCTGAAGTTTGGCGGACTCGGTAATGGAAATAACAGCACGATCATCCTTCTCCACTCTAACCAGCTCTTTACCGGATCGGTCGATATAGCGAATCTGGTAATAGATCGGATGGTTGACGATAAAGGCTTTGAAAATCGTGGCCAGCCGCCCCCTCCACACTTCCAGTTCCTCGCCACTTTTCGGATCAATACCATGCTGTTTTCTAGCACGAAGTATCGCCTCGATGGGCGGAACGTCGCGAAGCAACAGCAGGTTCCCCCGCTGTGATCGCAATTCAGATTCGAGATGGGACTTAACAACAGAGAACTTACTCTGCTCCAGCTCCATGGCGATTTTCTTGACCTGCCAGAAACTGGCATAACTGGTTGCAATCAGGACAAGGAACAACAGACCGGCCAGTATCAGAGAAGCTTTTCCCCGCAAACCAAACCTGAAGCCTTTTCGCATCAAAACGTCTAGTGCATCAACAAGAAGGCAGAATCAGTGGGCATCCTGCTTCTCCTGCTGATCGATATATTTCTCAACATCATCGGGGGGCAAAGGTCTGCTGAAATGATATCCCTGTGCCTTGTGGCAACCCATCCCCTTGAGCAGGTTCATGTGTGCCTCGGTCTCAACCCCTTCCGCCACAACCCGCATATCGAGATGTTCGGCCAGCTGAATGATCGATTCGGTAATTCTCCGTTTGGCCACGTCGTTTTCAATTTCCCGGATGAACGACTGGTCGATTTTCAGCACATCAAACGGAAACGAGTGCAGGTAGCTGAGCGATGAGTAGCCGGTACCGAAGTCATCCAGATAGAGATCCGTACCATAGGACTTCAACTTATTAAGCTGGTTTCGGGTATGCTCGGCATCATCAAGAATGGCCGACTCCGTAATCTCGATGCGCAGCTGCGAAGGCTGAAATGAAGCTGTCGACAACAGCTGCCTGATCAACTCCATCGTCGGATCATCCTTCAACTGCAGTGGAGAGAGGTTGATACTGATATAAAGTTTCTCCCGCAAACCACCCTGCTCATGCCATCCGGAGAGGCGATTGAAGGCCTCCCGCAATACCCACTTGCCGATTTCGACAATCTGACCTGTCTCTTCTGCGACAGGAATAAACTGATCCGGTGGGACCATTCCCTTGTCCGGATGAAACCATCTGATTAGTCCTTCAAAACCTGTCAGCCCCTCTCCCTCCAGGCTCGTAATCGGCTGTAAAAAGAGCACGAACTCCTGATCAATCAGCGCATGGTCAAGCTCATTCTCTATCTCAATGCGTTTTATCGCCGCTTCATGCATGGCCGAGTCATAAATCTGATAGCTCGTCCGAGCAACAGAGGCAGCGCTTTGTGCAAGTCCGGCATCACGGAGAACATGCTCGGCCACACGGGTAGACTTGTGGTGAATCATAGTAATACCCATGGAGGCGGCAATCTTGATACGGTGGGACTCCTCCTGAAACGGCTTGATCAAAGCCTCTTCAATACGTCTGGCCATGATCTCCGATGAATTGACTGTCAGCACCTGAGGCAATAGCACGGCAAAATCACCTGTGTGAATCCGGGCGATGATATCACTGGGGCGCATGCACTCTCGCAACCGTCTGGATACTTTCGATATGAGCCTGTCGGCCAGAACCACACCGATGGAATCCCTGACCTGCTTGTATCGATCAATACTGATATAGAGCACTGCTGCCTGATAATTCTCTTGAACCTCGGTGGAGTTGATGGCGGAAGTAATATGGTTGATAAACATCTTACGATTGGGCAGCCCAGTGAGTGGGTCGCGCAGACTCTGTGCCTCCATCTCCTTTTCGGTATCTTTGAAATGGGTAATGTCGGTTTGCGAACCCGCCATACGATAAGCCCTGCCGTCGGCATCACGCATGGCCACACCGCGTGCCTGCATCCATCTCACTTTTCCATCGGGCATCACCACCCGGTATTCGTGATTGAAGTACTGCGTTAATCCCTTGAGATGGCGGGTCATCCGCTTCAACAGGTCTTCGCGGTCTTCCTCGTGAACATAGTTAAGGAGATCTTCAGAAGTGGATATGGAGACCATTTCAGGATCTGCGCCAAGCATGGTAAGCATGCGCGGAGAAGCAAAAAAACGATTATTGACAATATCCCAATCCCACAGACCGTCATTGGAACCCTCCGCTGCCAGTGAGAAACGCTCCTCGCTACTACGCAGTGCCTGCTCGGCAAGTCGCTTCTCCGTGACATCGCGCTCGACAGCGACAAATGCCACCATGTTTTGATCAGCATCGTAGATCGGTGTAATGGTCTCTTCCACATCAAAGAGCGTACCATCTTTACGTCGATTGGTGACAACGGCGCGAAAGGTTTCACCATTGAGCAATATCTGCCACATCTCTTCATAGAACTCGTCACTCTGCTTGCCGCTTTTCAGTAACCTGGGTGTCTGGCCGATGGCTTCTTTTTTCGAGTAGCCGCTTAGCACCTCGAAGGCATGGTTGACATACTCAATGGTGCCATCAAGCCCGGTAATCACCATGGCATCGCCAGCCGACTCCAGTGCTGCCAGCAGACGATCACGCGAATGCTGCAGCCGAATACGTTCGCTGACATCTCTGGAAACACCCAACACCGCACGCACCCCTCTTTCGGGGAAATCGATAGGGATCTTGGTGGTTTCGAGAATATGATGAATGCCGTCATGTGTGGTCAGCTGATCCACAAGACCTTCGATACGCTGATCCTGATCAATCACCGCACGATCCTGATCCTGAAATGCCTTGAGCTCATCGACATCGGGATGCCATTTAACCTGATTACTGCCGACAATCTCGTTGACAGTGGTGCCATAAAAATCTGCCGTTGCCTTGTTAGCCAGCAGGATATTGGCGTCACGATCCTTCACATAGATCATACCCGGAACCGTATCGATAATGGTGCGGAGCAAGGCATTCATCTTGTGACGCTGCTCAAACTTCTCCATCAGATGGCAGATCTCATTCCCAAAAGCAGCAGAATCCATCTCTCTGATACGTGCCACATCGGTAGCGCCGGCTGCAAAGGCTGCGTCTATGACATCCTTATCAATCTTTTCACAGCAGTAGAGGATCGGAATGGGAAGAGCCCCGGAAGCTGAACAGCGCCGGAGAAAAGCGATCCCCTCGCCTCCATCCTCGTCGAGCAGCAGGAAATCGTATTCCCTGGGTTGAATCTCCCTGCAATCCACGTCGAATCCGGACCGCTTGATCTGATAGTGATCACTGTCGCCGACAATGCGCGAAACATCTTTGAAGAGTTTCCCGACACAATCAACAATCAGAATGCGGAGAGGTTCGTTCATGGCTTACACAGTAGGAAGATGAACAATCTCTAGCCAGTAGGACCCCAGCTTCTCCAGTGCGGTAACCAGACCATCGAACGTTACCGGCTTGACGATATATCCGGCCACGCCGAGATCGTAACTGTGTATCACATCCGCCTCCGCTGCTGAGGTGGTCAGCACCACGACCGGGATTCTACGCAGAACCGGATCGTTCTTGATCTCGGCCAACGCCTCACGCCCGTCTTTTCTGGGCATATTCAGATCGAGGATAATCAGACCGGGAAGGGGGTGGCTACTACCACTGTATTCACCCTCCCGCTTCAGGTAGTGCATCAGTCGTTCGCCATCCTCGACAAAAACCAGATCGTTACGGATCCGGCTCTCCTCGAACGCCTCCTGTGTCAAAAGACGATCATCCTCATCGTCTTCGGCAATCAAAATCGGAATCGGCTTCTTCAAATCCATCTCTCTACTCTCCTCCTTCCTGTTGCTTTGGCAGCGTAATGACAAAGCGGCTTCCCATGCTGTCTTCACCCGGCTCCACCCGGATCGAACCGTTGTGTCGCTCAACGATCCTCTTACATATAGCAAGTCCCATGCCTGTGCCGGCAAACTGTTCACGCCCGTGCAGACGTTCAAAAGGCTCGAACACCTTATGTGCAAACTCGGAATCAACACCGATGCCGTTATCCGAAACGCAAACCTCAATGTGACTCTCTTTGCTACCTATAGCATAGACCCTGATTTCAGGGCTTGTGCCTTCATGGTGAAATTTCAGTGCATTGCCGATCAGGTTCTGGAACAGCTGTTTGATCTGCATCGGATCGACTTCGACCTCAGGCAGTTCATCGACAACCACTCTGGCCTGATGCTCAGCAATAGCTTCATCAAGCACGCTTAAGGCATCATCGACAAGTATCTTGAGACTCACCTTCTCAAAGGCACCGGCCCTGCTTGATACGCGTGAGAGCTGAAGCAGCGATTGAATCAGATCGGACATACGGAAAGCGGCTGCATTCATGCGCTGCAGATAATCGAGCCCGCGCTCATCAAGTGCTTCGGCATATTTACTGGTCAGTCGATCACTAAAAGCCTGGATTTTACGCAGCGGCTCCTGCAGGTCGTGGGATGCCACAGATGCAAAATCGTTGAGTTCGCGATTCTTTATCTCCAATTCGTCGGACTTGGTTTTCAATGCGTGTGAAAGCTTCTTTGACTGCTTTAAAAGCGCTTCGGTCTGCAGGTTCTTCTCTTTGAACACCGAGGCAGCCCGAGTCAGCTCTCCGATCTCATCTCCTGCTTTATAGTCGGGGATTTTCGCTTCGCTCGAACCGGCCGCCAGCGCCTTAAACGCTTCGGTGAGTCTGATCACCGGCCTGGAGATCATGCGCCCGATCAAAACGGAAAGAGCCAGCCCCAGAACCAGTAAGATGGCAATGGAAACAAGTATAGTCGAGCTCATCTGGTGCAGTGTGTCGAATGTCTCCACTTCGATTGACACGAGATTGTGCTTGGCTCTCAATGCCATCTGATTAGCGTGATAAAGTATTTCAGAGGCCTCTCCACTCATGACAACATTCACCAGAAATAGGTAACCTCGTGTCCGCTGAACCGCCTCCAGGAAGATCCGCTCATAGTCGCGCACCTCCTCAATCGCTCTATCAATCTCCTCGTGCTTGGTACGCGTGGTAACCTGCTGCTTCATGACCCCCAATTGGCGATCCACCTCTGCGAAGTTGAGCTTCGCCTGCCTGATATAGTCCGGATCCAGCGTATCAAAATAGCGCATCGCATTTTTCTCGATCAACAGCAGCGTATTGAGCGTACGCTCTGCAAGCAGACGATCTCTGTCTGAACGGGTCACCGAAGTGTCGAGCATCCGTGTTCGCAGATAATTCTCGGAACGCGAGGCGGATTCCCTGAAATCCTGATAAACCAACTGTTGCCACATCTTTCTCTGGACCTGCAGCTGCTCGAATGCCTTTATATAGCTACCCAGATGATTCTTGATCCGTTCGACATCGGGCTCCTGCAGCGCTGATGCCAGCTTAATTCTCTCGACCATGCCGGCATATAGTTCCCTCACCTTTTCGGCTGCGCTCGAATGTCCCTCATGGGTGTAGATCAGCGCATTGCGCTGCATTTCGGAAAGGTTGCGCGAAAGGCTCAGGTCAAGACGGGCCCGGCTGGAGGTGTCGATAAAACTGTTGAAATTGAGAGCAATCGCCTGAAAAGCGAAATAGGAGAGCATTCCGATCACAACAGCGATAAGACCGACCGACGCGAAACCGGCAAATATCTTATGCCCGAGCTTGAAGGAGTTGAACAGTGAGCTACTCATGACAGCAGAAACTCGTTCCACTTCTGCAGCGTGTATTCGTAACTATCCATCACCGTGTTCCAGACAGCGACATTTTCAAACCGGTTCACATAGGAGCCACCGGTTCGAACCTCTCCGGGCTGTACTGAAACCTTTCCGTCCGTACCCAATAGCGGTTCACTGGCAGGCTTCCCTTCATACCAGTAGTCCCACTCGGGCGCAGACATGAATCTCCTCGAGCGTTCAGCATTGGATATGTAGTAACCCTGTCTGGCGATAAAGGCCCCGGGCCAACCGGAGAGCCACCAGTTCATAAATGCATAGGCCGCCTCTTTGCGCTCATCTGTCGATTCGCGCGACAGGCACATAACGCCGTGCCAAGCTCGATAGCCCTCTTTGGGCGCCGCATAGATACAGGGAACTCCCATGCCGTTAAGTGCGGAAACACCCGGTGAGAACATGCTCTGGATTGTCACCTCTCCCGATCTCATCAACTCGACAGACTGGGGAACAGATGTCCAAACACCGCGAAAATGGCCTTGTTTTTTGTAGCCGATCAAGATCCTGAACAGCTCGTCCACTTCGCTACGGGCCATATTGCCCATATCGTTAAAATCCATCAGGCCTCGAGCCTTTACAGCCAGAGCCGCATCAAACAGGCCGATGGTGGGTTCGTTAACCAGCGCCACCTTTCCCGACTGCTTCTCATCAAGAAGCCATCCCCAGCTCTCGGTTTCATAAGGAATCCCCTTCGGGATGACGGAGGAGTTGTACCCGAACGAGTCGGTATTGTGTACATAGGGGAGAAAGCTGATCTCACCGCTCGGCCTGTCACTCAGTGAACCATCCGCCTGCACATAGAGAAGCTTATAGGGGGCATCACCATCTCCGATACGGGCAGCCGGTGAAATTTTTCCTTTTTTTGTCAGGTCATTGATCTCGTCCCAATAGGTCAATCTACTGATATCAATGGGCTGGATAGCGTCTGCCTGCCAGAGCACATTGATACTGTTGGACCACTGTTCATAGAGATCGAATGAGCCCGGATCGGTGGATGCCCTTAGCATCACTTCAGCACTGCCGCCGGGATAAAACTCGATATTGATGCCAAGATCCCTTTCTGCCTGCTGTCGCAAAGCCTCCTGCAGGGTGACATGGGTGCCCACCACACGGATGGTCGGTTTGCTATCACGGGCACTGATGATACCTGGAAAGGCCAGCGCGGCTGTTGCGCCGGCCACTGTCATACAACCGCTTTTTAGAAATTCACGCCGGTTCAGCTTGAGGCTGTTAGCACTGCTCATATGGCCTCCCGCTGTTCAGGATAAGCAAGCAAGAACAACGCCATATCATTTACCCGATCCTTTTTTCGGCAACACCACCACAAACCTGATACCCAGCTGTCCCTCGACGGAGTCAATACGGATCGTACCTCCATGTCGTTCTGCGATTCTTCTGCAGATAGAGAGTCCCATGCCGGTCCCGGAAAATTGTTTGTGACTATGCAATCGTTCAAACGGCTCAAAAACCTTGTCAGCAAACCCGGCCTCAATACCGATGCCGTTATCCTCCACAACCAGTTCGATCCGGGAACTGTCCGGTTCACGCGCAAAAACAGCTATTTCCGGTGCCCTGTCTGGGTGATGAAACTTCAGTGCATTACTGATCAGGTTTTGCAACATCTGCCTGATCTGCACCGGATCGGCCACGATGACAGGCAGCGTTTCCACCGAAACCGAGGCGTGCTTCTCTTTAATGGCTTCATCAAGTGTATCAAGCACCTCATTGACAAGTTTATTCAGCTCGATGCTCTCCAGTTCGCCCTGCTGGCTGGAGATGCGGGAGAGCAGCAGCAGGGCCTGAATCAGTTCGCTCATTCTGTAGGCGGCACGATTCATACGCTGCAGATAGTCCTGCCCTCTGGCATCGAGGTTAGTCGAGTATTTATTAATCAGACGATCGCTGAATGCCTGAATCTTGCGCAACGGCTCCTGCAGATCGTGCGATGCAACAAATGCAAAATCGTTAAGTTCACGGTTGCTCTGCTCCAGCTTCAGTTTCTGTTCCTCAAGCATCAACTGCTGCTGCTTGAGCGGAGTGATATCGACCAGTTGCCAGTAATAACTTTTGCCGATGGAAAAACAGGAGATGAGAAACCAGCCCGCCGGGCTTGCCAGCTGCAGTTCGGTATGAATCTCTTTACCCTTGGAGAGGGATTTCAACTCTCCTTTGAACGATGACTCTGCAAACTCGGGAATCTCATCAAGAAGGCTAGCACCATTTATCCGCTCATGATCAATATCCAAGGCTTCAGCAGCACGCTGATTGATATAACTGATCCGGTATGCATCGTCGGTGGCAATAAAGAGATCGTTGGTACTCTCCATGATTCGCTTGATTTCAGTCGAAGATGCCAGCGTGTCTTTTAACAGCCGCTGCTCACTGATATCCATAATCGTACCGGCAAACATGACCTCTCCATGATGCACAAAACGGTTAACGGCAAGGTAGATCGGAAAATGGGAGCCGTCACGACGTACTGCCGACAGCTCTCTGCCGATTCCCATGACCCTCTTTTCACCGGTTTCAAGATGGTGGCGCAGGTAGCCGTCATGGTTCTCCCTATGAGGAGAAGGCATCAGCATGCTCACATTACTGCCGATAAGATCGGCTTCCTGATAACCGAACATCGCCAGCGTCTGGGCATTAACCGACTCGATGATACCCTGCCGGTCGATGGTAATCACGGCATTGGGTGATGCATCCACCATGGCCTGAATTCTTGCCCTGCCATCCACAATGGCCTCTTCCCGCAGCCGAAGCATCGACTGCATCTCGAGGAATGAAGATCCCAGTGTACCGATCTCGTCTTTGCGGATTGAAATCAGGGTGAGAGCCTCAGGATCTTCCCACTTACCCTCACTCATGTGGTGCAAGGCATCGGTCAGGCGCATCAACGGCCTGACTGTGATTCGCGCCATCACGGCGGCGGGAATGATGCCGCCCAATGCCAGAAGGAGGGTGATCAGAATGCTGGGCCATAGCCCTTTCATCACCTCGGATTCAATCAGTTCCAATGGCGTTTCAACGATACCGAGAAAGTAGTGGGAATCATTCATGTCACTCCTGATCACGGTCAACAGCGACGTCTCCCGCCTGAATGTCCTGACTCTGGATTCTTCCGGCCTGTTTGTTAGCCACGTTCTGATCGAACCGGCAAGATCGGGAAACTGATCCTCAAGCCCGAAGTCACTGCCCAGATCACTTCCATACAACCGCTTGCGCTCGGGATGAACAAGAAACTGGTTTTTATCGCCAAGCAGATAGACCTGCTGCTGCTGCTGCTGCGACCCCATGCTTTCAGCGTATCGCTCCAGCATCTTGCTGACATCGGCATTGATGATAACAAAACCGAAATATTGGCCTTGCGGATCAAAGAGCGGGGTACTGATACGGATGGTCGGCGTATGTGGAATACTGACCTTGCCATATTCGACATTGAGATCGACGCTGGAGAAGTAGATTCCCCCCGGCTTCAGTTTGAGCGACTCGGTAAAATAGTATCGCCCACCCTTCTGCTGCAACTTTTCAGACGCTACAGTTACAATCTTCTCTCCAATCCGGTCGAGGCGGATAATTTCACGCCCACCATCAGCCACCCCGATCAACCGCACCTGAAAAAGAGAGGGGTTCACATTGAGAATGTCTTCGCTGTTTCGCTCCATGCGCCGCTTCCACTGGGTATAGGTGGAGCCGTCAAACGGATCGATATCGCCCCTGTAGGTACGCAACATCCCCTGAGGTGCTTCATGCGTGGCAAGAAAGAGGAGGTTCGATGTCAGCGAACGGATATAGGAACTCACGTCGTTTTCTGCTCTGATAACCTGGTTTTCAATGGATTCGATTCGCTGTTCGGTTAACAGATGGGTGGAAACCCAGAACCAGTAACCACCGGTCACCAGCGCGGAACTGATAATCATCAGCATGGCGAATAAGAGCATCTGCCTGGAGAATGAGAACATCTTCACTCCTCGACCCGGATCGGCAAAACCGACTTAATTAATCAACTATAGCATATATTAAGCCAAGTGATGATTCTCGATTCAACAGAGGTTCAATCTCTCACCTGACGTTTCAACTCAAAATAACGTGCATATTTCCTGTCCTCTTCATTGATGTGGTGGAGCCACCAATTCTTGAGAAAGCGCAGAAACGAATCGGGATCATTATTTTTGAGAGACTCCTCAAAAGTACGGGTCATGGTACGGAAAAGCTTCTCGTGCAGGATGGCGTGTGATGAAAGGTGAGGATATCCCATCTCTTTCAGATATGCCTCTTCGGTCTTGAAATGGAGTTCTGTCATCTCATCGAGTATCCCTTTGGTAAGAATCAGGGCCTCTTTCGATTTCCCGGTTCGGACATAGTGATAGTAGGAGTTGATCACCGAGACGATCCCGCGATGCTGCTCATCGATAATCTCAATACCCAGATCATTCTCATCATGCCACCTGATATACAACATAGACGGACCCTCGCTGCCACTATTCACCTTAGCACAAAACAGCAGCGTTGCTGGATGTATCTTGAAATAAATGAGCCGTTTCCATGCCAAACAATCAGGCTGCATGGTCGTCCCGGAGTAGAAAACCGAAGCCTGAAGGATTGGGCAGTGGCATCAGGCAATGCTCTTCGGTTAGGCTTTGCCGATCCTGTACAGACGGAGCATCCATTTTGAGCACAAGTGACATGGTTTTCTTTTTCGCGTTTTTCTGGGTGCTGTTTATCGGCGCGCGCCTCTTCGTCTTCGCCGTTAACATCGACATCAACCTCAAGAAACGTGTCTGGCCCGTCATCATTGTCGGGCTCGGTATCATGTTGCTCTGGTTTGCCTGGCTATTGGGTTTTCCGCAGAAATATTACTGGGGATTGATTCCAGCTGTCGCACTGATTGTGTTTGTGAATCTGCGCGGCTTCTACTTCTGTGTTCCATGCAAGCGTATGATCGCCCACAAACAGATTCTTTCGCCACCCACCAACTGCGAGAAGTGCCGAAGGAAATTGACCTAAACCTCTTTTTCGGCCGCTTTCTTGACGCAACTCCGGCAGATGCAGCTTTTGCGTCTTGCTTCAGCCGGAACACGATCCAGAAGTGTCCGGGGAAATTTCTCCGAGCAGCACCAGCAAACCTTTTTCACTCCCGAAGCTGTAGCGCAATTGTTCGGCTCACCGCATAAAGGGCACTTTTTCTGGTCGATCAATTTAATTTGGAGAGGCAGTCTTTGGCCGCCAGCTTGTAACACTCAGCCAGCGTCGGGTAGTTGAAGACATTCTGCACCAGATCATCGATGGTTCCGTTGAGGTTCATCACCAGCTGACCGATGTGAATCAGCTCGCTGGCCGACTCACCAACGATATGCACTCCTTCGACCTTTCGGGTCTGACGATTGACGTTCAGCTTCAGCAGTCCTGTTTCATCACCAATAATCTGGCCGCGTGCGCTCTTGTTGAACCAACCGCGGCCGACCACATAATCGACGTCCGCCTCTTTTAACTGCTGCTCGGTCCTGCCCACCGAAGAGAGTTCCGGAATGGTATAGATCGCCATCGGCATGTTTCTCGCCATCACCGGCTCTGAAGATTCAAAGGCGTGCTCGACTGCCAGACGCCCCTGCTCCATACCGGTTGAGGCCAATGCGGGCCGGCCGATCAAATCGCCCACCGCATAGATATGTGGTACTGAGGTCTGGTAGAAATCATTCACCGTAATCCAGCCATCCACCGCATCAATCCGGGCATTGGCAATTCGCAACGAGGCGAAGTTGGGTTCACGCCCCTGTGCGTACAGCACCGTGTCGGAGTAGAGCTTTTCACCGCTATCCAGCAGTGTGCAGATACGCCCCTCCTCCTTGCGCACGGCCACGCAGCGACACTTCATATGAAAGCTCACCCCCATCGACTGCATCGAATCGGCCAGCACGGAGACCACATCCTTGTTCAAATAATCGAGAATCTGGGCATGCGAATCGACAACGGAAACCTCAACCCCAAGCGAGGCAAAGATCGTGATGAATTCACAGGCGATCACACCGCCGCCAATCACCACCATCGATTTAGGCAGTTTTTTAATTTTAAGAATTGAGGTGGAATCAAGTACCGTCTCTTTATCAAACGGAATGTCCGAAGGTCTGCGTGGTCGTGAGCCGGTCGCCAGAATAATCACCTTGGCACTGATACGTCGTGGCTCATGAGTCTGGCTACGAATCTCAAGTGTATGCTCATCGACAAACGATGCCTCGCCGGGAATCAGCGAAACGCCGTACTCAAGCAGTTGTCCCAGAATCACCGACTCCTGCTTGGCAATGACCGTCTCCTTCCGATGCACCGCCTCGGCCAGGATGCCGTGGCGGGGCCTGGTATCATCCGAGAAAGCCTCGCGCATGCCGCGACGACCAAGCTGGGAAGCCATGTAGGCCACCTCACGCAAAGCCTTGCTGGGAATGGTGCCGGTCTGAAGTCCCGCTCCACCGATATTGGGTTTACGCTCGATGATACCGACACGCTTGCCCATGCTTGCAGCCTGCAGGGCTGCATGTTGTCCGGCCGGGCCAGAGCCGACGACGAGCAGGTCAAAATGATTCATTGAGGAACTCCAACGGTATTTCGGGATAGCGATGATTTCTATGCCTATCCCGTAAAGAATTCAAGGTCACACTTGTGAATCGAACAGCCCGGCAAATCATTAAACCTCGTCCTTTGCCAGCCGATAGATAGAAGTGTAACGATGCTGATGATCAGCGTTTTGTCACTCAAGGAGAGTCGTTATGTGTGGATATGTATTAAACATCGAAATGGACTATTACGGTCCCTACTACTCTGAAGAGCAGGCTCGCTTCGCCCAGTATATCTTCGCCAGGAAATATCCGGATCTGGCAGCCCTCTGCTCCATCGCGACCATCGATATTGAATCAAACCGTATCGAACTGATCGATCCTCGCCTGCTGCATTAAAAGCAACATGCGATCCATTGGACACGCCACCATGCCCAATATGCCTGCATGGTGGCGTGTTAAGGATTCTATGCAGCACTCATCCAGATAAACATGGCCCGCAGACCCGGTCGCCATCTGTGCCTGGCCGGTGAGTAGCTGTTTCGGGCAGGATTCAATTCCATTCAACCCTGCCCCTTCAAAGCGGAAGATATTCGGGCTTCCATCCACATACCACACAGGCATACTGCGCCGCCATGCCTGCCCTGACCTTTGAACTGCTTAACATCGATGAGACCGGTCACGCCCGTCGTGGTCGTGTAACCCTGCCGCATGGCGTGGTGGAGACGCCCGTCTTCATGCCGGTCGGAACCCAGGCAACCGTAAAGAGTCTTACCCCCGCCGACCTGACTGACGACATTCAGGCAAGCATCATCCTCGGCAACACCTATCATCTGATGCTGCGCCCCGGAGCCGACATCATTGAAGAGCTGGGTGGCCTGCACAAATTCATGGCTTGGGACCGCCCCATCCTCACCGATTCCGGTGGTTTTCAGGTCTGGTCGCTTGGTGAACTGCGCAAGATCGAAGAGCACGGCGTTCGTTTCCAGTCGCATATTGATGGCTCCCGCTGGTTCCTCGGGCCTAAAGAGAGCATGGAGATCCAGCGCAAACTGGGCAGTGACATTGTCATGGCCTTCGATGAATGCACCCCCTATCCGGCCACCTATGAAGAGGCACGTGATTCGATGGAGATGTCTATGCGCTGGGCCGGCGAGTGTCGCGAGCACCTGCCGGTCAATGATCGTCAGGCGCTGTTCGGCATCGTACAGGGTGGCATGTACGATGATCTCCGACTGGAAAGCCTCAGGGCAATCGCCGGCATCGACTTTGAAGGCGTTGCCATTGGCGGCCTCTCGGTGGGCGAGCCGAAAGAGGAGATGCTGAAGGTGCTGGACAACCTTGCACCGTACCTGCCCAGGGAAAAACCGCGTTATGTGATGGGTGTCGGCACTCCAAGTGACCTGATTGAGGGCATTGATCGTGGTATCGACATGTTTGACTGTGTCATGCCGTCACGCAATGCACGCAACGGAACCATCTTCACCGACCATGGAAAAATAAACATAAAAAACCTTAAACATCAAAAGGATGAACGGCCACTGATGGAGGATTGCAGCTGCTACACATGCCGTAATTTCTCCCGTGCTTACCTGCGTCATTTGTACATGGCCAAGGAGATTTTAAGTTCGAGGTTGAATACTTTGCAC
>JBNKZS010000019.1:0-42162 GCA_050301755.1 Mariprofundaceae bacterium
TTTCCTATTTCTCATTGAGTGTGTTTTCTGATGACTTTATTCAAAACAAAATTGTTAGGGGGGTGTTAATTCTTGTCGCAGTCCCAGGATTCATGATTGAGACTTCACTTTATTACTCTACCACTATGCAATTGTTAGCTGCTTCAAATTTACATTGGATATTAATTGAGGCAGTGCCATTAATGGTTTTATTGCTTCTCATGTATCGTAGCCTGAGAGGCTATAAAGCAGGAACTCTTGTGCCGTATATTGATAGGTTGTTCTAATGTCCGCTTTTGGCCGAAAGCGGACATTCAGCTCAAACACTCTGTTTCAAGAACTAGGAGTCTTTTCTTAGCTTCAAAGCCTTAAAAACATCTTCTGCATGGAAGGATGAGCGCACCAACGGACCGGAGGCGACCATGCCGAAACCCTTCTTCTCGGCGATGTACTTCAGATCCTCGAACTCTTCCGGCGTCCAGTATTTCATCACCGGATGGTGATTCACACTCGGGCGCAGATACTGGCCGATGGTCAGGATATCGATATCGGCCTCGCGCATATCATCGAGCACCTGCAACACCTCATCACGCTCTTCGCCCAGGCCGACCATGATGCCGGACTTGGTGACGACATTGGGATCAAGCTCTTTGGCGCGCTGAAGCAGACGCAGCGAGGTGAAGTAGCGGGCACCGGGGCGCACCGAGCGGTAGAGGCGCGGAACCGTCTCAAGATTGTGATTGAAGATATCGGGGCGAGCCGCGATCACCGTTTCAAGGCATGTGTCCGGTTTGCGCTGGAAGTCGGGAGTCAGCACTTCAATGGTCACATCAGGCGTCTGTGCTTTGATGGCAAGGATGGTCTCCGCGTAGTGTCCGGCACCGCCATCCTTCAGATCATCACGATCCACCGAGGTGATCACCGCATGCTTGAGCCCCATCGAGGCAATGGCATCAGCGGTGTTCTTCGGCTCATCCGCATCGAGCGGATCAGGGCGGCCTGTCTCGACATCACAAAAAGCGCAGGTGCGGGTGCAGACACGGCCTAAGATCATGAAGGTGGCGGAACCATGTTTCCAGCACTCGCCAATATTGGGACAGCTGGCCTCTTCACAGACGGTGTTGAGCTTCTTGCTACGCATCAGCTTCTCAACTTCCCGGAACTCTTTCGAGTTCGGTGCTTTCACCTTCAGCCATGCGGGCTTGCCAGCCATCGGCTGCTCTTCGCCTTTCGTCGATGGGGCGACCTGAATCGGAATCACTTTTCTGCTCATCGGCGAAGTTTAGCGAGTTCATTCACAAAAGGCTCCCCGACAATGAATAGTGGTATTCTCCCCTATACAGGGTATCCACAAACTCCGTCCAGATGGTTTACAATGCCTATATGAATGAACATCCGATGATTATTTTCTATGTGGTCTTCTCAATTGTGGGACTGCTGCTGCTTTGGGTGGTGATCAGCGACCTGATGAAAGGCAAGGGCATCAAACAGATCGGTAAAGACCTGATCGCACCTGTCAGTGTCACCATCGGCTTTCTTATTGTCTGGTACGTCTTTATGGCTACCAGCGATATGCTCAAGGATATTTTCTAAAGCCGGAAATTTCCGGCTTTATCGCCTGCTTGAATCGTCAGCTTTCTTTCTCTTTACCAAGGCCAAGAATGGCTTTCGCAGTCTCAATGGAGAGCTCCAGTTCAACCGTTCTGCCAACAAAAAGGGCGCTGGTTGTGACATGGCTGATCCAGACCGAGATCATCAGCCAACCAACCACAACGGGAGCATACGATTTCTGGTAAATGCCGCTCTCCATGCTAAAAAAGATATAGACCGGAACCAGAAACAGAACGAATGCCATCGACAGCATGGCAAGGTTCTTCCTGCCCGGACGACGTTCCAGCTCGGCTTCTGATTTCTCAATAATCTTCTCTAGGGACTCTACGCTCATCAGTAACTCCTGATTGTGGATTGTTCGATTCAGCTCGGCGATGATGTTAATGAACGCTGCGCAATTGTCCATTTAGCAAGGCCTGCCATAAAAAAGGGCGACTCCGAAGAGCCGCCCTTTTCAATTGAGATGTAACGGAAGTTACAAGGATTTGCCAGCCTTTCGGCTTACCAAATCCTTACATCATGCCGCCCATACCACCCATGCCGCCCATATCAGGAGCTGCTGGAGCTGCCGGTGCAGGAATCTCTGCAACCATCGCTTCAGTGGTAATCAACAGGCCGGCAATCGATGCCGCATGCTGAAGGGCTGAACGGGTCACCTTGGTCGGGTCAATCACACCCATCTTCACCAGGTCGCCGTACTCTTCAGTCTGCGCATTGTAGCCGTAGTGGCCCTTGTTGTTGGCCACTTCATTGACCACAACAGAGGCTTCACCGCCACCGTTAGAAACGATCTGGCGCAGAGGCTCTTCAACCGCACGTTTAACGATGTTGATACCTGTATCTTCATCGTGGTTGGTGCCGGTCATGCCGACCAGGGCCGCACGTGCACGAATCAGTGCTACGCCGCCGCCGGCAACAATTCCCTCTTCAACCGCAGCGCGGGTTGCGTGCAGCGCATCGTCAACACGATCCTTCTTCTCTTTCATTGCCACTTCAGTTGCAGCGCCGACCTTGATCACAGCAACACCGCCGGCCAGTTTGGCTACGCGCTCCTGCAGCTTCTCTTTGTCGTAGTCAGAGGTGGTGTCTTCGATCTGCTTGCGGATCAGATGTACACGCGCTTCGATATCCTCTTTGGCACCTGCACCATCAACGATGGTGGTGGTGTCCTTGGAGATACGAACAGTGCCTGCAGTACCCAGATCTTCGATGGTGACGTTTTCCAGCTTCAGACCGAGATCTTCAGAGATCACCTTGCCGTTGGTCAGGATCGCCATATCTTCCATCATCGCTTTGCGACGATCGCCGAAGCCTGGTGCCTTGACTGCAGATACGTTAACCACACCGCGCATCTTGTTCACAACCAGAGTCGCCAGCGCTTCGCCTTCGATGTCCTCAGCGATAATCAGCAGAGGCTTGCCTGAGCGTGCAACCGCTTCCAGTACCGGCAGCAGGTCGCGCATGCTGGAGATCTTCTTCTCGAACAGCAGGATGTAAGGGCTGTCCAGCTCGCACTCCATACGGTCTGCATTGGTGATGAAGTATGGCGAAAGATAGCCGCGATCAAACTGCATGCCTTCTACAACATCCAGCTCGGTCTCAAGACCCTTGGCCTCTTCGACGGTGATCACACCCTCTTTACCGACCTTGTCCATCGCGTCGGCAATGATCTGGCCGATTTCAGAGTCGCCATTGGCAGAGATGGTGCCGACCTGGGCGATCTCGTCACGGTTCTGAACTTCGTTGGACAGGTTCGCCAGCTCATCAACAACAACCTTTACAGCCTTGTCGATACCGCGTTTGAGATCCATAGGATTCATGCCGGCAGCAACTGCCTTGATTCCCTCTTTAGCAATCACCTGAGCCAGGACGGTTGCCGTCGTGGTACCATCACCTGCGATATCCGCAGTCTTGGAAGCCACTTCCTTCACCATCTGTGCGCCCATGTTTTCAAACTTATCTTCCAGTTCGATCTCTTTGGCTACAGATACACCATCCTTGGTGATGTTTGGGGCACCCCATGATTTGTCGAGCACAACATTACGGCCTTTCGGGCCCAATGTTACTTTTACTGCATCGGCAAGCTTGTTGACGCCGGTCATCATCTTGGCGCGTGCTTCTTCGCCGAATTGAATGTCTTTAGCCATTCTCATTTCTCCTATGAAATATCTTTATGTTTTTTACGCAAACTGCGCCTTGTTTCTCCGGACTTACCGGCCAGGGATGGCCGGCAAACCTCTGATTTGTAAGAAAGTGGGAAACCGCGATTTTCCGCTTTCGTCCGAGTAAAAGTTCAGGAAGAACTTTTACGCATCAATCAACTTTCAAGAACGCCGAGGATGTCATCTTCGCGCATCATCAAGAACGCTTCGCCATCCAGCTTGATCTCAGTGCCGGCGTAAGTAGAGAAGATCACGGTGTCTCCCTCTTTTACATCCAACGGGCGTACTTCGCCGTTCTCAAGGCTTTTGCCCTTACCGACTGCGATGATTTTACCCTGAATAGGCTTCTCTTTGGCTGAATCGGGAATGATGATTCCACCAGCCGATTTCTCTTCTTCGTCCAGACGGCGGACGATTACACGATCATGTAAAGGACGAACCTTTGTTGCCATCTTTATTTCTCCTTCGAAATACAAATTAACTTGAAACTGATATATAGGAACCGGCCTTCCCCGATTCAACCCCTTAAGAGAATGTTTTTTAGCACTCTCGAAAAAGGAGTGCTAATAGTGGGAAGATCGCTCTCTCTGTCAACTGCTGTTTGCGGGGTTGAAACGGATAAAAATCGATCCTATAAAATTGGTAGGAAGGTAATAACTTCCGAAATCATGATGTATGGAGGTCTATGATGACTTTAATGCGTTGGACGCCCTGGCAGGAGCTTGAATCGATGAATCGCCACCTGAGCCGTCTTCTTGATGACTCCCACTCAGCCATGAGTACCGATGGTGGACAGTGGGCACCTTCGGTGGATATTCGTGAAACCGATGATGCGCTGCTGGTCGAGGCCGAGCTACCGGGCATCGACAAAAAAGATGTGAAGCTGGAGGTTAAAGATGGCGTGCTGACCATCTCCGGCGAACGTCGTTATGAGAAGGATGTGAAGGAGGAGAATGTTCATCGCATCGAACGCTCATACGGCTCGTTCACACGCAGCTTCAGCCTGCCAAGCAATATTGATGCTGAGAAGGTGAATGCCGAAATGAAAGATGGGGTGCTCTCAATCCGTCTGCCAAAGCGCGAAAGCGCCAAGCCAAAGGCGATTGAGATTCAGTAAAAGACACTCTGGCAGACATCTAATAATCCGGACCATTCGTCCGCATTGAGGCCGCAACCGCGGCCTCAATCTTTTTGACATACAGCAAAGACTTAACCTGACGGCAAGACCTGTGACGCTTGTCGCATTCTGATCAAGAATGCAGGCTCACCCTGGCCCGTCCCGGAGGTTGGCCATGCAGCAACGATTCCATCTTTTATTCGCATTACTGATCATCACACTGCTCTCAGGCTGTGCATCGATGTCCAAAAAGGAGTGCCTGAATGCCAACTGGGAGGCTGTCGGCTACAGCGATGGTTCGCGTGGTGTTCATTACACTCAGCTGGAAAAACATCGCCAGAGCTGCGTGGAGCATCAGGTAGTTCCCGACGACGAGGCATACCGGGATGGCTGGGAGCAGGGAATCCGCCGCTACTGTACCGCCGATAACGGCTACCGCGCCGGTCAGTCGGGGAGAGCCCTCAACAACAGATGCCCAGCTGATGTGGCAGATGATTATATCTCAGGCTGGAGAGAAGGCATTCGCAGCTACTGCACAGCTGAAAACGGGCTGCGTCATGGTCTCGCAGGCAGGCGCTATAGCGGCGTATGCCCTGCTGACCTTGAACCCGCCTATCGCGACCTCTATCAACTTGGTAAGGATGTGCTCAGAGCACGAAGCGAACATCATAAACTTGAACAGGATGTTAACCGTCTGGAAAAACAGCTGACTGCCGAGAAGAGGGCAGAGCAGCATCGCACACTGCTGCACCAACTGGAACGACTTAAACATCAGGAGGCTCGAAGCGATGCGTCACTGATTTCACTTGAGGCATGCATGAGCAGCGACTGGTTCGATGCAGGCTATCGAGACGGTGAGGATGGTCACCCTTACCGGGCCGGAGAGATCGCCAACACTTGCCGCTACTACGGCATCGCGGCAGACCGGCGCGGTTACCGGCAGGGCTGGAAACAGGGGAACCAAGGCTACTGCACCTATGAAACCGGCCTCTATCTGGGGCAGACCAACCAGCTCTACTCAGGCGTCTGCGCAGGCTTGCAGCATCAGCGATTCTGGCAGGGCTACGAGCGTGGCCGAGGCAACTATCTGACCGACCGTTACGAAGCGCATCCAAAACCGAAAAAGCGGACAATGAAACAGGCTCAACCGCAGGCCAACAAGATGCCGCACCATATCGAAGAGCCGCGAGAGGAAAAACACGAACAAGAAGATGCGTCGACCCAGAGTCAGAAAGCTGAACTCGACAGGCATGAGAAAGACCAGAAAAACAAATCGCATGAAGGTGAGAGCGAGGAGTAACGAGGCCAGACCCCTCGCCGCCGTTTACTTTCGCTTTCTGTTTCTGTGGTTTTGACCTGAAGCGGGCAGCTTCGAACCCTTGCTGGGAAAAAGAGCCCATAGCTTCTCTCCATCAATCTCCTCAAACTCGCCGGATTTCAAACCATCCAGTGTGATCGGACCAATGGCGTAACGAATCAGCCTCAGCGTTGGAAAACCAACCGCCGCAGTCATACGCCGCACCTGACGATTTCGCCCCTCGGCAATCTCCAGCTCAATCCATGAGGTCGGAATCTCCGCACGGAAACGAACCGGCGGATTGCGTGGCCAGAGCGATGCCGGCTCTGAAATAATCTTGGCACGGGCCGGTGCAGTCATACCATCTTTAAGCTCAACCCCGCGCCGAAGCTTGGCGATAGCTGCTTCGCTGATGTCGCCATCAACCTGAACCCAATAGGTCTTTTTAAGCTTGTGATCGGGATGAGATATCCGGTTTTGCAGCTGGCCGTCCGATGTCAACAGCAGCAACCCTTCACTGTCGCGATCAAGGCGACCGGCCGCATAGACGTTTGGAACAGAGATATAATCCGCCAGTGTCTGACGGTCACTTCTCCCCGATCCGTCATCGGTAAACTGGGTCAGCACCTGGTAAGGCTTGTTAAAACGAAGAGTGATCATGTCCGTGGCAACCTAACATATCCTCATTCAGAAGAGAGGCGAGTGTTAGGGCAAAACTAAAATGCATTAGAGAAGGCGCGAGCATGAGGGCGATGGATAAATATGCCTATTGAATCAACTCCTGGATCATTTGTCCTAAATAATCAAAGTCAAACGGCTTATGAATCACCTGACAATGATCACCCACGGCATGATGGTCCAGCACATCGCCCTTATCGTAGCCGGTAGCCAGGAGAACCGGCACCTGCCGGTCCAGTTTCCGAATAGCCTGCAACAGCTGAACACCGCCCATTTTGGGCATGATGACATCGGAGAGGATCAGGCGAACCTCAGACGGCCTTGTCTTGAACGCCTCGAGGGCTTCAATGCCGTTCGCAGCCTGAATAACCTTGTAACCCATTTCGTGTAGAACTTCCGCGGTTGTTTCCCGCAGGTCTTTCTCATCGTCAACGAGCAGCACCGTCTCTCCCTGACCCTGACCCAGAGAGGTGTTCTCTTCCGATTCAGAATCGGGTATCTCATGACAAACAGGCAGATAGACCTTAAAGGATGTGTCACGCCCTGCCTCACTCTCCACTTCAACCGCACCCCCATGGGTCTGCACAGCACCGTAGAGCATGGCCAGCCCGAGTCCGGTTCCCTTGCCTACCTCTTTGGTGGTGAAGAAGGGTTCAAAAATCTTATCCAGGCGCTCGCTCGGAATACCGTGCCCATTATCCCTGACTGTAATACATGCAAACGAACGCCCCTCCAGATCGGGGTACTTATACATGAACGCTTCATCCGCCTCGTAAGCAGTCAGGCTACATCGGATTTCAGGATGCAATACTTCGGCAACAGCATCGACTGCATTATTGAGAAGATTGAACAGAACCTGCTGTAACTGCGTGGCATCGCCCTTGATATATAGCATCTCATCACAAACGGAGGTTTTATGGTCAATATTTTCAGGGATCGCTGCCCTGGCCAGAGAATAGCCCTCTTCCATAAAGGCATTTAGGCTGAATACGCTCATCTGCACAATATCCTTGCGAGCGAATGTGAGCAGTTGCTGGACCATATTGGCCGCACGTGTCGAAAGCTTCTCGATATTATCGAGTTTTTCGGCAGCAACCGGATGCTCCTTCATCAAGCGTCTGGCCAGATAGACATTCCCCTGTACGGCAGCAAGCATGTTGTTGAAGTCGTGTGCTATTCCTCCGACCAGCGTACCAACCGACTCCATTTTTTGCGATTGGCGCAACTGCGCCTCAAGTGCCTTACGTTCGGAAATATCGCGAACAATGCTCAGCACGACCTCCTGCCCGTCGAGGTCAAGCTTTCTGGCATTAATTTCGACTGGCATGATGGAGTGATCCTTGCGGTAATGAGCCGACTCAAATACGGCACTACCACTCTCCATGATCTGTTTCATACGCGTCGGCACCTTTACTGCAAACTCAGGTGGATCAAGATCTTTTACACTCAAGAGAAGCATCTCCTCTTTTGTATAGCCAAGCCGCTCATGAGCCGTTTTGTTGATGTCGATAAAGTTGCCATGCATATCGAGAATAAAAATTGCATCGGTCGAAGATTCGAAGAGCTCCTCAAAGCGTTTCTTGCTTGCTTCCAGCATGGCCTGATGAGCCTTACGTTCCGTGATGTCGACATGTGTTCCAACCAACCGCACCGGCTTACCATCAGCCGCATGCAGCGCTTTGGTTGCCCGCGACAGAACGAAGACGTTGTGGCCATCCTTGTGCTGCATGCGCATCTCGACATCAAAGCTGTCTACACGACCTTCCAGATAATCAGCCACACTTTGCAACACCCACGCCCTGTCATCCGGATGCACCAGAGCTTCCCATGTATCGAGAGTCTGGGGAAAGACTCCGAACTCGTAACCGAGCATCTCGAACCAGCGAGGCGAGTAATAGACTTCGTTGGTCTCTAAATTCCAATCCCACAGCCCGTCATTGGCTCCCGCCATGGCAAGAGCAAAACGCTCTTCACTGAGCCTGAGTTTCTCTTCAGCTCTTTTCTGACTGGTGATGTCCAGAACGGTACCGGTTGAAACGAGGGGCTCCCCCTCATCACTATAGGCGGTTTCACCACGTTCGATGACCCACTTGAGCGACCCATCCGGCATCAAAATACGGTGTTCGGTTTTGTACCCTGTTCTGTTTTCAACAGACTCCTCATATGTCCGGCGGACAAGCTCCCGGTCATCAGGATGGACTGCCTGGAGAAACGCTTCGTAGGAGGCTTCAAACGCTTTCGGATCAAAGTTAAAGATGCGGAAAACCTCTTCTGACCATTCAAGTTGATTGGCCTTCAAATCAAGGCGCCAATGCCCCAGATGAGCAAGGCGCTCGGCCTCGGCATACTGTTGCCCAACTTTCAGAAGGTTGGCCTCAGCTCTCTTCCTTTCGCTAATGTCTTTCCAGGTACAGTAGAGTTGAACTTTTCCGTTCAGCTCAATCCTGGAGAGCGTCACCTCAACAGGGAAACACTCTCCATTTTTACGTCGATGCTCCCACTCGAAGCGGTGAATCCCCTTCTCCTGAGCCATGCGCATCATCTCATTGGCCTTTTCAAACGAGCTTTGTCCATCAGGCTGTATTTCCGGTGACAGTTTCGATGGATGGGTGGATTGCAACGATTCACTATTTTCGTAGCCGAGGATGTCGACGGCAGCCTGGTTGGATAGAACGAAGTGGTTGTTCTCATCAATGATCCAGCAGGGATCCGGAGAGTATTCGAACAAGTTTCTGAAACGGGATTCACTCTCCAGCAGTAGTGCTTCTGCTGCTTTTCTGTCGGAGATGTCTCTCAAGAACGCGACGTTGTATTCAATGTCGTCGAATTTTACAAAGTTGGCTGAAACCTCGAAGGGGATAACGGTTCCATCCCGATGTCTTTGCCTTGTCTCAAAAAAAAGTTCCTTTCTCTGCTTCAGCTCCTGCCAGTGCTGCGGCCAGACCTCGGCTGAATAATCAGGATCAAGATCGGGAATAGACATGCCAAGCAGCTCTTCCTTCGAATATCCCAGCTTGAGGCATGTGGCTTCATTGACGTAATGAATTCGCGCCTGTTCATCAATCCAGAACGTGCAATCCGGCGCATGGTCACTCACAAACTTGCTGAGACGCAGCTCTTCGACAAGCTCTTTTTGGGCCGAAACATCCCGGATTGTCCCTTCCACACCGTCAATATTTCCGGCTTCATCCAGCCGATAATGGGCATTGGTCGAAACCCATATGACCTTACCGTCCAGCCGCCTGATCCGGGCCTCAAAGTTGCTGACCACACCATCGTTTTCGGAAAGGGCCTGCAGGAATTTCTGCCGCTCCCCTTCAACAACATAATAGTTCTTAATTGCCGTGCCCAACAGCTGATCCGCTTCGCACGCCATCAACTCGGCAGCCGATGGCGACACCAGCGTAATCATCCCCTCCGCATCGGTTCGGTAATAGGTATCCTGCAAGCTGTTAAAAATCTTTTTGAAGCGGATTTCGGAGGCATGGAGCTGCTGCTCCATCTGCTTGCGCTGAGTGGCAGTTCTGTATGCCCCTATCAATTGGGCACACACCGCCACCAGTGGCGTCAACAATTCCACGCTCTGCTGGGAATACCCCTGCGGCCTGTTGGCAATGCCAAGCATGCCGATCATGTTGTCATTCATATAAACAGGAATACCGAGAAAGGCATTCAGTGCAGGATGGCCGTGAGGAACACCCGAACCTCGAGAATCATGCGATGCATCATTGGCGATTACGACATCTCCACTGGTAAGCACATGACCGAAAAGGGTGTTTCTGTTTCTCAACTCCAGACCTTCGGCCACATGCTCATCATGGTAAGCCCGCATCTCCTCATCCCAGGCGATATTGGTGATGGCAAGCGTCTTGATGTAAGGCTGGTCGCTTTCATCGTAAAGAACACGGGCAATAAAACCGTACTCGCTCTGCGTGATACTCAACATCTCATCCAGCAGGCTCTCGAACACCCCACGGGATTCGGCATCGGTGATAAAGAGCGATTGGGCACGGCTTAATGCGGCAAAAAGATTTTGATCCAGAAGAAGCTGCTGTTGGCTCTCTTTCTCGGCTGTAACATCTTCATAGATACCGAGAATGCCGATGACCTCGCCACCCTCGTTATGCAGCGGCACCTTCGAGGTTCGCAACCAGATAGTACTGCCATCCGGGGTGGTCTGCGGCTCTTCATAGTTAAGCTTTGGCTCACCGGAATCCATCACCCGCTGATCATCGGCACGGTAGAGTTCGGCCTGCGCCTTCCAGCCCATGTCAAAATCGGTCTTGCCGATCAGATCATCGGGCCCGGACAGCCCGGCATCCTTGGCAAACAGGGTATTGCATCCGAGATATCGCTGTTCGCGATCCTTCCAGAAGAGGCGAATCGGAAGCCCCTCAAGCAGCCCTTCGAGCAGACCATGTTCGGTCAGCTGTTTGATCACCTCTTTCATCGATTGCTATCCATGAGGATTCGCTATCAATTTCCATGCCAAGAGCGGCCGGAGAGAACTCCGGCCTTTCGGGTCACCCTTTCCGGCGACCCGCACTTAAGCCACGGGCACAAACTCCGACGGATCCTGATTGGCCATATGCTCATAGGTTGCCCAGCGAAGGTCGGCAGCCTGCTGTGCCAGCTTCATCAGGCGAGCCGCCTCATCAGGGTTGGTCTTCTGCAGCAACTTATAACGCTGCTCGGTATAGGCGTAATCGGCCAGTTTCATAGTCGGCTTCGGTGAATCGAGTACGAACGGCTTCTTGCCAGCCTGACGCAACGCAGGGTTGTAGCGGATCAGAGGCCAGTAACCGGAAGCTACCGCCATATCCTGCTGATGCAGTCCCTGTGTCATATCAATACCGTGAGCGATACAGTGACTATAGGCCAGAATGATTGACGGGCCCGGATAGTCCTCGGCTTCGCGCATCGCCAGCAACGTCTGCTGCGGATTGCCACCCATGGCGATACGGGCTACATAGACGTTACCGTAAGAGATCGCCTGTAGAGCCAGGTCCTTCTTGCCTACCGGCTTACCGGCCGAAGCGAACTTGGCGGTCGCGCCGACAGGAGTCGATTTCGATGCCTGACCACCGGTGTTGGAGTATACCTCTGTGTCAAGCACCAGCACGTTGATGTTACGCCCTGATGCCAACGCGTGATCAAGACCGGAGGACCCGATGTCATAGGCCCAACCATCGCCACCAACCAGCCAGACGCTTCGACGTACCAGATGATCGACGATGGTCAGCAGGTTTTTGGCCCGCGGATCATTGATGGCTTTGAGTTTCTTTTTCAGAATCTCCACACGTTCACGCTGCCTGCCGATCTCGGAACCGATTCGCTGATCGGCATGAACCAGCCCGTTAACCAGCTCATCATCTCCAAGCAGTGGCGCCAGTTCCAGAACGGTCTGCTGTGCCATGCGCATGTGGTGATCGGCTGCCAAACGCATGCCGAGACCGAACTCGGCATTATCCTCGAACAGCGAGTTGGACCATGCCGGACCCCGACCATCCTTGTTCGACGTCCATGGCGTCGATGGCAGGTTACCACCGTAAATGGAGGAACAACCGGTGGCATTGGCAACCAGCAGACGAGGGCCGAATAGCTGAGTCAACAGACGCACATACGGCGTTTCACCACAGCCCGCACAGGCACCCGAGAACTCGAACAGAGGCTCGAGAAACTGTGTACCGCGCACCGATGAATAGTCAATGGTATCGCGATCGTTGACCGGAAGTGTTTCGAAGAACTCGACGTTCTTCTTGGCCATTTCCAGAATCGGCGCTTTGGCGGTCATATTGATCGCCTTGCGACTCTTATCTTCAGGATCAAGGGCCGGACACGCATTCACGCACATTTCACAACCGGTACAGTCCTCGGCGAAAATCTGCAGCGTATAACGGGTTTCAGGGAAACCGCGCGCCGCCACTTCAGTGGACTGGAATCCCTCATGAGCATCTTCGAGTAGGGCCTCATTATAGAATTTGGCTCGAATCACACTATGCGGGCAGACGTAACTGCAGTTGCCGCACTGAATACAGAGATCAGGCTCCCACAGTGGAATAAAATCGGAGACGTTCCGCTTTTCAAATGCCGCCGTACCGCTCGGGTAGGTGCCATCCACAGGAATCATCGAGACCGGAAGGTCATCACCAAAACCGGCCAGCATCGGAGCCGTCACCTCCTGCACGAACTGTGGAGCATGAGCAGGCACCATGGCCTGCATGCCCCGCTCATTGCTGGTAGATACCGGAATCTCGACCTTGTGGAGATGATCAAGCGATGCATCCACAGCCTTGAAGTTGAGCTGTACGATCTCCGCTCCCTTCTTGGAATAGGTCTTTTCAATCGCCTTCTTGATCTGCGCAATCGCCTCATCCTTCGGCAGTACGCCGGAGAGAGCGAAGAAGCAGGTCTGCATAATGGTGTTAATGCGTCGGCCCATGCCGGCATCGCGTGCCACGGTCGAAGCATCGATCACATAGAACTCGATCTGCTTATCGATAATCGTCTGCTGTACCGGCTTCGGCAGTTCATTCCACACCTGATCAGCGGCGACCGGTGAGTTGAGCAGGAAGACCGATTTCGGAGCTGCCCAGCGCAACATATCCACCTGATTGATGAAGTTGAATTTATGGCAGGCGATAAAGTTGGCCGACTCGATCAGGTAGGGGGCATGAATCGGATCGGGACCGAACCTGAGATGTGAAGTCGTCTGCGAGCCCGCCTTCTTGGAATCGTATACAAAATAGCCTTGGCAGTAGAGCGGCGTGTTCTCACCGATAATCTTGATGCTGTTCTTATTGGCCGAAACGGTACCGTCCGAGCCGAGGCCGAAGAAAAGTGCACGGGTCACATTGGCAGGCTCGATGTTGAAGCTGTGATCCACTTCGAGACTGGTATGGGTGACATCATCGGTAATACCGATAGTAAAGTGATTCTTTGGCTTATCCTTGTAGAGCTCTTCATAGATGCGCTTGACCATGGCGGGGGTGAACTCTTTGGAAGAGAGGCCATAGCGGCCACCGATCACCTTGGGCAGCGACTCGATCGCGCCCGACGAATAGGCTTCAGCCAGAGCGGTGATGACGTCCTGGTAGAGCGGTTCACCGGCAGAACCCGGCTCTTTGGTGCGGTCCAGAACGGCAACCGACTTCACACTCTTCGGCATCGCGGCAACCAGGTGATCCATGCTGAACGGACGGAACAGGCGCACGTTGATCACGCCCAGTTTGGCACCTTGTGCGTTAAGCACCCTGATCGTTTCCAGGATGGTTTCGGCTGCCGAGCCCATCACCACAATCACCTGCTCGGCATCTTCGGCACCATGATAGTCGAACAGCTTGTACTGGCGGCCGGTCAGTGCGGCCAGTTCATCCATGGTCTCCTGAATAATACCGGGAATAGCCAGGTAGAACGGATTGGAGCTTTCACGCCCCTGGAAATAGACATCCGGATTCTGGGCAGTTCCGCGGATAAACGGATTATCCGGATTCAGTGCCCGATTGCGATGGGCATAGACCAGTTCATCATCGATCATGGCGCGGATCTGCTCATCGGACAACAGGCTGATCTTGTTCACTTCATGCGAGGTACGGAAACCGTCGAAGAAGTTAATCAGCGGCACGCGCGCCTTCAGCGTGGCCGAATGACAGATCAGGGCAGAGTCGTGTGCCTCCTGTACCGATGAAGAGGCCAGCATGGCGAAGCCGGTCATGCGGGCAGCCATCACATCCTGATGGTCGCCGAAAATGGAGAGCGCCTGAGCAGCCAGCGAACGGGCGGCCACATGGAATACGGTAGAGGTCAGTTCGCCGGCAATCTTGTACATGTTCGGCAGCATCAGCATCAGACCCTGAGATGCGGTAAAGGTGGTGGTTAGTGCGCCTGTCTGCAATGCGCCGTGCGCGGTACCGGCAGCACCGCCCTCACTTTGCATCTCAATAACGTCGGGAACCTGATTCCAGATATTCTTCAGCCCGGCTGCCGACCACTGGTCGCACAGCTCCGCCATATCGGAGGAGGGGGTGATCGGGTAGATCGAGGCGACCTCACTGACGCGATAGGCGACATGGGCAACGGCAGTGCCGCCATCCATAGCCACCTGTTTTGCTTGCTTGGTTACTTTATTGTCACTCATGTTATGCCTGCCCTGCTTCAATGCTGTTCTCTTTCACCATCTCGATGGCATAGCACGGACACTGCTCGTAGCAGGATGCACAGCCGGTGCATTTATCGTAGTCGTAGAGGTAGCGCTTGCCTTTACCCAGTTTGATGATCGCATCTTCAGGGCAGGAGCCGTAGCAGCCATCGCACTCAAAGCAGTTGCCGCATGAGAGGCAGCGCTTGGCTTCGAACAGCGCCTCCTTCTCGGAGAGCCCTTGCAGGATCTCATCAAAGCTGGCCGTTCGCTGCTCTGCAGGCAACTCACCCTGCGCCCGCTTCGGCGCCTCGGTTCGGTACCATAGGCGAAGCTTCTCGTGATCGACGATCGGATGCTTTTCAGCCGGAATATAGGGCTCACCGCGCAGCCAGCCATCGATATAGCGAGCCGCCTTCTTGCCGTGGCCTGTTGCAATCGTAACCGAACGCTCGGAAGGGACCATATCGCCACCGGCGAAGATCCCCTCGGCCCCGGTCATCATGTGATCGTTGACGATCACCGTGCCATCCCACTCGAACTCAATACCTTCGATACTCTTGAGAAATCCGGTATCGGTATCCTGACCTACCGCCATGATCAACGAGTCGGCTTCCAGCTCCTCGATTTCACCGGTCGGCTGCGGACGCCCGTTCTCATCGATGGCCATCACTTCAACCTTGAAGGTGGTAGCATCAATCTCCTTGATGGTGCGTAACCAGTTGATCTTCACACCCTCTTCAATTGCCTCATCAGCTTCAAACTCATGGGCGGCCATATTGGCACGGTCACGACGGTAGATGATCACCGCCTCTTCAGCCCCCAGACGCTTGGCGGTACGTGCCGCATCCATCGCCGTGTTACCACCGCCATAGATCGCCACCTTGCGACCCAGCTTCACATCTTCACCATTCTCTACACTTCTCAGGAAACTAACCGCATCAAGCATCTTGCCTGCATCACGGCTCGGAATATCGATCTTCTTACCCAGATGGGCGCCGATAGCGATAAAAACAGCATCGAACCCCCCCTCTGCTTTCTCTTTAAAAACATCTTCCACACGGTGGTTGCAGGTGATCTTCACACCCATCTCTTCGACGCGTTTAATCTCCTGCTGCAACTCTTTGCGTGGCATGCGGTAGGCAGGGATTCCGAAATGAATCATGCCGCCGGCAACCGGCCCCGCTTCACGAATCTCCACCTCATGTCCGAGACGGGTCAGATGATAGGCTGCAGAGAGGCCTGACGGCCCTCCGCCGATAACCAGCACCTTCTTGCCGCCGGCAGGTGCTGTAAATTCTGGCTTCCAGCCCTTTTCCATCGCCATATCGCCAAGGAATCGTTCAACGGCGTGGATACTCACCTCCTGATCCGTGTAGGCGCGATTGCAGGCGGTTTCACACGGGTGATAGCAGACGCGGCCATGAATTGCCGGGAACGGGTTGTTTTCGATCAGCTTCTGGAATGCTGCCTCATATTGGCCATCCTGAGCGAGAGCCAGCCATGCCTGAATATCTTCACCCGCCGGACATGCATGATTGCAGGGCGGAAGAAAATCCATATAAACCGGTTTACGTGAACGGTGCGCCCCAGTGCCTGTATCATGCTTGGTAAGATCCAGGCTGGCGGTCATGTCATTTTTTTTCATGGTGTTGTTCTCGCTTTCAAATTGCTTTTATTCGCTTTCTTCACATTGAGGCCTGTTAACATAAATGAGGGCTGCTTTTCCTGTGCAGCGCTATGAAAAACAGAAGTGGAACTTTATATCTCTCAGCAATTTATACAATCCTGTTGCCACTCCACGGAGACGGGAATGGCATTCAGCCGCCTGACAGCTTGGCCTTGAATCCCTCTTTCTCCAGTATCAGCAACAGTTTTTCACGGTGGTCGCCCTGAATTTCAAGAGCATTGCCCTTTACAGCGCCACCGGAACCGAGCTGTCCTTTCAGTTTTTTCAACAGCGTCTTCAGCCCCTTTTCATCCAAGGGAAGCCCATCGATGACGCAGACATTTTTGCCGCCGCGTCCTTTGGACTCGCGACGAATGCGAACACCCTGCTTTGACGGGTTTGTGATGACCGGTGAATGTGATCGCATCTTACTGTTTTTATTGTTTTTCTTTGAGGAACGGGATTTCTCCATGCTCTTGCCGAGTTGGCCATGTTCCGTTGAATAGACGATGCGGTTATCACTGCTCATGCTGCAGCTCGAAATACGACATTTTCATCATCCGGGAGATTATGAGACAGAGCCCTTCCGACTGCAATCACGGATCTTTTGCGCCCTTTCGCACTTTAGGGAAGAAATGTTGGTAAATAAGGGTTTTTACCTATTACCCGATGACCAACGTCGGATATAACCACAAACGGCGTTTGGTTGCTGCATAGGGTTGCCTCCGGCATCATTCGCACCTTACTACTTTTGATCACTTCCTGAATGGGGGCGCTATGGCTGCAAAGCAGAAACAGGCGAAAGCTACTGGCCTGACATATGAGGGCCGCGATTATCCCGCGGAAACCCTGCATGAGATGCATGACATGATGCTCTACATCCGGCGCTTTGAAGAGAAGGCGGGGCAGATGTACGGCCTGAAAAAAATCGGTGGCTTCTGCCATCTCTGCAACGGACAGGAAGCGGTATGCGTTGGCATTGAAGCGGCATCAGAACCGACCGACTATATGATGACCAGCTACCGTGACCATGGCCATATCCTGGCCCGCGGCTCCGACCCGACAGCCGTGATGGCAGAGTTGCTTGGTCGTGCCGGCGGTGTGGTGAAAGGAAAGGGTGGCTCCATGCACATGTTCGATGTCACCAGAAACTTTGCCGGCGGCAATGGCATTGTCGGTGAACAGGTGCCGATCGGTCTCGGCTTCGGCTTCTCCAGCTGGTACAAGGAAGATGGTCGCGTTACGCTCTGCTTCATGGGCGATGGCGGCATTAATCAGGGCGCGGTTTACGAATCCTTCAATATGGCGGCCCTGTGGAAACTGCCGATCGTATTTGTTATCGAAAACAACCAGTACGCCATGGGCACCTCCATCGGCCGTGCTTCAGCTGAGACCCACCTCTTTAAACGAGGCATCTCCTTCAAGGTGCCGGGCATGCAGATCGATGGCATGAATGTGCTGGAGGTAGAGCGCAAGATGGGTGAAGCCATTGCCCATGCCCGTTCCGGTGCCGGTCCGATTATTGTCGAAGCGATGACTTACCGTTATCGCGGACATTCCATGTCTGATCCGGCCACCTACCGTACGCGTCAGGAGGTCGATGAGTGGCGCAGTGGCCGTGACCCGATTGCACGCCTGCAGAAGCAGATGATCGATGCAGGCCTCTCTACGGAAGAGGATTTCAAACAGAAGGATAAGGACATCAAGAAGGCGGTTGCCCAGGTGGCCAGGGATGCCGAGGCGCAACCGGAGCCCGATCCATCTGAGCTTTGGACCGACATCTATAGCGACCCGATTGAAGGCGCATATCCCTATCCCGGAAAAGTAGGTTAAACAAAGATGAGTAAGATTACTTACCGCGAAGCACTGAATCAGGCGATGTGTGAAGAGATGACACGTGATGATCGCGTGTTCCTGATGGGCGAAGAGGTGGCCGAATACAACGGCGCCTACAAAGTATCACAGGGCATGCTGGATAAATTCGGCCCTAAACGCGTCATCGACACACCGATCACCGAGCTTGGCTTTGCCGGCCTTGGTGTGGGTGCAGCCATGGCGGGATTGAAACCGATTATTGAGTTCATGACCTGGAACTTCGCCATTCTGGCGCTGGACCAGATCGTCAATGCGGCGGCCAAGATGAAATACATGTCCGGCGGCCAGTACAATGTTCCGATGGTTTTCCGTGGTGCCGGTGGCTCCGCAGCCCGGGTCGGTGCGCAGCACTCGCAAGCACTCGAAAACTGGATGGCCAATATTCCGGGACTGAAGGTGGTCATGCCATCGAACCCGGCCGATGCCAAAGGCCTGCTGAAAGCAGCAATTCGCGATAACGATACCGTCTGCTTCATTGAAAATGAGATCAACTACGGTGATATCGGCGAAGTGCCGGATGGCGATTACATTATCCCGCTGGGCAAAGCCGACATCAAACGCGCCGGCAAAGATGTCACCATCATCGCCCACTCGCGCATGGTCGGTTTTGCTCTGGCTGCAGCCGAAGAGTTGGCCAAGCAGGGCATCGATGCCGAAGTGATTGATCCACGAACCATCCGACCCCTGGATGAGAACACCATTCTCGCCTCAGTGGCCAAAACCAACCGGGCCGTCGTCGTTGAAGAGGGCTGGCGTTTCTGCGGTATCGGCGCAGAGATCTCCGCACGGATTATGGAGCGAGCCTTTGATGACCTGGATGCGCCGGTTGCACGCGTAACAGGAAAAGATGTGCCTATGGCCTATGCGGCCAATCTGGAAGAGCTGACGCTGCCCAGTGTTGGCGAAATTGTTGAAGCGGCCCGTACAGTTTGCAACAGGAATTAATGGGGAGCGACCATGCCAATTGATGTACAGATGACCCAACTCTCTCCGACCATGACCGAAGGCCGGATTGCCCGCTGGTTGAAGAAAGAGGGCGACACGCTTGAGAGTGGCGAAGTGATGGCGGAAATCGAGACTGATAAGGCAACCATGGAGATGGAAGTGGTTGATGAGGGCGTACTGCACAAGATTCTTGCAGCGGAAGGTTCAACGGTTTCCGTTGGCACGCCCATTGCCGTCATCGCTGAAGAGGGTGAAGAGGTTCCGGCTGACTATCAACCTGCTTCGGCCTCCTCCCCGCAGGCGGAGGCTGCACCAGCAGCAGCCGAAACTGCTGCCGCTCCTGCTGCGCCATCCACTCCGGCAGCTGCTCCAACGGCATCTGTTGTCGAGGCTCCATCGAACAGCAGGCGTATCAAGGCCAGTCCGTTGGCCCGCCGTCTGGCCAAACAGAAAGGTATCAATCTGGCTGCCATTACCGGCACCGGCCCGAAAGGGCGCATTACCAAGACCGATGTGGAGAAGGCCGTGAAGCGCGGCATCAACCTTGGCGGCTCGGCTGGGGCAGTGGTTCCGCCGGCGCCTCGTCCGATGCCGACAGGCCCGTTGCCATACCATGAAGATGAGCTTGAGCGCGTTGAAAACTCGATGATGCGCAAGGCCATTGCCCGTCGTTTGACTGAATCCAAGCAGCAGGTTCCCCACTTCTATCTGAGCGTTGATGTTGAGATGGATCGACTGATGGATCTACGCCAGCAACTGAACGACTCAGCCGACGGCGCTTTCAAATTGAGCGTTAACGACTTCGTTATCAAGGCCGTTGCCAAGGCTCTCGTTGATGTGCCGACTGCCAATGCCAGCTGGACGGAGACCGATACGTTGATGCACAAGCATGCTCATGTCTCCGTGGCTGTTGCCATTGAAGGCGGGCTGATTACGCCGGTGATCCGTTTCTCTGAGCAGAAGGGGATTGTTGATATTTCGAATGAAGTCAAAGAGCTGGCAGCACGAGCGCGTAAGGGAGAGCTGCAACCGGAAGAGTATTCCGGCGGAACCTTCTCCATCTCCAATCTCGGCATGTATGGCATCAAACAGTTCTCCGCCATCGTCAATCCACCGGAAGGTGCGATTCTGGCAGTAGGCGGTACCGAAGAGCGCCCGGTTGTGAAGAATGGCGCATTGACCATTGCCAAGGTGATGACGCTGACGCTTTCGTGCGATCATCGCGTCGTGGATGGTGCTGTCGGAGCTGAATTTCTGGCGGCGCTGAAGAAGCACATCGAAACACCCGCCAGCGTACTGATTTAAAGGGGAGTCCCAAATGCCGATTGACGTTTTTATGACCCAGTTGTCACCAACCATGACCGAAGGGCGCATTGCCCGCTGGCTGAAGAGAGAGGGTGACACGCTTGAAAGTGGCGAAGTGATGGCGGAAATCGAGACCGACAAGGCAACCATGGAGATGGAAGTGGTTGATGAGGGTGTACTGCATAAAATCCTCTCCCCTGAAGGGTCGACTGTGGCTGTTGGATCCCCGATTGCCGTGATTGCCGAAGAGGGTGAAGAGGTTCCGGCAGACTATCAGCCCGATGGCGGGCCGGCGCCTGTTGTCGAAGAGGTTCCCGTTGCCACACCTGAACAGGTGGTTGAAACCGTGTCCGCCGCAGCACAAGCCTCAACAGACACGCATGACGATGAACATGAACTCAACCTGAAGCCTGCCGGTATCTTTAACGAGGTAGGTGAATACGATGTGGTCGTCATCGGTGCCGGACCCGGCGGTTATGTGGCTGCCATTCGCGCAGCACAGCTGGGTTTCAAGGTTGCATGTATCGAATCCACCCACCTTGGCGGCATCTGCCTGAACTGGGGCTGCATTCCGACCAAAGCACTGTTGAGAACCGCCGAAGTGGTCAACGTGATCAAACATCATGGGGCTGAACTGGGGCTGGGTGTCTCCGATACGAATCCCGATATTGAACAGGCGGTAAAACGCTCACGCGGCATCTCCGACAAGCTTAACAAGGGTATCGGCTTTCTCTTCAAGAAGAACAAGATCGACCACATTGAGGGCTTTGCCACCTTTGAGGCAGGCAACAAGCTGATGGTCGAGAAGGATGGTGAAAAGAGACAGGTGACTGCCAGACATGTCATCGTTGCCACCGGCGCCCGCGCCCGCGCATTCCCGGGCATGGAAGTCGACGGTGACGTGGTGATCACCTACATGAAGGCTCTGGTGCCTGAAAAACTTCCTGAGAACCTGATTGTGATCGGAAGCGGTGCCATCGGTATGGAGTTCGCCTACTTCTACAATGCCATGGGTTCGAACGTCACTGTCATTGAAGCTGCCGACCAGGTTCTGCCGCTCGAGGACCATGAAATCTCCAAGGTGGTGGAGCGCAGCTTCAAGAAGCAGAAGATCAAAGTGGTGACCGGCGCCATGGTCTCGTCTGCCAGAAATGTAAAAGGTAAGGCTGTCGTCGAATACGAAGCCAAGGGCAAGAAAGAGACGATTGAAGGTGATGTCTGCCTTGTAGCGGTCGGCGTTCTCGGAAACACCGACAAGATCGGCAGTGAAAACACCTCCATGAAGGTGGAGCGGAATGCCATCGAGGTGGATGACTACTACCGAACCGATCATGCCGGCATCTATGCCATCGGCGATGTCGTCGGTGCACCGGCTCTGGCGCATGTCGCCAGCCATGAGGGTATTGTCTGCGTTGAAGCGATCGCCGGACTCAATCCGCACAAGGTGGATTACGGCAATGTGCCGGGCTGTACCTACTGTCAGCCGCAGGTCGGCTCCTGCGGGTTGACCGAAAAGGCTGCCAAAGAGGCGGGCTACGAAATCAAGGTGGGGCGCATGTCATACGCCCCGAACGGCAAGGCGATGGGCCTGGCCGAGACCGAGGGCATGGTTAAAACTATCTTTGATGCCGAGACCGGCGAACTGCTGGGCGCTCATATTGTCGGTGCCGAGGCGACCGAGCTGATTGTTTCGCTACAGCTGGCTCGCACATTGGAGACCACCGAAGAGGATCTGGCACATCACATGTTCCCGCATCCGACCCTCTCCGAGATGATCCACGAATCGGTACTCGATTCGGACGGCAAGGCAATTCACATCTAACCAACAAACGGCCCTTCGGGGCCGTTTTTGTTTGCTACTGTCGGAACTTCTGTTTTGGTCTATGCTTGACGACCTAACCGTCTAATGGAGGACGAACCATGGAAACAATGATTCTCGGGCTGGCGATCTTTTTCGCGATTCATCTTCTACCGGCAGCTCCGGCTGCACGCAATGCACTCTTTCTGAAGCTAGGCGAGAAGGCCTATAAGGGTATTTACACCCTGATCTCGTTTATCGGCCTCTACTTTATCGTGACAGGTAAAGGTGATGCTGCGTTCATCCCGGTCTGGACTCCTCCCTCATGGAGCTATGTGATTACCAACATCTCGATGGTGCTGGCGCTCTATTTCATCGTGGCCATGAACATGAAATCGAACATCAGGCGATTCACCGCCCATCCAATGCTCTGGGGCATCACCTTCTGGTCCGCCGGCCATCTGGCCACCAATGGTGATCAAGCCTCAATAATCCTGTTTGGTTCATTCCTGGCTTATTCGTTGTTTGATATGTTCTCAGCCAATCAACGCGGTGCCAGACCCGAGGGCAAAAAGATTCCACTAAGGCATGATGCCATCATCGCGGTAATCAGCACCGTCGGATATGTCGTACTGGCCAACCTTCACCCCTATTTTACCGGCATGGAACTGGTTCGATAATTCGACAGGATTACACGCATAAAAAAGGGACTGCATGGCAGTCCCTTTTTTAATTTGGTGTTTAAACGATTACTCGTTTTTCTCCTTGGCGCTGTTGATGCGCAGCTTCCGGCCACCCATATCAACACCATTGAGCATTAACGCCTCTTTGGCTCCTTCTGCATCCATCTCGACAAAACCATAGCCTTTAGGCCGGCGGTTAGGCCCTGTCACCAGACGCACATTGTGAACGGTTCCGTATGGACGGAAGAGATCCTCGATCTCCGCCTTGGTCGCACTGAACGGAAGGTTGCCCACATAGAGGGTGCCTGAATCGGATGATGCTGATGAACCACTGCTGAAAGATGGATACAGTGCAGTTGCCACGCCACCGATGATGGCGCCCACGAACAGTCCGGTGGCATAGATGGATGCCACAGGCGCTGCGCCAAACGGGATGAAGGGAAGTGCAAAGTAGCCCAGCACTGAAAGAATCGCTGCACCGATAGCCAATTTGATAAAACAGGAAAAACTCATGTTTAAAAAACTCCTGAAAATAGAAACATCTGAAGGGGCATACCCCCTCTCAGTACGCCAAGCATGCCAAGAATCGGGACACAAAGAAAATATTAAATCTTTTGTGCTTTTATGAGATTCTCTGGCAATAAAAAATGCGTGGAGTTAAGTGATGAGACTGAAGGCTTGTGATATATTGTTAAAGTGCAGGTCGTTGGTCGGGGTATTAATCTGTCTTCTGCCGTGGCGAGTTGATGCCGGAGAAGAGAGATTACCGTTGTGGGAGCTCGGGATGGGTGCAGGTGCATTCTCACTACCTCAATATATGGGTAGTGACGAGCGCTATACCTATCCCTTCGCATTTCCCTACCTGATCTATCGTGGCGAGCGCTGGCGACTTGACCGCACCGGACTACGCAATCGAATCTTTGATTCAGACAAACTCTCTTTCGATATGAGCCTCTCGGGCGGCCTGCCTGTCAAAAACACCAATAGAACCAGACAGGATATGCCCAAAATTTACCTTACCGGCGAAATTGGCCCCAAAATTAACTGGCAGATCTCGGATTCAGAGCGGATCGGCTGGAGCGCCCATCTCGCCTCACGAGCCGCGATCAATATCAAAGGTAAATATGTTGGCTGGATAACCGAGCCCTACCTTCGTTATACGTACCAAACCCCGGTTTCGGAAGGGAAGCTACGTATCAAAGCCGATGCAGGTGCACTCTATGGATCCCAAAAATATCACAACACCTACTACGGCGTTGCTCCGATCTATGCAACGGCCACACGCTTTGCCTATCGGGCGAAGAGCGGTCTACATTCGTTCTACATAAAGGTAAAAATCCGCTATCCGGTGAGAAAGAATCTGGAGCTGTTTGCATCTATGCAAGCCAGAACACTGTCTGTCGGCGTGGTCAAAGATAGTCCGCTGGTAAAAAGCAATGCCTACACAGCAGCCGCGCTTGGCGTGATTTGGCTGTTTTCCACCTCGGATGAGACGGTCATGCGTGATGAAGAGTAGAGCGGAGACGACATGGGCAAAAAAATGCTGGTGACCATCCTCCTGCTAATCGGATTACCGCTTCTGGCGCTGATTGGACTGGGCATCCTCTCCCACTTAAGCAATCCCGGCGTGGGTATCGAGGATGGAACACTTCGGCCATGCCCTGACTCACCCAACTGTATTTGCAGCGAACCCTATACTGAAACAGATGCGGCTCACCAAATTTCACCGGTGAAACTGAGCGGAAAAAACATCGCCGCGCCGTGGAAGCTGCTGAAGCAGGCAGTAATTGAACAGGGCGGTGTGATTATCACTGAGCGTGAAGACTATCTGCATGCCGAGTTCACCTCTCCGGTCTTCCGCTTTGTGGACGATCTGGAACTGCGAATGGATCGACAGAACAGAACCGTCCATATCCGCTCGGCATCTCGGGTTGGCCGCTCCGATCTCGGCGCCAATCGGAAGAGGGTTGAAGCCATCTGGAAAAAAATCGGAGGAATACATTGAGTCGTTGTCCATGCTGTTCCGGCTTTGACCTGAACCTCTGTTGCGGTCGTTATCTGGAAGGAGAGCCAGCCCCTACCTGCGAAGCATTGATGCGTTCGCGTTACTCAGCCTATGTCCTCGACAACCAAGCCTATCTGCGCAAGACATGGCATCCCGATACCTGTCCCGAGCATCTCGGCGGCACGACACTGAAGTGGATCGCCCTGAAAATTATCGACACTGAAACGGGCCAGAAGGATGACCAGGAAGGCAGGGTATCGTTTATCGCCAGCTTCTGTGACAACACCAAGGGAAGAAAACTTCACGAAACCAGCCGCTTTGTTCGCCTTGAAGACGACTGGGTCTATCTTGATGGCCACTGCAAAGTGACCGATATCGGCAGGAATGACGTCTGCCCGTGCGGAAGCGGAAACAAATTCAAGAAGTGCTGTGGTCGGAAAACACCTTAAGGAAGCAAGTCAAAACTCGCACATTTTGACTTCCCTCCAAGACCGTTCGATAAAGGTTTAGAAGAGCGAGCCCGATTTCGCTATCTGTTCCACCTCAGCACTCACAGCCTTGTCTGAACAGGAGAGGGTCACCACTGTGTAATCGAGAGGCATGGTGAGGGTGTTCGTGAGATTGAATGTGCCACTGATTGCCAGCACGCCATCGGTCACCACCGAGTAAGAGATCGACTTACAATTGCCATTGGCCTGGATCACCAGTCGCGCCTTCTCCGTACCACTGGTAATGACACCGACCGTACCGTGATCAATGGTATAGACGAGCGATTTCGCATGGGCTGTGGCAGCAAAGGCGGTGATAGAGATAAGCAGGATAAGAATCTTTCGCATGGTGCCCTCCATAGGTTAACCGCTTGAGACTATGAGCTGGATATGACACCGGCAAGACATTGAAGCATCACTCGGAGGAAAACGCTTTCCGGTGTTCAATCGCGATACAGCGATCCATGATCGCCATAACGCCTCCCTCCCTGGCAATCCGCCAGCTCTTATCATTGACGATACCCAGTTGCAGCCAGAAGGCACCGGCACCGATCTCCACCGCCTGACGAGCCACCTCTTCGGTAAACTCGGCCTTGCGGAACACATCGACGATATCGACGTGAACCGGAATATCGGTAAGCCGGGGATAGACCTTCTGTCCAAGGATTGTCTCCGCCACCGGATGCACGGGAATAACATAATACCCTTTTCCAATCAGGAATGCGGTAATCTGATAACTGGTTCGATCGGCTTTTGGGGAGCAGCCGTAAACGGCAATGGTCTTCGCGCCTTTAAGAAGACAGGATAGCGTTTCATCATCAGGATTCTGCCAGTTCGCCATACTTGTTCGAAACGGTCTATTTCTTGATTCTGCTCATCTTCGCCCCTTCAAAGGTGAGATTGTACATCAAACCTTTGTTGGAGAAGATAAAGCCGATGATGGGGTCTTTGGCGGTCTCCGTATCGATCGAACCATCAGCTCCGATAGTGGCGACAGCAATACTGCCATCGGCCCCGGCTTTCCAGCCATCACTGTTACGGAACTCTTTCAAAGCTTTGCGCGTCATGAATAGTATCACCTGTGATTTGATCTGAGCTCCAAGCTGGAACCCTATGGACGCAGCTGCGGTACTATAATAGTCAACCGTTTTACCCTTGATAAGAAGGGCCCCTTCGCCGTATTCGCCACCGATGCCGATGCCGGCCTTGTAGACTTCGGGAAAAACGAGCATGCCTTCGGCCTTTCTGGCCAACTCTTTGCCTGATTTAACCTGTTCATAAAAAACAGAAATCGTCGCCTTTACCTTGGCATCAATTTCAACCTTGCTGGCTGCATCTGCCATCGATGGTGCGACCAACATCAGCGATAGCAAAACAGTCATGAAGTGAAAGGATGGTCTAAACATAACAAATCTCCTGTATTTCATCGGCCACAACTGATTATAGAGCAACTCGCTATAGCAGGGGGGCTGCTGATATCACCACGCCATCTTCATCGGCATAGAGGTGATCCCCCGGATTAAACACCACATCTGCAAAGCGGAGCGGAATATCCCGGACCCCCTGATCACGCTTGACTGTCTTTCTGGGAATCGTGCCGAGCGCCTTTACGCCGATACCGACCTTGGCGACATCGGCGGAATCGCGAATACAGCCGTTGATAACCACACCCTCCCAGCCATTGGAGGCGCCGAGCGCCGCCATCACATCACCCATCATTGCACAGCGCATGGAGCCCGCACTATCGACCACCAGCACCTTGCCGCGGCCGTCGGTTTCGAATGCCGCCTTCAGGTAGGTGTTATCCTCAAGCGCCATAAGCGTAACGATCTGGCCATGGAACTTCTGCCTGCCGCCGAAATCGCGAAAGATCGGGGCGGGCACCTGAAGATTCTCGAGATGATCGTCATAAAGGTCGGTTGTCTTGAATGGCATGGGAGGCTCCTGTTCATACGGCGTCATGATTGGAAGCATAACCTGAAGGGCACGATCTGCTCAATGTGACGTGAAATATGCGCTATGCTAAAATGATCCGACGTGGAATGCTCTCTTCGACCAGAATGTATGAAGGTGGATGGATATGGAACAGCTTGACCAGATTGCAGCGATACTTGCATTGACCATGGGTGCAGCATGGGCCAGTGGCATCAATCTCTATGCCGCGATTTTCATGCTCGGATTTATGGGTATGAGCGGCAACATGGATCTTCCACCCGGACTGGAGGTACTTGAGAATCCAATCGTGCTACTGGCTGCTGGTGCCATGTATGTCGTCGAATTCTTTGCCGACAAAATACCCGGTGTGGATAGTGGCTGGGACTCCATCCATACCTTCATTCGCATACCGGCAGGGGCCATGCTTGCAGCCGGAGCTGTTGGTGAAGTTGACCCTGCAGTGGCTGTTGCTGCAGGTATTCTCGGCGGCGGACTGACGGCTGTCACTCATGCCACCAAGGCCGGAACCCGCGTGCTGGTTAACACTTCGCCCGAACCCTTCTCCAACTGGGCGGTATCCATCGGTGAGGATCTGGCGGTCATTGCAGGGCTCTGGACCGCTCTCAACCACCCGGTTCTTTTTATCGTCGGACTAGTTGTTTTTATTCTGCTGCTTATCTGGTTCCTGCCCAAGCTGTGGCGAGGCATCAAAGGACTATTCCGTCGCATCGGTCGGCTCTTTGACAGGGATGCCGGAGAAATAACGGCGAACGAAGTTCAACCTGAAGCCGTTGCAGCAGAGGACGCCTCTTCCGTGAAGCAGGAGACCCCTCCCAATCAACCCGGCTGAATACCAAAAAGCAGGGATTGGCTGTTTTTATCGATTCGGGATACGCTTCCCAGACTTTAAAACGTTAAGACAGGAGTCCATCTGCAAGTGATTCGAACGGTTTTATTCATGGCATTGTTTCTGGCAGTTCTGCTACCGGAATCTTTCGCTTCATCACCGACGGAAAAACAGCGTCAGCAGTTCGCTGAAGCCAAAGCCGCACTGGAAGCCGGAGAGATGGACCGTTTCCTGAAGCTGAAGTCCAAACTGGAACGCTATCCGCTCACCCCCTATCTGGAACTCTGGCAGGCATCACACCACATTGATCACGGCTATGATATGCAGGTGCAGAACATCCTCGCTCGGCATGAATCGATTCCTGAAGCGATTGATCTTCAAATTGAGTATGTAAAGAACCTTGCTCAACGAGGGCAGTGGCCGCATGTGGCACTTGCTCTCGATAAACTTAAAGCGGCAGACCGGCTGTTGCCCGAAATCTCAATGCTTACTCTCTGGTATACCAACAGAAAGGATGAGGCCCTGGATCGCTTCTCCGAACGCTGGCAGCGGGGTATAGATAGTAGCGACCTCTCCTTCCGGATTGAGCAGAAGTGGCGATCTTTAAAGCACCCAACCCGAAATGAGCTATGGAAGCGGATTGCCACCTTTGCCAGGCGGGGTATGTGGGATGAAGTAAGAGCGCTGGAAAAGTGGCTGGGCAAGAATGACCGGAAGTGGCTCGCTCGTTGGCATGCGATGCAACAAGATCCGCTCGCTGTTTTAACGACCTGGGACAAACGTCAATATCATATCGCTGCTGCCGAAATGCTGAGCGATGGCCTGCAACGTCTTTCCCGCCATGACGCCTCTTCAGCATGGAGGGTGCTGCAGCATCTGAAGCCGCTTTTTGACCAGCCGCTCCTTCTCAAGTATCAACGCCGTATCGCCCTGCGTGCAGCCACTGAGCAAGTGGCTGATGCAGCAGTCTGGCTAAGCGATTTGCCTGAAGCTGTACAGGACAAAAAAACGCGGGCATGGGTGATTCGCGTTCACCTTGCCTATGAACAGTGGCCTCAAGCCCTAGATGCGATCAACGCACTTCCAGAAAATGAACAGCGTGATAGTCGCTGGAGCTACTGGAAGGCACGCGCTCTCAGCGCGCTCGGCAAGCCCCATAAGGCCCAGAAGCTGTTTGAGGAAATTGCTCAGGGTCGCGGCTACTACAGTTTCCTGAGTGCGGAACGGTCCGGGCTTCCGTACAGAATGGGCGCATCCGATCTGGATGTAAGCCATGCCTCTATCACCTCTCTCAAACGAGAAAAGGGCATTCAGCGAGCCCATGAGTGGTGGCTTCTGGGAGATGCCGGGCGCGCGTCGCGAGAGTGGAGCAGTGTACTGTCAGGAGCATCACCTGAGAGGTGGCGAGCAGCAGCCGTACTGGCATCGCAATGGCAACAGCACAATCATGTGATTCAAGCCGCCCATCTGGCCGGAGAGATTGATGCACTGGATCAACGGTTTCCCACCGCTTTCGCAGATGAGGTTAGATCAACAGCTCAGGAGATCGGCCTCTCCAACTCTCTAATCTGGAGTATTATCCGCCAGGAATCGGCATTCAATGCCTATGCGGTTTCCCGGACGGGAGCCAAGGGGCTGATGCAACTGATGCCTGCCACCGCCAGTGAAGTTGCAGACAGTATCAATCTCGCCGAAGAGTCCTTCGATCTGTTTGATCCAGCAACCAACATACGCCTTGGCAGCCTCTATCTGGGATCCATGCTGGAGCGTTTTGGCCAAAACCATGCCGTTGCTGCTGCCGCCTATAATGCAGGCCCATATCGCGTGTCCAAATGGTTGGAACATTGCCCGTTTAATGAACCGGATATCTGGATTGAAACGATTCCCTACTCGGAAACGCGCCGCTACGTACAGCAAGTAATGGCCTTTATGATTGTTTATGACTGGCGCCAGAAAAAAAGACCGGGTGGTATTATTTCGCGATTACAGAACCTGAATGCAGCTCTAGAAGAGTCTCTGTGAAACTGGATAATGAAGCAGAAAAGCTGCTGAAGCAGAAGCTGGACCCTAAGCTTAAGCAGATGCTCCCGCACGCGTCTGAGGCAGCTCGACAACAATTCATCGATGTCGTACTACAAGCCGAAGGCGTTGCAACGGCTCCTTTCGAGCAACTGCTGGAAGAGTCCTGCACACCCCAAGAGATCTATCTGGCTCTCGTCTATTGCCGCTATGCCATGACGATGCTCTTCAACACTCTTCCCGACCAGGATAAACATATTCTGACAAAGCAGCTGCTTATCCGGCACGATAAACAGACCTCCCTGCTACTCACTGCCATGGAAGACAAACACGAGAAATCCTGGAAGGAGCTTCAGAGAGAACTACAACAAGAGGGGCATGACCATCTTTTAAGCCAGGCTCGAAATGAGTGGACAAAGGAGAAAGAGATTCACATCTACAATCTCTACCATGAGATGCCGATCTCCACGGTCGTAGAGACCCTGCGCGTCGGAGAACACAGCTTTACGGTTAACAGGACGAAGGAGCTCGTTGCCGTAATCGCCGCATCCGAAGAGGGAAATCGCGCATTTACAAAGCTCCCCAAGACTGAGTTGAGCGTTGAACTGATTGTAGAGGAGGCCACAGGAAAAACGGTTCATTTTCAATTTGGCGAATTTAAACCGCTACACAGTGAGAAGCGCCGGGAGGTCCGTGTACAGAGCACCAAGCCAGATCCAATCAAAGTGAAAAACTCAAATGGCGAAGAGTTGAAAGGCAAGCTTCTTGATTTTTCGGCTTCTGGTTTTGGCCTTGCATTCGACAGTGAAACGTCGCTTAAGCCCGGGGACGAAATCACATTCAGTACACTTATTCATGATCACAAGTTTACCGGCAAGGGCTCCATCATCTGGGTTCAGAACCAGCCGGAATACTGCAGAGCGGGCATATCACTGGAATATAGTCAGGAGTTACACCTGCGCCTTGAAAATGAGGTTCGCAGGCGGGAAAGGACAATCAGGTCTGAACTCAAGCTCAGAGGCATACCAAACTCGCTTCTTAGCTCCTGAAGAAGGGCTCTGAATTGATCGATATTGAAAATGGCGCACCCTAGTGGATTCGAACCACTGACCTTCGGCTTCGGAGGCCGACGCTCTATCCAGCTGAGCTAAGGGTGCATATCTCTAGAAATAACTTGAAATACAAGAGTTTTAATTCTTGTTCCGAAATGCTTACAAAACCATGAACGGTACACACTGCACCTATCTGAAACCCAATTCTAATGGGTATGAGAAAAATTGAAACAAATCATACACATCCCTGAATTGGAATCGCTATTGATCATCATGCCATAACACTTTAATTCTTCTCAAGCGCAGTAGTAAAAAGGGGCGGGAACGAAGAAAAATAGCCGTCAGCATATGCTCTCCAGCTTGATGGCCTCTTGAATTATAATAGATGCATACAAGGTCGTTCCGCATCGTCTAAGTTAACAAGAAAAATATCTCGCATGAAGAAATTGCCCCCTACAAATGGACAATTCTAGATTGTTTACTAATATCAAAATGGTATCTAAACAGTGGAGAGAGTTAATGCGTCTAGTCTATGTGTCTTTATTTTCTCTGCTAATGGCAGCGTGCTCAATACAACTTCCAAGCAACTATAAAAGCGATCATGGCCCTACAGTAAACAACAAAGTCCTACAAATTGATGGACTACGCCCTTGCTCTACGGCTGCAGATACAGGACTATATATTAACCGTTCTGAACCGATGATTGTGCTCACCCACGGTTGTCTGGATTCTGCGGCCCGATTCACCGCTCTTGCCGAAGTCTTTGCATTTCAGGGACAACAGGCCATCTGTTTTACCTATGATGACCGTGACAGTCTCGCAAAAAGCGCTACCAAGATGACTACTGCTTTGAACCAATTGAGTGAACAACTTGATAACACAGATGTTACAATTATTGCCCATAGCCAAGGAGGGCTCATTGCTCGCAAAGCTTTGACCGATCAATATGTCTTGAAGTCGTTTCGGGGCAACTCAAAAACAATGCACCTAGTTACCATCTCATCCCCTTTTTCCGGCATAGAAACTGCAAGCCATTGCGCCTCTGAAAAGTGGCAAACGATTAGCTTGGGGCTCGTCAACGCGATTTGCTGGATGATCAGTGGTGACAAATGGTTTGAAATTACACATGCATCTGACTTTATTCAAAGCCCCGGCGCACTTGCTTCTAATTTAAGCTATCACCTCAAAATTGATACTGATGAAAGAGGAAGCTGTCGCAAATTTAGCGCCAGAAACAGTTGCTTAAAAAACGATTATGTTTTCAGCCTCAACGAACAAAAGCTTCTGCCTGTTAAACAACGCGCTGAAGTGTTTCATATCGTGGTAAAGGCAGGACACACAGAAATTGTTGGAGATATTAAGACCCCTCCTCACAAACTTATTGCCATCTTACAACAGCAAGGAATCATGAAAAAGACCCAGCCGGAGAGGCTTGCTGCACTGAACACGCTGCTCAGCAGGGTTTATTAAGCAGCACTATTCTACTCGCCTGTACGACACGGCATTGAATCGGAAGGTTTTGCCAGACCATACACTGTATGCAGGTACTCACCTTGGATTTTGCTGACTGAAATCTGCACAACGGAATTGTCTCCACCGGAAAAGTGAATCGCACCCTTCTCACAGAGTATGTTAACACCTGCCAAGTCAAGTTTACTGGCATAGATTGAAATGGCCGTCTTCGCATCAATATCGAGTGCTGTTGCGGTGACTACTGAGTTCTTCACGATCATGCCGGTGTCATTGGAACGGAATCGTGAATTGTAAATATCAACTTCCGAGTCTTCAATTTGGATTTCTTTGGCATCGACATCTTCCATGACAACGCCAGTGCACTGGCTAATTGAGATGTTTCTGTAGGCTCCGAATATATGTATGCCCTTCTTGGATCGGCAGACGAAATCCTTTATACTTTGAGAGTCCTTTGCCTTTGCCTTCTTGGGCAATCTGTTCGTCAAACGCTTAAGCAGCAGCCGATTGAAAAGATTCGTTGCATCCCTCATTGGCACATGCCCAACATCACTCAGCGTATCCAGCCGAGCATGACTCATTCGCGCTGACAAAAGCTTACCGACTCTGAGGGGAGCTACATTATCATCTTCGCCCCAGATGATTGCAGTTGGAGTGCCAACAGTATCAATAGCAGTACCAAAGTCTTCCTGCAACAGAGCCAGTGCAGCAATAACCGAGGGGTTACTACGTAGAAGCAGGCCTCTAAAAAATGAAGAGCCCAGTATCGCATTAATAGGCTGGGGAAATCCTTCGCTGGCAATGATCAAGTCACCGAGAAGCAACTCAACCTGTTGGGGGCTACTACCGAACAGAGCAAAGCGATCGCTGAAGCTTGTAGCATTCTTTAAAGAAGCAGTAGCAAATGCGCTACGGTGCAGTATGCCGGCAACATCAACAAGAACCAGTTTCTTCAATGTCTCCGGATAGAGGGAAGCATAACGTAATGCTATAGCACCGCCCATTGAGTGCCCGACCATGAACACTGGCTTTCCATTACGATAAGAGCTGAAATGATCGATCACCCACTTCAAAAGACGAGCATATCGGGTAGGCGAATAGAGATGGTTACCCTTTTCTGATTTGGCAAATCCCGGTAAATCCAAAGCAATCACATGGAATCGTTTCGATAGAAAGGGAATGACATGCTTCCAGTCCTCTGTACCGGCGTTGCCTAAACCATGAACCAGAATTACCGAATCACGATGTTCTTTTCCAGCTTGTAATATATAGATTGATGACTCGAATTCTGGCTCATCCACATAGCGTGTATCAATCTCTGAAGATTGGGCAGCGAATAAAGGAAAGATAAGAAGGAACCCTGTAACAGCAATGAATCCCCTCAAACTCAAAGAACCACGACGAAAGTGGATAACATCCTCTGCCAAAGCAGTTATTTCCCTTCCGCATCAAGCTCGCTTAGCCTGTTTTTGATTATTCCACGGACATGATTGGCAACACCTTTGGCAGATTGCTCTGCACCAGGAAGTGCCTCAATCCTGACGGGATCCAGATATTCGATCACCATGTCATTCTTTGCTCTGGAAAAGCTCGACCAAGACTGATTTTTCCCTAGGAAAAGCGGCTTGCAATAAATCACAACTGGCTGGATCGGCACACCTGCGCGGATGGCGGCATAAAAACCGGTCGAACGAAATCGACTAACGGAAATATTGGATTTTGAGCGTGTCCCCTCTGGAAAAAAGATCACCTGATGCCCCTCCTCCAGCCTCTGACAACACTCATCAACGATTCTCTTACTGGCCGCACGAGAGCCATCCATTCCTTCCACGTAGCCGGCAACAGTGACGAAATCAACCAGCACCGGATTGCTCCGCGTCTGACTTTTATAGAGGCAGACACCATTCGGGCAATCCTGAAGCAACACAATAAAATCGAGAATTGATGGATGATTGGCCACAATGACAGCCGGCTCTTTCAGTACATCTCCACGAAAATGAAACTCGACCAGTCCAAGTCGGCTCAAGGTATTCAGGTATAGTGAGACATGTTTCTGCGCGTGATAAAGAGCCCTGCTACGTTTATCGACGCTTTGACCGCGACCCTTCATGATGCGTGGTATCACCCGTTTTCCGAGCCAAAGCACCTGAACGGCAAACTGCCCAAAGCAGTATGCCGTTAGCACCATTCGAAATATCATATTGATTCGTCTCATTCATTCCCCATACATTGCAGTGCAGACAAAAACTTATCTGCGACCAACAATATAAGAGCAAATATAGATATCCTGATTGAATAAGAGAATTATTAATTTAGCCTTCGGGTTAGCTTCAATTCAATATCACTGAGGCAGGTCATTTATTAAATTGGAGAATACGCCTAGACCTATTATGTCTGACCTTAAGCAACAAGGTAAATCTGTACTCATTACTGGTGGCGCAGGCTATATTGGTTCTCACTTGGCCGTGCTACTTCAGGAAGAGGGCTATCAAGTCACCATCTTTGACAACCTGAGCACCGGCAATGCCAATCTAATCTCTGGAGTAAATCTCATTGTCGGCGACATCCTCAATACTACCGCCTTGATTACCGTTTTGAAAAAACATCTAGTGAATAGCGTCATTCACCTTGCTGCCAAAAGTAGTGTTCCCGAATCGTTCGCCAATCCTGATGCATATTTTGAAACCAATATCGATGGCACAAAGAGTGTTGTCGAAGCCTGCGCCCAAGCAGGCGTTCGTCATATCCTCTTCTCCTCCACTGCTGCCGTTTATGGCAATGCAACGCATGGGCTGGTCACTGAAAACTCACCGTTAAAACCGATCAGTCCCTATGGAGAGTCCAAGCTTGAAGCTGAGCAATGGGTTACAAAATGCTGCGCGCATCACGACATAAAACAGATCACCTTTCGCTATTTCAATGTCATCGGTGCGCATCCACAAGGCACTCTAGGCCAATACAATCCCACCTCGGAGCACCTGCTGCAGAGTTGCCTCAACGCGATTCGCAACAACACCATACTGGAGATATACGGAAATGATTATGATACGCCAGATGGAAGTGCCGAACGGGATTTCATCCACGTACAGGACTTGGCATCACTGCATCTTCACGCCTTGCACTACCTGGAAAACAATGGTGAATCACTGTTGTTGAATGCCGGCTATGGCATTGCTCACTCGGTTCTAGAGTTCATAGAGACATTTCAAAACGTGACTGGTAAGACCCTTCAAATCGAGCAGATGCCTCGGCGAAATGGCGATCCGGCCTCGCTGATCGCCGATATCTCCCGTCTTAACCAAAAACTGGCTTGGGCACCCAAATTCAGCTCACTTGAACAGATGATCGGTAGCAGCTGGCAATGGGAAAACTCATCTATACGAAAGGCAATGGCATGAGCCGTCGCGACAGCACATTTCTTCTCGTCGCTATTACAAGTTACTTTATCATCGCCGGAGCCATGTTTTTCCAGATCAATGGCAGCCAATGGATTCTGGAAAAGCTAGCCTCTTTTGGTCACTTTTTCCTGCTTGGACTTGGCGGCGCCATTGTTGCCAACTCAACAGGTGCCGGCGGAGGCATCGTCTTCATTCCGGCATTCTCATCGCTCGGTCTATCATCATCCGAAGCTCTGAGCACCAGCATATTGATCCAGTGCTTCGGCATGACTGCAGGAACCCTTTCATGGTTTGTCAGTTTCAGGGGTCGACAGCCGATATTTCGGCGCTATCGAAAGTTCTTGGTCACTTCCATACTTGCTGCTGGCACCCCTTCTGTAGCAGGTGCTATCACATCACAAATCTGGTTCCGATCTGAAATAACCATCTCCATGCTCACCGTTTTCTCCATACTCTCGGTCCTATTCGGTTTAACACTTCTGCTCTCTAATCTATATTCAGGTCCGAAAGCATTCCCCAAGACAGAGATGGGGCCCTCAGACTATATGTTGATGATTCCGATCTGTTTTGTTGGCGGGGTGATCACCTCGGTGATCTCAATCGGTGTTGGTGAGATTCTATTGATTCTGTTGTTCCTGAGAAAGTATCCGCTCCATGTTTCGATCTTTGTTGCTGTCTGTGTATCCGCAATCACTGTCATTGCCTGTGCCCCATACCAGATTATGGTTGAACAGTCGGTGGTATGGAGCATTGTCGCCTTTGCCGCACCGGCCGCTGTAGTTGGCGGAATACTTGGCCGCTACTTCGCCCTGTTCCTAGGGGCATCTAAGGTGAAAATCTTCTGCGCCATATGGATTTTATTCACAGGTCTAATCATTTAATCGGGTTATCTATTTTTATTGAAAATAATCATAGTTCATAAGCATACATTGGAAGGCCTTTAGGATATGGCCGGTATATTTGGTTGGGCTCAAAGCCAGTTCAGGCTAAAGGCGAAATATTCTAAAATGGATAGCTCTTCGGCAACGTTATGTCTTCACGATATTCCGATGGACATTCATCCGCAGAGCTCAAAATCCATCAACAAATGGCCTCTTGGAAGATTATTGATCAAACCACATAATAAGCTCGGCTTATGCCGGACTTATTATGTGGTTTCTTTATTCAACTTACTTAATCTCGAATTCCTGAAACCTTGTTATCAGCATCAAAATTAACAACTATTGTATTAAAACGAGTTTTCCAATATCTCCACTGGGGCAAATTCAAACTCGGCGTTTTATGAGCGGGTGGATATCCACGGGAAACAATGACTGCATCCTTACTCATACCGACTTTCACTATTCCACTAGCAATAGCATCGCGTTCTAGTTTACTAAACCTACTTAGATCGACTTGAGTCTCTTGAAAATGCTTTTCGGACCACTGCTGATTAGTCAGACCAGAGCGGTTTTTTCTGTTTTTCAGTTTTAACTTTTGTCCTGTCTCTTTCAGTGTATAGGTAGAACCCCCATAGACTTTACGAACAACGACAACTGTATTAACAGGAATCAATGCTCCCGCACTATAATTCACCCAAGTCACATTACCTTTCAAAGCATACATGTTGACCTGTGTGTACAGTTCTTTTTCTTTTATGTCTGATGCATACAAAGTTGAAGCCTGTGACATTAAAATCACAGCAGCCAGAATCAACAATCTAAGTAAATTATACATTTATTTTCCCTCCGATGCAGAAAGCATAAAAAAAACACCTACACTAAGTCAAACTGAGATAATAGAGTCGGCTTTCTAAATGATCAGGGGGAATCTTTCGCGTGAATAGCGTACTGAAGAAATTTATTTTTAAAGAGCTGGTGCATGTCACCGATGAGTCATCATTTTCTGATGATGATGACCTACTTGAAGCAGGATTGGACAGCATGGGCATTATGCGTCTAGTTCTATTCATTGAAGAGAAATTTGCTGTTTCGCTACCCGATGAGGAGATTGAACCAGATAACATTCAGACTCTAAATCGAATCAACAGCTGGATCGAACGACACCGCGATTAGAGGAACCAAAGAATGCTACGCCCTCTGAACACAGCAGATCACTTTACCTTGATGATGGATCACGAGATTCGCCTTTCGGGACTCGCAGGCAACTTCTGTGCGCTTGTTTTTGAATTGGAAAAAAAACCTGATGCGGAAGCCCTCAGGAACCGAACCGATGATTTTGTCATTCGATTTCCTGATATCAATGTGAGATTGAAACAACACGGTCGACATTTCACATGGGTAGACAACCCAGACAAACACCCCTCCTTATTCTTCCAGCATAAGGCTGACAACAAAGTCATCGCCCTTGAAGTTATCGAAGATATAATTAATACCGATACACCTGCCTTGACCATCGCTCCGGTGGAGTTTCACTTGATCGATATGCCTGTGGGTTCCTTTTTTATGCTTCGCTGGTTTCATCCAATATGCGATGCCAAAGGTGCTGAGTTGATCGTTCATCACCTACTCAGCAACGAAGACATTGAAGAAGGTGAAAATACATTTCTCCAACTAACATCGAAATGGGGCTTCTGGAAAAAGGTCGGCATGATGTTCAAAGCCAAACGACACATCGACGCCATGGATAAAATCTCGAGCTCACTGCCGAAAATTCATGATACGCCTGCTAATAGGTTGAAATTTCACATCGTTCAGTTCGATGTCGATACATCCAAACAGATCATGGCGAAATCAATGAAAGAGGCAGGCATGATGGGCACAGCACTCTATTTCATCGGCTGTCTGATGCGCTCTATGCAACAAGCCGGATGCGATGAGCAAGAGGGTTTTTGCGTTCCCTACGCAATGAATATGCGCAAACGAAAAGCCCTCTTTCCGCTACTCGGCAATCAGGTCAGCTTTCTTTTTGCACAAGCCAGCATGAGGCAGGTGCGTGATCGTCAGCAGCTTTTCACCACGCTTCGTGAACAACACAAAGAGACCGTTCGCTCAGGCCTCGACCATGCCTTGGTGCCATTGATGGAAGCTGGTAGCTGGCTGCCATTAAAGAAATTCGGTCAAATTATCCGCAACACCCCCAAGGGGCAGGAGCGCAGCTCCTTCTGGTTCTCATACACGGGTGAACCCGATCCGAAGATCACGGAGGTGGGAGGTGCAAAGGTGGTAACGATGTTCCAGCTCAGCCAAGTGACTGCACCTCCCTCGCTTGGTATGCTGGTAAGCAAATATAACGGTGCCATTACGCTAAGCTTCAACTATGTATCAAGTCAGATTGATGAACACTGGCTTGCCTCGCTTACAGAGATAATGTCTGCCGAACTTCAGGGCAACATCTAACATGCTGATCATCGATAGCCTACTAAAGCACCAACTCTACAACCCGAATCGCATTGCCTTCAGCGACAATGTCAGAGCGATGAGCTACCGCAGTTTTTTTGCCCATGCCGAACGTGCAAGCGACGTACTACTGCATCACGGTGTAAGACCCGGTGACCGAGTCGCCATCCTACTCCCCCGTGGTATTGATGCCGCCTTTTGCATCTACGGCACTCTTTTTGCCGGCGCCTGTTATGTACCTCTGGATATTCAGAACCCGGCTTCAAGACTCGCTTTTATCACGGGTGATGTGCAACCGCGCTGTATTATTGGTAATGGCACCCGACCTGAGTGGTGCAGTGCTGCCATCGAGTGGATCGACATCAACGACTCCCAGTTTTTCAACGATGAACCGCACAACGATGCCAATGTTATCTACCGCTCCAGCCCTGAAGAACTGGCGGCGATTCTTTATACATCGGGCTCAACAGGGAATCCGAAAGGGGTATCCATCAGTTGCCGGGCCATTGACACCTTTGTGAACTGGTCGACCTCAACCTTCGGCCTCAACTGCGATGATCGCATCGCAAGTCTGGCTCCCTTTCATTTTGACCTCTCCTTGTTCGACCTGTTTACCGCTATCCACTGTGGAGCCTCTACATCGTTCGTTCCCCAGTCGCTCACGATGGCTCCGGCAAAACTGGCCGCATGGCTTGAAAAGCAGGCCATTACAAGCTGGTACACGGTTCCCTCCATTCTCGGATTTCTGACCATGCGGGGAGGGCTTTCCCCCGGTCGCTTGCCGGCCATGAAACGCATCCTTTTTGCAGGTGAAGTTTTTCCGCTTCCGGGCCTGAGCAAACTGGCTCAGGCACTTCCGAGTGTTGCGCTTTATAATCTCTTCGGCCCCACAGAAAGTAATGTATGCACCTACTGGCAGGTGGATCGTGCACGTCTGAGCGCGTTAGATGCAGTTCCGATCGGTGCTACCGCCTGCAATGCGGAGCTTCATATTGATAATTCAGGTGAGCTGCTGGTTCGCGGCCCGTGTGTGATGAACGGCTACTGGCAGAATGGATCGCTTCAATCCATTGATCAAACGTGGTATCACACCGGAGATTGTGTATCGTACAATAATCAGGGAGAGATGCTCTATCACGGGCGCATGGACCGGATGATCAAATCATCGGGCTATCGTATTGAACCGGCTGAGGTTGAGTCAGTCATCAACCGATTCGATTTGGTTGAAAGCTCTGTAGTGCTTGGCGAAAGCGATCCAATTAGCGGCACTCGACTGGTAGCTGCAGTGGTTGGAAATGGCGTGGACATTGAAAGTATGCGTGCTTATCTTAAACAGAACCTCGCCGCCTATATGCAACCTTATCGATTTGTACAATTGAGTACGATGCCACTCCTATCGAATGGCAAAGTCGATTATCAAGCTTTGGAAGGGATGATTTAGGGTTGTGGGAGGGAATTATGACTAACCATTTTGTGCCGGATATTGGTCCGGCAACAAATCGAAATATCGATGAAGCAAAACAACGTCTTAAACAGTGCGGGGAGGCCGGCCTTTTCAGACATGCCGTTTCCGAATCGTTCGGAGGCCTTGGGAATCTGTATAAAAACCTCTGTGAGGATCACGAACAACTGGGCCTGCAAACACGCGATCCGGGCCTGACCCTTGCCGTAAACGCCCATATCTGGGGCATCATCTTCCCCATCATTCGCTTCGGCAATGAAACTCAGAAAGCGGAGCTTCTCCCTAAACTTGTCAGTGGCGAATGGCTTGGTGGCCACGCTATCACCGAACCGCAAGCCGGCTCCGACACACTGGCCATGCAGGCTAATGCAGTCGCCACGGATGATGGTTTCACCCTCAATGGCTGCAAACGTTATATCACCAACACACCCATTGCCGACATGCTGGTCATCTATGCAATACTTGATGGCGCAACCTCTGCATTTCTGGTGCGCAGTGATGATCCCGGCGTCACCTTTGCAGATGGCCCGACCGTTCAGGGATGCGCAACAGCAACCATGGGTGACATCATCATGGAAGATTGCCGGGTTCCTGCCGATCGCCTGCTCGGCAAGCCTGGTTCCGGCAATATTATGCTGCATCTAGCGCTTGAACTTGAGCGCGCCTTCATCTTCTCCGGCATTGCCGGCGTCATGCAGTGGCAGCTGGATGAAGTGACAACATTTGCCAAGAACCGTCAGGTGAAGGGTGCCCCCCTCTCAAACAATCAGGCCATTAGCCATCGCATTGCCGAAATGAAGCTGCGGATGGAAAGCGTACGTTTGTGGGTGGCCAAGTGCGCAGACAATTGCGACAGGGGCAAACGAATCACTGTTGAGAGTGCTGCAACCAA
>JBNKZS010000020.1:0-37617 GCA_050301755.1 Mariprofundaceae bacterium
TTGGTGAGATCGGCGGCGGCATGGATACCACCCACTTCTCCATCATCGACAAAGAGGGGAACATGGTTTCAGCCACACTCTCCATCAACTACCCCTTCGGTTCCGGCTATGTGTCGCCTTCCACCGGCATTCTGCTCAATGATGAGATGGATGATTTCGCCGTCACTCCCGGCGAAGCCAATGTCTATGGCCTGGTACAGGGGCAGGCCAACGGCATCGAACCGGGCAAGCGAATGCTCTCAAGCATGACTCCGACTTTTGTCATCAGCCCTTCCCGCACCTTTATCGTCGGCACACCCGGCGGCTCGCGCATCATCTCGATGGTGCTGCTGGCCTCACTCGGCTTTGCACTGGATGAATCGGCGCCGGCAAACTGGGTGAATGCCCCCCGCTATCACCATCAGTTCCTGCCCGATGAGATTCAGCATGAGCGCGGGGCATTCGATGAAAAGACGGCAACCGAACTGCAAAAGCGCGGCCACAAGCTCAAGGCGTTACCGCGAAAATATGGCAACATGCACGCCATTCTCCTGGACCACAAAACCGGCAAACTCACCGGTATTGCTGATCACCGCGGCGAAGGCTCTGTCGCTTCAGAGAGAGGGAAATAGAGCAGATGCTTAAAAAACTCAAAGCGATGTGGAGTGAGGACGACGACAGCGACTCATCCAAACGGAAACACGACATCTCGCTGGCCGTTACCGCCGTGATGGTCGAAATTATGCATATCGATGGCAAGCTCGATAAGGCCGAACATGATGCCGTCATCGTCGCCATTGAGAGGCGTTTCGCTCTCCCGGCATCGGAAATTCATGCGTTGATTGAAAAGGCAAAAAAAGCGACGGCCAAGGCAAGCGACCTCCACCAGTTCACCTCGCAAATCATCAAGCACTACAGCACCGGGGAACGCATTGAGATCATCAAGGAGCTTTGGCAGATCGCCATGGCGGACGGACAGATCGACCCGCATGAGGAGCAATTGATCCGACGCACCGCCGAACTGATCGGCGTCTATCATAAAGAGTTTATTCAGGCGAAAATCGCGGCACGCGAAGAGAGCTGAGCCCCCTGTCTCCTGTCAATGAATGCACTCACTCCTGTAGAGGCAATCCTGAATGGCACAATCCGGAATCTGCTGGAAACATGGGCTGTTTCCTTCAGCGATCTGAATCGCATGGATGATCTCAGGCTTACTCTTCTTACTTAAGCCCTTCACCCCCATCACCTTTGCCTTTTCAAGCAGTGCTGTCTTTGTGATCGCTTTCATGATCTACTCAACCTCCATCATCTCTTTAAGCTCTTGAATACTATTCCGAGTATAGACCATTCGATCATGCGAAGTACCAAGGAAACGTACAGTCGGATCGGATCACTCAGACCACCCTGTCCAGCTGCGATCCGATCAACGGCAGCGCCACAACTCCGGCACGAAGGTTATAAACGAGATAATCGAAATGGCGGGCCTTTCCCGGCGCAACCACCTTTCCATCACGAACCTCAATGGCTTCAACATCAATCACCCCGGCGGCGGGCTCCAGTGCACTGTTTTCAGGCCGAGCGGTACCGTTCTCCTGACCGTGTTTGAAATCGGTCAGCAGCGACATACCAGCTCCGGGCTCGTATTTCAGCCCCATCGCCATCGTCAGTTGCATATCAGCCCCATATCAATGCATAAGCTCCACCCATGTATCACCGACCACCGGAAACATTTTCCCTCTGTTGTGCATCTGCACGGCAATATCTTCCCGTGCATAAAGCAGAGAACTTCCGGAAAAAATAGGTTTTTCTTTGTATTATCAATCGGTTATAGCTATGTAATCTCACCTCCGGCAGCCTCGCCGTCATGCTGCTGGAGATTGTGATCGCATAAAGGGTGCCGAACATTTTCTCTCGCTCAAAAACACCCGCTTACAATTTCAGACTTTATGGTTCGATGCTGAACCTATATCTACTTCACGATTTTAAGTAATGAGGCGTGACCCTTGCTTAGATTCCATTGCTGCTGCCATTCGGTAAATGCAGCAGAGTCCAGTGGCTTGCTATAGAAATAGCCCTGCGCAATATCGCACTCCAACAACTGAAGCTTCTTAAGCACCTCTTCAGTTTCCACACCCTCTACAACCACCTGAAGTCCTAACTTTTTGGCAAGGGTGATGGTTGAAGCAACCAGAACTTCATCTCTCTTGTCAGACAGAATATTTGCAATAAAGCTCTGATCAATTTTCAGTTCCGTTGCCGGAATATGCTTAAGGTATGCGAGAGAAGAGTAGCCGGTACCAAAATCATCAATAGAGATCTTGAAGCCAACATCTCTCAGCTGAGACAGCACCTCAATAGCCGACTCGGGATGACTCATGATGGCGCTCTCGGTAACTTCAATGGTTATCAGTGAATAGGGCAGTGATTTCTCTTCAACATACTGAATGAAATAACCGATTAATTCGGTGTCATATAGATTTCGAGAGGAGACGTTAATGGAAACAGGGGTAAGCATTCCCAACTGCCTCCACGCATCACACTGGTCTACAGCCGCTTTAAACACCCATCGGGTGATTTGCTTAATCAATCCCGTTTTTTCAGCCAGAGGGATAAAAACGGCTGGCGACTGACCATGCTCTCCGCCCCAGCGAACCAGTGCCTCGACACCGGACACCTTCTGATCACTCAGAAACACTTTTGGCTGATAGTAGAGCTCCAACCTGTTTTCCTTGATGGCATTGCGTAGTTGTCCAAACATAACCAGACGTTTATGAGATGCCGATTCATCCTGAATGTCATAAATCGTATAGTCTGATTTCTCCTTCTTCGCCCTGTTTCTTGCCATGTTTGCTCGCCGGATAAGATCGCCGGCGCTATCTGCATGGTCGGGGAAGAGCGATATGCCCATCGCAGTTGATATATCCAGCTGGATATCATCAACCTCAAAAGGCTTATCAAGTGCATAACTTATTTTATCCACAATGAAATCGACGTGATTGATATCCGTGTCCGGTAGCAGAACGCCAAATTCGTCACCGCTCAATCTGGAAACGATGTCAGAGGCCCTGACCGTCGACTGGATACGGGCGGCCAATTGGCAAAGCAACTCATCGCCGACCTTGTATCCGAATGTCTGGTTGATTCCGGACAGGCGACTTGGGTCAATCACGATCATGGCCGCACAATATGGCTCTCTTCTAGCCACGCTTATTTCATGTTCAACCAGTTCTCGGAACAACTCTCTCCGGGGAAGACCCGTAAGAACATCGTACATGACAAATTCTGTTTGCTGTTCACTAAGTGATTTTCGCTGCAATGGAAGCAACAATAAATAGTACAATGCAGGAGCAACGGAAATACCGAGAAGAAGGGCGTCAAGCGCAGCCAGTTGGTAGTTGTTGAGTTCAGGCATGGGAACCAATTCAAACAACTCCATGATAATGGCTTCCGCCACGATAATAGTCAGCATCACTTTTATCATGATACGCCACGGTTTTGTGGATAGGTTATCCGCTACAGGTCGCCGCTTCTCTTTCACTTACCCTCCTTTTATTTATCTATCGGTGAGCAGGAAACATACTTAACAAAAACAAAGAAATGCCCGGTATCGGCCGGGATCATGCGTTAAAACAACGATGAGACCACCGCGCTCCATGCGGAAGCAAGATTCCGTCGATTGTAGCCACCACCACCCAGTGCAATGAGGCGCCCCTGACAAAGCTCATCAGCGATATCGCACAGTGATGCTGCCGCATGTGCATGTGCTGCAGGGGTAAAACGCATATGCGTGATCGGATCGCCAGCAATGGAATCGGCACCGCACTGGAAAATGATTATCTCCGGTTTTGCCGCCCGGATATGAGCCTCAGCCGAAGGCCATACCCGATGAAACTCGGCGTCGCCGGCGCCCGGCATAAGCGGCAGATTCAGCTTGGTTCCCGCTGCCGCTCCCATCCCGGTTTCGTCGGCATGGCCGCTGCCTGGATAGAGATAACGCCCGTCTTCATGGATATCGACAATCGACAGGTCAGGATCGGACTCGAAGGCATAGAATACGCCGTCGCCATGGTGGGCATCGATATCGACATAGGCGATACATTTCACACCGTGAATCAATCGCAGCACTTCAATCAAAACACCTGCATCGTTGAACACACAGAATCCTGCAGCCATATCCCGGCGAGCGTGATGCAGACCGGCAATGGGAATGAAACATCTGGGGTGGTCACCGCGCATCACCGTTTCGACCGCCGCCAGCCCTGATCCGACCACTGTGGCCGCTGCCTCATAGACCCCTTTAAAGGCAGGGGTGTCGCCATCATCGAGAAAACCCACACCGGTAAGAGAGAGTGTCTTGACCCGCTCGATATAGTTCGTGGTATGGAAACGGTGAATCAACTCCCCCATCGCCTCTTCAGGATCGGCGATGGCAACCCTGCGATCCAGCCCCTGCCGTTTCGCCTCATTCCAGAATGCATCCATTCGGTCCGGACCGAACGGATGCCCCTCGCCGAAACCGTAACGGGCAAGTGCTGCACCGACATAGACCTGAACCGGAGACTTCGAATCGCCTGCTATCATTTAACGAGTCTAGACTGAAATCGGCATCTCTTCCCGCCCATTCATGGGTGATACTGTATGAATGGGCTACAAGCAAGGCACGATCAGGCGCTTGCAGAGGAATCAATCAACTCCGGAGATAGAGAAGGAAGAGATAGGTAAAGAAACCGACCGTGAGAATAGCGCCATCAACACGACCGAATTTGCCGCGGTTCCGGAAACCTCGCCCCATCACCAGCAACAGAATCGAAAATCCGACCATGATCGGAAAATCACGACTCAACGCCTCGGGTGCAAACGGCTGCGGTGCAAGCAGGGCAGGCATACTTAGCACGGCAAGGATATTGAACATGTTGGAACCGATCACATTGCCGATAGCCATATCATCCTCACCCTTCTTCACACTCATGATGGAAGCCATCAGTTCGGGTAGACTGGTACCGATGGCGATAATGGTCAGGCCGATGACAAGGTCGCTGATGCCGAAAAAATGGGCGATCTCGACTGATCCCCAGACCACCAGGCGGGAACTGGCCAACAGCAGAATAAGACCGGCCACAAACCAGGCGACCGACACGGCCATGGTCATATCCGCGGGAATCTCCTGGGAATACTCCCGCTCCAGTGGATCATGACGATCCTGCATACCAAGCTGGGTAAGCCACCAAAGCATGGCGACCAACCCGGCAACTAGAACAGCACCATCCATTCTGCCCAGCTCGCCATCAAGCATCAGAGCAAGTGCCAGCAACATGACAATAAAAAGAACCGGAAGCTCGCGCTTCAGGGTCAGCGAGCGTACGGTCAACGGCGTCACCAGAGCGGTGATGCCAAGCACCATGCCGATATTGGCGATATTGGATCCGAGCGCATTGCCGATGCCAAGGTCGCTATTGCCATCCCAGGCGGCAATAGCTGCCACCACCATCTCAGGAAACGAGGTGCAGAGACTGACAATGGTCAATCCGATAATCATCGGAGAGACATGAAGATGGCGGGCGATCGAAGCGGCACCATCGACAAAGCGATCGGCACTCCATGCCAGCATCACAAATCCTGTGATCACGGCAATGGATGGCAGCAGCATACTCACCGGCTCAAAAGGTCAGGCTACTGCCTGCTCTTCCTCGGGTGCGATATTTTTTGCCAGCAGCGCATAGATCGATGGTTCAACCGGAAGTTTGATTTTAACCCGGTGACCACTGCCCGGCGCCACGCTCATGGCGACTCCGGTTTCAGCCTGCTGCATCTGATCGACAATAAAGGTGTGATTGCCGACCGGATCAATCAGCTCAATCGAATCGCCGACGGAGAACTTGTTCTTCACCAGAATCTCAGCTTCACCACTCTCCTTATCGTAGGCGATCACCTCGCCGACAAAACGCTGGTTGAAGAGCAGCGATGCCCCCTGCTCATAGTTCTGATGGGCGGCAGTATGACGACGCTGATAAAATCCATCGGTATAACCGCGGCTGGCCAGACCATCGAGCTTGCGCATCAGCGACCAATCGAATTCACGGCCTGCCAGCGCATCATCAATCGCCTGCCGGTAGAGCTGGGCGGTCCGTGCCACGTAGTAGTGCGACTTGGTACGCCCTTCGATTTTCAGTGAGTCGACCCCGATCTTCACCAACCGTTCGACATGCTCGATAGCTCGCAGATCCTTCGAGTTCATGATGTAGGTTCCGTGCTCATCCTCGAAGACCGGCATCTGTTCTCCCGGCCTCCCCTCTTCCGTGAGCAGATAGACCTCATCGGCGAGCGGATGGCGCGGCAGGTCACCGCAGCTGGAGAATGGTGCAGGGCTAAGCGCCTGCAGCTCCTCCATCTTCAGCACATCGCCACTGACATCCTCACCGGCACCCTCCATACCATATTTCCAGCGACAGGCGTTGGTGCATGATCCCTGATTGGCATCACGATGATTAAAGTATCCGGAGAGCAAACAGCGACCGGAGTAGGCCATGCAGAGTGCGCCGTGCACGAAGACCTCCAGCTCCATATCAGGGCATTGCTGACGAATCTCCTCCACCTCATCGAGTGACAGTTCACGAGACAGGATGACTCGGCTCAAACCTACCGACTTCCAGAACTTCACCGCCTGCCAGTTCATTGTGTTCGCCTGTACGGAGAGATGAATCGGCATCTCTGGCCACTTCTCGCGCACCATCGAGATCAGTCCGGGATCGGCCATAATCAGGGCATCCGGCTTCATCTCGATCACCGGCTCCATATGTTCAAGATAGCGTTTGAGCTTGTTGTTGTGCGGCAACAGGTTGCTGGCAACAAAGAATTTCCTGCCCTGCGCATGCGCCTCATCGATACCGGTTTTCAGGTTATCGAGCTGGAAATCGTTATTTCGTACACGAAGTGAGTAGCGCGGCTGCCCGGCATAAACGGCGTCGGCACCGAAGGCAAATGCATAGCGCATGTTGCGGATGGTTCCGGCAGGAGAGAGTAGTTCAACAGATTTGGTCATGATGTCCTCTTCATCAATGTTTCAAGGTGGGCCACCCGCACCGGTGCCGGCGGGTGTGAATCGTGCCAGGCCGAGTGCAGTGGATCGGGTGTCAGTGTCGAGGCGTTATCCTCGTACATCTTCACCAGCGCCGAGATCAGATCGGTGGCATCGGCATGCCCGGCGGCATAGGCATCGGCCTCGAACTCATGCTTGCGTGAAAACCAGCTCCCGAGAGGTGCCAGCCAGAAAAGAAAGTGAGGCAGTGCCAGCATGAAGAGAATCAGCAAGGTATGGTTAGAGGCTTCCGGCACACCGAGTGCCTGGTAGAACCAGAGCTGGCCGGCAAGCCAGCCCAGCAGGGCAAAACCGGCCAGCGATGTGGCAAACATGATTACCATCCGCTTTTTGATATGGCCGTGCTTGAAATGGCCGAGTTCGTGCGCCAGCACCGCTTCGGTCTCGCGCGCAGAGAGCTGCTTCAACAGCGTATCAAAAAAGACAATGCGCTTGGATTTTCCGAAACCGGTAAAATAGGCATTACCATGACTGGAACGTCTGGAGCCATCCATGACAAACAGGCCTTTGCTCTCGAAACCGCAACGGGCGAGCAGCGCCTCAATGGCCGACTTGGTTTCACCCTCTTCCATCGGTTCGAATTTGTTGAACAGCGGTGCAATCAGTGTCGGGTAAGCCCACATCATGAAGATGGAGAAGCCGGTCCAAAAAGCCCAGGCCCAAGCCCACCAGAGGCTTCCGGCCGATGCCATCAACCAGAGAATGACGGCGGCAATGGGTGCGCCGATCAGAAGCATCAGCGCCATTCCCTTGACCATGTCGACGACGAACAGTTTCGCTGTCATACGATTAAAGCCGAAACGGGCCTCGGTAACGAAGGTTTTGTAAATCGAGAATGGCAGGTCGAGCAGCGAACCGATCAGCACAAAAGCGATCAGGAAAATACTCCCGTGCCAGAGTGGCGAGAGGTCGAATCCGGCAATCGCACCGTCCAGCCATGCCAGGCCACCGCCCAGCGTCCAGATCAGCAGCAGCGCCAAGCCGTAGAGCTCGCTCCATTTGGAAACACGCAGCTTCGCCAGCGTGTAGTCGGCAGCTTTCCGGTGCGCCTCAAGCGAGATGCTCTCGGCAAAACGCTCCGGCACAACATCGCGATGCGCGGTGATATGTTTGCCATGCCGAACCTCAAGCCATGCCTCGATGGCAAAATGGAGTGCTACAGCGGCAAGAAAGATCCAGGTAAATGTCAACATCGGCGCATGGTAACGATGCAACATGAATAAGTCATTGAAGGTGGCCGGCAAAAAAGCGAAGAGTAGTCACACAGATTGAAAGGAAAATGGGGCCTTATCCCTCCAGGAACCGCGCCAACGAGTCGACACTCTCATCAATGATTTCGCTATACCCTGTTTTACAGACAGCATAAACAGGCCGCTTAATCGTTGGAACATCATCTACAGGATAAAGCGCTCCCTGACCTATTGAACTCTTCACCATCTGCTCAGGTAAATAAGCACTACCGCCGGACTTGAGTAAAAGATCAAGAGCCACTCCGCCCACACTGGTATGCCTTGTCGTAACAACCTGACGCTCAAAATACTGGGCAAATGTGGCAGCAAAGGCTTCGCCCCAGTCGACAGAGATAAAACCTGCCTCCAGCACCTTATCCGAACTCAACCCCGATCGACTTGAGACCATGACAAAATCGATGGGAGGAAGCTCCTGCACCTGGACCCCGGGTAGTGCCGGCACATCAAACATCACGGCGATATCCAGCATTCCCTCCATCAGGCTGGGAAGAAGGGTTTTGGCGGTATGCAGCTCTGCCCAAAGGGCCAGATCGGGTTGCTTATTCTGTATGTCTACCATCCAGTCGGTTAGAAAAACGGACCAGATAGTGTCGGTAGCCCCAACGACCAGAGAAGACTCGATCTGCTCCGGAAGTATCACTTCGTGACATGCCCGGTTCCACGTCTTCATAAGCCGCTCGGCATGTCCAAGAAAGCGGACACCGGCAGGCGTCAGGGAGACACCATGCTTGTTACGATCAAAGAGTTTTACACCCAATGTCTGTTCCAGCTGCTTGATGCGGGCGCTGACAGCTGACTGGGTGATATAGAGCTGATCCGATGCCTTGCGGAAGTGACGCGCTTTTGCCACCTGAATGAATGTTTTGATCAGATCGATATGCATAAGCGCCTCAAATAATTGTGATCACCGTGACGATAATAATTTGATTTACTCGCAAGCACCAGAGACTTGAGAGTCCTCCCGTCACGAAAAGTGACACGGTTGATTTTCCAATTATTTATACGCTTGGAGGATGTATGAAAGCGCGGAAAAAGGCACACGAAGAGCTTCTCTCCGGTAAAGATATGACTCGCGAAAAGAGAAGGAGATTTCACAAGAATCTCGATGAAGATGACGAAGATTTTGACTGGGAAAGTTATGATGACTGGGAAAACGACTTCCCCGAATTCAAACACTGATCCGAAAACCATTTTTGAGGAAAGGGTAACAAACATGAAACGATATCTATGGATGGCTCTACTGGCCGCAACGCTGACTTTTGCACCAGCATCCATCGGCATCTACGCCCATGCCGAAGAGAGCTACCCGGAAGTGGCGAGTGACGCTGGGGCGGAGACAGATCAGCAGTTCGAGCAGGAGATGGATCAGGAAGAGTGGATCTCCGACGAACCAGACCATATGGAGGATGCTGACTCCTATGATCCAGAGGAGGAAGAGAGCCGGGAGCCGGCACACTAAGCACGACATTTCACTCCTCTACCGCAACCGGGAGAATATTTTGGCTCCCGGTTGCGGCTTATCATTATTCAAAGCCATTCTCCAGAGAGGGTGAACATGAAACAGAGACCATCTTCCAGCATCGACTCAGCCTGCTTCACCGTTAAAGGAGGCGATGCAAAAGAGCTGGACATCCTGCATGGCACAGAAGGGCCGAATGCTGTCGATGTACGCAAACTCTACAGCGAACAGGGCATGCTCACCTACGATCCCGGATTCCGCTCCACCGCATCATGCAAAAGTGCCATCACCTATATTGATGGTGCCAACGGCATTCTGCGCTATCGCGGTTATCCGATTGAGGAGCTGGCCAAGCACAGCACCTTCACCGAAGTCAGCTATCTGCTGATGTTCGGGGAACTACCGAACAGCCGCGAACTGACCGCCTTCACCGAGTCGGTTCACGATCACAATCTTCTTCACGATCAGGTATTGAGTTTCTACCACGGCTTCCGCCGCGATGCGCACCCGATGGCTGTGATGGTGGGCGTGGTCGGTGCACTGTCAGCCTTTTATCAGGATCTGCAGGACTACAATATCCCGGAGCAGCGATTCAAGGCGGCCATTCGTCTCTTTGCCAAGATGCCGACCATTGCGGCCGCCTCCTACACCTACAGTATCGGACGCCCGTTCCGTTATCCGAACAACAGCCTCGACTACTCCAGCAACTTCCTGCAGATGCTTTTCGGCAAGCCGAACACGCCTTACATCGTCGACCCTGTACTGGCCAAAGCGATGGACCTGCTGCTGATCCTTCATGCCGATCATGAACAGAATGCCTCGACCTCCACGGTGCGTATGGCGGGCTCTTCCGGCGCCAACCCTTTCGCCTGTGTAGCCGCAGGTATTGCCACACTATGGGGACCGGCACACGGCGGCGCCAATGAGGCGGTACTGAAGATGCTTGAAGATATCGGCACACCCGAAAACATCCCGCAAGCACTGGAACGGGCCAAGGATCGGAATGACCCATTCCGCCTGATGGGATTCGGACATCGCATCTACAAGAACCTCGATCCGCGCGCCTCTATCATCCGCGACACCACCAAATCGGTACTGCGTCATCTGAAGATGGAGAATGACCCTCTGATGATGGTGGCATTGGAACTGGAACGCCATGCACTGCAGGACGAATACTTTATCGAGAAGAGGCTCTATCCGAATGTCGACTTCTACTCGGGCATCCTGCTCAAGGCGATGGGTTTCCCCAGCCGGATGTTTACCGCGCTCTTTGCTGTTGCCCGCACGGCTGGCTGGGCCAGCCACTGGCTGGAACTGAAAGAGGACAGAGAGAGCGCCATCGGGCGGCCTCAACAGCTCTATGTAGGCCCAACCCTTCGACACCTGTAGCAATTCCGTTCAAACGATCGGCTCAGACCCCGACAGGCTCTCCATCTCAACCGGATCGAGTTCCGACTGGAACTGGTCGACTGCATCGGAGGCATTGCCAGTATGGTGAAAACGGGCCAGGTGGACCAGGGCATCACCCTCGTGAACCAGTGGCAGGTTGGTGCGTCCGATAATAATACCGGTGTTCGGTGCAATAATCTGCGCCTCATTACCACCGTATGGGTCGGCCACATAACCCAGCAGATCGCCCTGACTGACACACTCCCCCAGCTTGACGGTCAATCTTAAAATCCCGCTCTGGGGGGCACGAATCCAGAAGTTCGACTTCACGATACGTGGCACCATCGTGGTTTTGCTCTTCTGAGGGCGCAGCATCCCCAGTTCACGCATGACACTGACCACGCCGCGAACACCGGCACGAATGCTGACTTCATCAAAACGCAGTGCCTCTCCGGCCTCATAAACCAGCCACGGAATGCCTTTTGCCACGGCTGCTTCGCGGATGGTGCCGGGCCGGAGTGCCGCATCGATAATCAAGGGTGCCCGAAATGCCTCAGCAAGCCTGAGCGTCTCTTCATCATCCAGATTACCTCGAATCTGGGGAAAGTTGTCACGATGAATCGCGGCGGTATGCAGGTCAATACCATGTGTGGCTTTAGCAACGATCTCCTGCATGAAGAGATTTGCCAGGCGTGCTGCCAGCGATCCCTTTTCAGAACCGGGGAACGAGCGATTGAGGTCACGACGATCCGGCAGGTATCTGCTCATATGAATAAAACCGTAAATATTGACGATCGGAACGGCTATCAGCGTGCCGCGCAAGGCTGATAGCCGCTTAAGGCCAGTGAGGCGCCGGATAATTTCGATACCGTTGATCTCATCACCATGCAGTGCCGCGCAGACCAGCAGGCAGGGGCCGCTCTTCTTGCCATGCATCACATGGATCGGCATATGCAGGTCGGAGTGCGTAGAGAGCGGAGGCAGCGGGAAATCAATAATCTCCCGACTCCCCGGCTTGATCTCTTTGCCGGCGATCAGCAGCGTCCGGTTCATCCCTTGCCTCGGGTTCCTGTACGTCCTGACTTGGCATGCTTTTCAATGCACTGGATGATCATGCCTGCGACATCCTTTCCTGTTGCCCGCTCTATCCCTTCAAGACCCGGCGAAGAGTTCACCTCCATCACAACTGGACCGTGATTGGACCTGAGCAGATCGACACCGGCCACATTCAATCCCATGATGGCTGCCGCACGCACCGCAGTCGAGCGCTCCTCAGGCGTGATACGTACAACCTCGGCACTTCCGCCGCGGTGCAGATTGGAACGGAATTCGCCCTCTTTACCCTGACGCTTCATTGCCGCCACCACCTTACCATCCACCACAAGGCAGCGGATGTCGGCACCGCCGGCCTCCTTGATAAACTCCTGCACAAGAATATTGGCATTCAGACCGAAGAAGGCTTCAATCACACTCTCGGCTGCCTTTTTGTTTTCAGCCAGCACCACGCCGATGCCCTGTGTGCCTTCGAGCAGCTTGATGACAAACTGCTCGCCGCCGACCGAATTGAGGAGATCGCCGATGTCATCCGGATTGCGGGCGAATCCGGTGACCGGAAGCCCGATCCCCTTTCGTGCCAGCAGCTGCACCGAACGCAACTTATCCCGAGAGCGGGAGATGGCGACCGACTCATTGAGCGGATAGACGCCCATCATCTCGAACTGGCGAAGTACGGCCGTACCATAAAAGGTGACAGAAGCACCGATACGCGGAATCACCGCATCAAGACCTTCCAGTTTTTCGCCCTTATAATGAATCGACGGTCGCATTGAGGTAATGTTCATATAGCAGCGCAGGTGATCGAAAACCTGCACCTCATGTCCGCGCTCTTTCGCAGCCTCAACCAGACGCCTGGTTGAATAGAGTTTCGAATTGCGCGACATAATGGCGATTTTCATAACAGTGATCCTTTTTCAATCTCTACATCTTTCGGCTTGCCTAACAGGTAAGAGCCGGCCGGATCGACACTAAAATCGCCATACATGGCGGTTCGGCCCAGCAACATCCTGAATTTCATATTTTCCCGATTGGTCAGCGTTATCTCGATATGCTTGGTGATTCCGCCCAGACAAACAGGGGTGGAGATTACAGGGCGTAGCTCGGTGTGACCACCGGAGTCGGTCACATTGCGCTCATCGACAAGACTGGCCACACACTCCCGCACCACGGAGAGGTCATGCTGATAGGGATGAATACTGAAACGCACCTTGGCGATTCCATCCTCACTGAACAGCCCCAGCTTGAAGGTGTGCAGTGCGGAAGTGCGCGCGCCCGTATCCACCTTTGCCTTGATACTCCGGATTCCAAGCTCAGGCAGTGATACCCACTCGCGCCAACCCAACATGATCAGACCCATATTACTTCCCCTGCTTGACCGGCATGACACTAGCCTCTTTGATATGAATATCCCGTTGCGGAAATGGAATGGTAATGCCCGCTTTTTTGAACGCTTTCCACATTGCCAGATTGACCTCGGAACGGACACCGCCCAAACCATTTTCCGGGTCTCGAATCCAGATACGCAGCTCAAGTGAAATCCCATTATCACCAAACTCCATCAGACGTGTCAGCGGTGCGGGCTCATCAAGCACTCGTGGAGAAGCCTTGGCACAGGCCAACATAAGCGCCATCGCCTCCTCAGGGTCATCATTATAACTGATCTGAATCCTGAGCTTCATGCGGACAGCCTCATCCGAATAACTCCAGTTAATCACTTCGGAGGTCACCAGATTCTCATTGGGAATCAATGTCTCCACACCATCCCTGTCTCGAACAACGATATATCGGGCACACAGCTCCTGAACCCATCCGAACTTATCGCGAATCGTAATAACATCACCCGGCTTGATCGACCGGTCAAAAAGAAGAATGAAGCCACTGATAAAATTGCTGGAGATGCGCTGCAGTCCGAATCCGATACCGACACCCACGGCGCCACTGAATACAGCCAGGGCGGTCAGATCGACACCGGCAGCATCAAGCGCAACAAATATTGCAATACCGATGAGCAGAAATTTACTGGTCTTTGCCAGCGCCACTCTTGCACTAAGGCTGAAATGCTCAAAATTTTTCAATCTCTGTTCGATGAAGTTTGAAAGCCCTATCGCCAGAATCCAAAAAAAGACGACGGTAATGAGCAGCTTAAGCACCAACAACAGAGAGATGCGACTTTCGCCAAGCGCGAAGGCAAGACCATCTAGTGCCAAGAGAACGCTTGGTAGCCAACCCAACAGATGAAGCGCTACCACCATCCAAACAAGCCCTGAAATAATACCTTCCCAAGCCTTCACCAGAGGACTCGGTGCAAACACTTTCCGAACAATATAGATGGAGATACGAATCGCAGCCAATGAGAGAAGGAGCGGTGTCGCCACAGTCAATATGGCAGCATCAACACTGAGGTGCCTTAGAATCGACTCTCCGACCAGCGTTACCATGAGCATGGAAATAGGGAACTGGATACGATCAAGCCCCTTCATCGACAGCCTGAGCAACCGACTTCGCTCCTCATCGGATTGGTCACCGAGCCTCTTCATAAAGGAGCGGATGGTATAGGCAACCGAAATCGCAATTCCTAAAATTGCCAACTGCCACCAAAAATCACCTCGTGATATATAAGCAAGCCAACCATCAGAATGGTTCAAAAAATCATTCATCAGCGCATGTCCTCTATTAGTTCAGCCAAAGTAATACCTTTCAATCTTCGCGGAACGATTTAGCAAGCATAAAAAGTTTCAACTATTTACCACCATTTCCTGATTTTGAAGAAGAGGGCGAAGCCAAGCCCCATTACCACCATGCCCCAGATAGAGAGAGCAAACCCGTGAGGATGAGAGAGAATCTCCATATTGGTAAAGTTCATGCCGAAGATACCGGCAATGATACCCATCGGTGTCATGATCACGGTAATCACCGCAATAAACTTCATCACATCATTGAGTCGCTGACTGAGCAGTGACTGTACCGCCTGCATAACATTGAGGGCGTGCTCAGCTCTGGATTCAGCAATCGATGCGGCACGATGCATATGCTCATATGCATCCGCCAATCGTAAATTCTCCTTATAGGCGGGATCAAGTCGAAGCCTCTCAATAGCGATGCCATTGGTTCGTGCCAGGCGCGCCAGTGAGGAAAGCTCCTTGCGCATCTGCAGCAGACCATTGAGGTCGGCCTTGCCGACATCGGCCAGGCACTCATCTTCAAACTCCTCCATATCTTCTCGCAGTACGTAGACACGCGCCAGAAGGTGATCGACCAGTATATGGATGATTTTCGACACACACTCATCGACATCCAGCCCGGCCAGATCATGGTGCGTGAAACGGTGATACCGTTTTCCTGGCCAGATCAATACACACAAGTCGCTATCTGCAAGAATGGATACACTGGAGACTTCGCTGGCCTCCTCCTCTGTCTCACGCTCAACCGGAAAGCGGAGAATGATATGCAGGACATCACTTTTGACACGACTGAAGGAGGGGGGGTGAATCGGGTTACGGATATCCTTGAGATGCAGGTCATCCAGAGAAAAACGTTCAGCAAGAGCGGCCAGTTGATGTGCGGTAGGGCTGGCCAGGCGCAACAGAGCCTGCTTTGCCTGCAATGCCTCTTCAAAGGTGATATCAGACATATCACCAAGACGATGTCCCAAGAGAGCATTTCCGCTATCGGTGGGTTGATTCTCAGCCTGCATATGTGTTCCTCTAAAATGACTATAGATCAATAGGTCAACAGAACGAAACAATTAAATGATATTACCCAATAGCGTTAATTCAGACTTCCCGGTACTGCCAGCGTGAAAGGCGGTATCTCGGCATCGAATGAGTAGCCGTCATCGGCAACCATATGATAACTGCCCTGCATCATGCCGACCGGGGTATCAAGCACGCAAAAACTGCTGTATTGATGCTCGCCACCCGGTGCAATCAGCGGCTGTTCACCCACCACACCTTCACCCTGAACCTCTTCAGCATCGCCATTACCATCCGTGATCAGCCACCGCCGGCTGAGCAATTGAGCGCCGATACTGCCGGTGTTACAGATGCGGACATGATAGGCAAAAACATAACGATTCTCTTCGGGCTCCGAATGCTCCTGCAAATATTCAGGCATGACGACAATTTCAAACGAATAGGGAGAGGACATGATCTACACGTTAAATGGATTGGGGGATGCTGCAACCCTAAAGATCGTAATGGCAACACATCGTCTTTCTATCTGATAGAGTTTGCATATGTCTCTCTCGCAAAAAACCGAACCTCTTTTCTCCGATCCCAAGTTTTGGGCTGAGAGTTTTGGCGTGGCTCCAGAACTGCCGATGAGTAGCGCGGAGATGGATGCTCTGGGGTGGGATAGCTGCGACATCATTATCGTCACCGGTGACGCCTACATTGATCACCCGAGCTTCGGCATGGCGGTGATCGGGCGGGCGCTGGAGGCACAGGGCTACCGTGTCGGCATCATCAGCCAGCCGGACTGGAAATCAGCAGAGGCCTTCCGGGCCCTTGGCAAACCCAACCTCTTTTTCGGTGTTACGGCCGGCAATATGGATTCGATGGTGAACCACTACACTTCGGAACGCCGCATTCGCTCCAACGATGCCTACACCCCCAATGGTGAAGCAGGCAAACGCCCTGATCGCGCCGTCACTGTCTATGCCCAGCGCTGCCGCGAAGCCTTCAAGGGCGTGCCGGTGATCATCGGCAGTATTGAGGCGTCACTGCGCCGCATTGCCCATTACGACTACTGGTCGGACATGGTTAAACGTTCCGTTCTGCCGGACTCAAAAGCCGATATGCTGGTCTACGGCAATGGCGAGAGACAGATCCTTGAGATTGCAGCCCGCCTGGCCAACGGCGAATCCGTAAAAGCCATGACAGATATTCGTGGCACCGCCTTTATGCGTAATGAGGTACCATCAGGCTGGTACGAAATCGACTCAACCGAAGTCGACACCCCCGGCAAGGTCATCCCGCACTCCGACCCTTATGCCATCAGACCAGACTGCTCGGCCGAACTGAGGCCGGACCAGAACCGGCACATAAGTCATACCGACCGTGAACATACGGTGATTCGACTGCCATCTTTTGAAGAGCTGAAGGATGATCCGGTGCTCTATGCCCACGCCTCGCGTCTGATGCATCTGGAGACCAACCCCGGCAATGCACGGGCGCTGGTTCAACGCCATGGCAGTCGTGATGTCTGGCTCAACCCGCCACCGATTCCGCTGACGACACCCGAGATCGATGCGGTGTTTGATCTGCCCTATTCGCGCAAACCGCACTCCTCTTACGGCAAAGCCCATATCCCCGCCTATGAGATGATCAAGACATCGGTCAACATCATGCGCGGTTGTTTCGGCGGCTGTACCTTCTGCTCCATCACCGAGCATGAGGGGCGCATCATCCAGAGCCGGTCGGAGGATTCAATCATCCGCGAGGTGGAGAACATCCGTGATAAGACGCCGGGCTTTGCCGGCACGATATCCGACCTCGGTGGGCCGACGGCCAACATGTACCGCCTGGCCTGCAAAGCCAAAGCGATTGAGGCGGCATGCCGCAAGCCATCGTGCGTCTATCCCGGCATCTGCAAAAACCTCAATACCGACCATGCACCACTGATTCACCTCTATCGTCGCGCCCGGAAACTCAAAGGGATCAGGAAGCTCTTTATCGCCTCGGGACTGCGCTACGATCTGGCCGTAGAGTCTCCTGAATATATTGAGGAGCTGGTCACCCACCATGTCGGCGGCTACCTGAAGATTGCACCGGAGCACACCGAAGAGGGCCCCCTGTCAAAGATGATGAAACCGGGCATCGGCACCTTTGATGCCTTCAAAAAACTGTTTGATAAATTTTCGGCCAAGGCCGGTAAAAAGCAGTATCTGATCCCCTACTTCATTGCCGCCCACCCGGGCACCACCGATGAAGACATGCTCAACCTGGCACTGTGGCTTAAGGCTAATAACTTCAAGCCGGATCAGGTGCAGGCTTTCCTGCCTTCACCGATGGCAACGGCTACGGCGATGTTCCACTCCGGGCGCAATCCGCTCGGCAAAATAAGTCGCAAGCCTTCTGATCGATCCCGGCCTCTATTTACGCCCAAGCGCAAACGGCAGCGCGATCTGCATAAGGCCTTTTTGAGATATCACGATCCGAAAAACTGGCCTATGCTGCGTGATGCACTGAAAGAGATGGGGCGTGCCGATCTGATCGGACAGGCCCCATCATGCCTAGTTCCGGACGCACGGGGCAAAATACCGGAATCAAAGCATCCGGGTCGTAAAAGAGGCTTCTCACCGACAGAAAGGAGACGCACGCGAAAAAGGTAGGATCAGGCTCTCAAAAACCTGGCGATATCACCAACCATCTCGGCAATCGCCCGATCAACATCGTCCACTTTCTGATCCAGCCCTTCCTGCTCCCCTCCGCGCAGGGCCCTCTCAAGAACAAGAGCACTATCCCGCAGATACGGAGCGGCGAAGGTGCCGCCGAGCCCTTTGATGGTATGAGCAAGAATCTCGGCATCATGGTGATGACCTTCAACTACAGCTGTACGAATCTTCTCTCCGGCATCGCCGTAATAATCGATAAAGTCCTGAAGCGTCTCATGCAACAGTGAAGTGTCATTCCCCATACCCTGCAGTGCCACTTTGGAATCAAACACCATATTGATCGTCCCTTTCCATAACCCCTCCATCATCCCTTTGAAGGATTGTAGACCATATAAAAGAAATGGGAACCGCATATACATGCGATTCCCATCCGAAAAAACAGCCCGACTACTTGCGTGTGCGTTTCTTATCTTTGCCCGGTCGTGCTTTGCCACCCCGGCCAGCGCTATCACGAGACTTGCGACCCCCGGTCGGCCGGCCGCCATCCCGACCTTCGGAACGACGCATCGGCTTGCGCCCATCACGCCTTCCGCCTGAATAGCCGCCCTCGGAGAAGCCTGCGTCTTCAATCTTCGAAGCGTTAAGCTCGCGGCCCGCCACACGAATCTTCTTCAATGTGTTGAATATCTGTTTCGGCATCCCTTCAGGCAGGTCAACGGTCGTATAACCATCCTGAATATTGACCTGATTAATGAATTCACTCTCAATGCCGATCTCGTTGGCAATGGCGCCGACAATATTGCCCGGCTTCACGCCGTGGGCATCGCCCACTTCCAGGCGGTAGCGCTCCATGCCTCGCTCGGGCTTTGGCATACTGCTCTCATCCATCATCGGCGTGCTTCTCGGCGCACGCCTCTGTGGTTCTGCACCCTCGCTGCGAGGCGCTCGCTCACGAGAACGCTCATCCCTGCGTGGACGATCACGGCCTTCACCCCTGCTATCACGTGACTCGCGTCTGGGCGCCCGCTCTTCCACATGTGCCGCATGCTTCACCAGCAATGGCTTGTCACCCTGTGCCAAGCGGGCCAGTGCTGCTGCCACCTCAATGGCAGGCACATTATGCTCCTGGGTATACTGCTCAACAATCTGCTCAAACTGTTCCAGGCTCTCTTCAGCCAGCGTATCAGTAATCCGCTGCTTAAAGTCGGCAATGCGCTTGTCATTGATATCTTCAGTGGTCGGCATCTCAAGCTTCTCGATCTTCTGACGTGTAGCGCGCTCAATCGAACTGAGCATCCTCTGTTCGCGCGGAGCAACAAAAAGAATGGCTTCACCACTGCGTCCGGCACGGCCGGTTCTGCCGATGCGATGAACGTAGGATTCGGTATCATGAGGGACATCGTAGTTGATCACATGGCTGATGCGCTCGACATCCAGGCCACGTGCCGCCACATCGGTGGCGATAATGATATCCAGATGCCCTTTCTTCAGGCGGTTGACCACCTGCTCCCGCTGTTTCTGGGCAATATCACCATTCAGAGCCGCGGCAGCATAACCACGCGCCTCCAGCTTCTCAGCCACCTCAACCGTCGCCGTCTTGGTACGCACAAAGATAATCATACCGTCAAACGGTTCGGCCTCGAGGATACGGGTCAGTACATCCATCTTGTTGCGGCCACTGACTGTCCAGTAACGCTGACGGATTGTTACAGCCGTAGTTGTTTTGGATTCGATGGAGACCTGCTCAGGGTTGTTCAGGTGCTTCTCGGCAATTTTGCGGATCACCGGCGGCATGGTGGCGGAGAAGAGTGCGATCTGGCGCGTGGGAGGCGTCTGTTCCAGAACCCACTTCACGTCATCGATAAAGCCCATGCGCAGCATCTCGTCAGCTTCATCGAGCACCAGGGTTTTGAGGCCATCAAGTTGAAGCGTGCCGCGGCGCATATGATCCATGACACGACCTGGCGTACCGACCACCACATGCGTACCGCGCTTGAGCTGACGCAACTGGATGCCGTAATCCTGGCCACCGTAGATCGGCAGCACATGGAAGCCCTTCATATGATGGGCGTATTTCTGGAAAGCCTCGGCCACCTGAATCGCCAGTTCGCGCGTCGGGGCCAATACGAGCACCTGAGGATCATGCTGCTCCAGATCGATTTTAGAGAGAATGGGTAGAGCAAAAGCGGCTGTCTTGCCTGTCCCTGTCTGGGCCTGGCCCAGCACATCCCGTCCGGCCGTGACAAAGGGGATGATTTGCGCCTGAATCGGCGACGGACTCTCATAGCCCACATCTGCAAGCGCCTTAAGCACCGGCTGAGATAAATTCAGATCGGCAAAGCCGATCTCACTGTTCTGGTTTTCACTCATCTTCAATCTCCAAGGTTAATAAGCAGCAGGCTTGATCTCCTAACCCTGTCGAACAGAATTGCTATAGAGCAAATAGGCCATCTCTTACAAAATTTTGTGCAGGGTAACTGCATACGGTTAAAATGCTATTAAATAAAAAGAACTTATATCGGCTTAAACTCGAACTCTCCGGATAGTTCGACTACACTCAGTGGTACGTTCATGAATCATATTGAGATCGACTAAGGCAACCCGTCATCAGGAGGCGCTTTGAAGATCAGAACAAAATTATCGCTGTTTGTCGCAGCCGGAGCCCTGACTCTGGCTGGTTCTCTGGCTACCATCTCGTTTTTGTCATTCCGTGCCACATCCCTAGTCAATGAGCGCGAACATGGCCAGCTGGCCTCGGAACTGACTCGTAACGAGCTGCTGATCAGCTTTATGCAGGGTGGTTTTGATCATGAAAAGCTGGAAGCACATGTCAAAACCCATATCCCCGATCTTCACGAAATCAGGATTGTCCGCGCCAAAGCGACTGAAGACCAGTTTGGCAAAGGAGACCACACTCCTAACGACGCAGAAAGGGAAGCCATCCTGAAAGGATCTGCCATTGAACAACTGATTGAGACCATGGACGGGGTGAAATACGAGTATATTACCCCCTACTATGCCGATCAGTCATGCCTTCAGTGCCATAAGGTTCCGGTAGGAACGCTTTTGGGACTGGTCAATATTGAGCTCGATCTCACCGCCCAGCGGACTGATGCTATGGCCACCGCTTATACCCTGATTGTCTTTCTCATGTTCTTCTCCGTTCTTCTCGGCTTTGCCCTGCGGCGAATGATCATGCCTATTGTCGACACAACCCAGAAGATGAGAGATGTGGTTGAAAAAGCCGAAAATGGCGATTTCAGCGGTCGACTGAATGAACAGCGTGATGACGAGCTCGGACAGATGGCTAAGGAGACCAATACGCTGATGCAGACGCTGGAGCGGAGCTTCGGCGAAATCGTCACGCATGTCGAATCGATGGAGGTCTATCGGCATATCGGTTCAAACAGCAATCTTCTTCTGCGCACCATCGAATCGGTAAAAAGCATGGTCGATGCGGCCCGCTTCAAACAGACCATTGAAGATGATCGTAATCTGGAGGACGTCTACTCCCGCATCTTCGATATTCTTGAAGGACACTTCCATCTCCACCGCTTCTCCATGTATGAGGTTAACCAGGATAAGCACCAGATGCAGCTGGTGTTTTCCAAAGGAATTCCGGAAAACACGGAGCTCTGGTGCAGCCTTGAGATCAAGGTGGACAACAGCGTCTGCAGGGCATGCAGGACAGCTCAGGATATCGACTCAACTGTCGAGAAACACATCTGTCCGGCCTTCACCGGCAATCAACTGCAACCTGAGAAGCATCTCTACCATTTCTGTGTTCCACTGATCATGGGTGGCAAGGTCGGCGGTGTTCTGCAAGTAGTCTACAGCGGAGATGAAAGAGAGGCGGTTCTTGCCGTCCTTCCATCTGTACGCACCTACCTGACTGAGGCAGCCCCGGTGATCGAATCCAAGCGCCTCAACAAGATCATGCATGAATCAACACTGAGGGACCCCATGACAGGCCTCTTTAACAGGCGTTTCCTTGAAGAGTTTGAGGTTCGCCTGATCGCTACCATTGAACGGCGAAAGAGCAGCGTGGCGCTGCTGATGTGCGATATTGACCACTTCAAGGAGACCAACGACACATATGGCCATCAGGTGGGTGATCAGGTACTGGTTACCATGGCCAAGATCATGGGCAAGTCGGTCAGGCAATCGGACTACATCATTCGCATGGGCGGTGAAGAGTTTCTCATCATTCTGATGGATGCACTCGAGGAGAAAGTGTCCGAGACAGCTGAGAGAATCCGTGCTGATCTGGAGGCTCATGTCTTCAAAACACCGAGCGGATCATTCACCAAAACCATGTCGATCGGTATGGATATCTTCAACGGAGAGGGTGATAGCCTCACCGAGTGCATTCACCATGCTGATCTGGCGCTCTACCATGCCAAGGAGGGTGGCAGAAACCGGGTGGTACGATACGAGCATGGGAAAAAGAGCAAGAACAAGTAACCGTCAATGAGTGTATGCCAAGTCACTTTAACCGATAAAGGGCGCCTGTAGAGATTGCCCGATATGAGCCATCAGGAACGCAACCAACTGCACATTCGCATCATGCTCGGGCTACTTCTTTTCGCCTCAGCCCTGCTTTTTTTCGTGTCGCCTATCGCTCAGCCTCTAGAATTTCACCGGTTTGCCGACAATCGCACCATCCTCGGCATTCCCAATTTTCTTGATGTCACTTCTAACCTGCTATTCCTTGCAGCGGCCATCTACGGCCTGAAGCTTCTTTACGATCCCCGGGACGGCAGAGAACGTGCCCACTTTGAAAGCAGGAGTGAAGGCATCCCTTACACCACCTTCTTTATTGCCTCCGGGCTTACCTGCTTCGGTTCTATCTACTACCACCTCGCCCCGGACAACTTCACCCTCGTCTGGGACCGGTTGCCGATGACCATCATGTTCGGCTCGATTCTTTCGATTGTGATCAGCGAACGAATCAGCAGGAGAGCCGGGTTTATACTGCTCCCGCTACTGATCCTTCTGGGGCTCTTCAGCATATGGCACTGGTATCAGAGTGAACTGGCCGGAGCCGGAGACCTGCGCATCTACCTGATGGTGCAGTTTGCTCCCGTCATTCTGATTCTCTACATGCTCTTTTTCATGCCGTCACGCTATAGCCGCGGCGGTCGTTTCGGCTGGATACTGCTGCTTTACCTGCTGGCCAAAGCAGCAGAACTCTTAGATCGGGAGATCTTTGACATGCAGCAGTGGATCAGTGGCCATACGATCAAGCATATCCTTGCTGCCATGGCGGTTTTTGCTTTGGCGGAGATGCTCAGGTGCCGCATTCCCGTGAATCGCGTTCAGAAGGCTGTCAGCGAACTGGATGATTACTGATCCGCCGTTTTTCTCTCTCTCGCATCCTCACCACCATAGAAGAAAATCTCCTGTCGCGGATACTCCAGACCTTCAACAGGCAGCATCGATTCAAGCCTGGTGACCTCATCCTTTCTTCCGCGTGTCTCGGGATGCTTGGCAATAAGGAAAGAACAGATATCACAATACTCTTCGATTGAGATCTCATAGGTGCCGATGCGTCGGGCCAAATGGATAATCTCCTCTTTGTCATAACCGATCAGTGGTGAAAGCAGAGGCAACGGACTGGCGTCATAGATGGCATTAATGTTCTCAAGCGTCTGGCTTGCCACCTGGCCAAGCGAGTCGCCGGTCACCAATGCATGCCCCTTCACCTCTTCGGCCACCTTGCCGGCTGAACGAATCATCTGGCGTTTGTAGATGATCATACGGTATCTATCCGGCACCATGGCGATGGCATGGCGCTGAAACTCTTCCAGGTCGATCATGATCAGCTGGGTGCGCCCCTGATATTTGGAAAGCTGCCTGGCCAGATCGTGAATCTTGGCAAAATCACGGTTGATGGTGCTGTTGTAGAGATGTACCAGCACCACCTCCATACCGCGCTTCATCATTGTGTAAGCGGCCACAGGTGAGTCGATTCCACCCGAGAAGAGCACGACGCCTTTACCGGATGATCCGACCGGTAGGCCACCGATACCGTTACGCTTGTCGGTATAGATATAGACCTCGTCCTTCGTCACTTCGACATGAACCGTGATCTCAGGGTTATTGAGACTCACTTCGAGGCCCAGTTCGGCCTTCAGGTAACCGCCGACCTGCAGATTGATCTCCGGGCTGGTCAAGGGAAAACGCTTGTCACTGCGCCGGGCAGTAAGCCTGAAGCGCTTGCCGGAAACATCTCCAAACGTCTCTCTGATTGCCTGACGCGATATCTCACGAATGGAATCCAGCGTTGGTTCGGCCACGTAAACAGGTGCAAAATTCCGTACGCCCGGAATCAAAGCCAGCCGTTCGAGCGTCGCTTCGCTGATCTCTTCCATATCAAGCAACATGCGCCCGAACTGACGGGTCACCCTCTTCGGCTTGAGCAGGCGCTTCAGGTTGGTACCCATCTGCCGCTCAAACACGCCCTTGTTTTTACCCTTTAGCGAAAGCTCGCCGAAATGAATCAATATTTTCTGCATGGGGCGCAAGCTAGCGCTTTAACGAAAAGATGCAGCCTGCTTCGTCAAAAACAATTATTTGCGCCAGAACTCAGGAATGAGAAGCACGAAAAAGGTGAAGACCTCCAGGCGTCCCAGCACCATGCCGAACATCAGAATACTCTTGGCAGCATCAGGAAGCGATGCGTAATTCGAAGCCGGCCCGACATCACCGAAACCCGGACCGGTATTGGTCAGGCAGGCTGCCGTCGCGGAAAGGGCCGTCATCATATCCACGCCTGTCATCGCCAACAGAATGGCAATCACACTGTAACAGACCATGTAGAGAACAAAGAAGCCCCACAGAGCCTGAACCACGGGACCGGAGACGCTCTGGTCCCCCACCTTGACATGGATAACCGCATGAGGATGGATCAGGCGTCGGATCTCCCGGATACCCTGACGGAAGAGCAGCAGGACCCGGATCACCTTCATACCGCCACCGGTCGAACCGGCACAGGCTCCGACAAACATGGCTGCCAACAGAAGCAGTCCAGTTCCCGGTGGCCAGACAGCATAATCACTGACAGCAAAGCCGGTAGTGGTTGCAATGGCAACGGTGTTGAACACAACCTCTCCGACAGTGCCGGTAGAAGAAGATAACGTCAGATAGCCAACTAGAACAATCAGCACTGAGACCCACTTGATGTAGGTGCGGAACTCATCATCCTGAAAATAGGTGCGCACCGAAAAACCACGTTTCAGAGCGGCAAAGTGGAGCGTGAAGTTTACACCCGCCATCAGCATAAAAATAATAATGAGCGTTCGAATCGTCTGTGATTCGTAATAACCGATGCTGGCATCGTGGGTGGAGAAGCCGCCAATGGCGATGGTACACATCGCATGATTTACGGCATCAAAGAGGGTCATGCCGGCAATCCAGAGTGAGATGGCAGTGATTGCTGTCATCCCCAGATAGATATACCAGAGCACCTTGGCAGTTTCAGTCACCCGTGCGGTCAGCTTGTCTTTCACCGGTCCGGGAGTCTCGGCCCGGAACAGCTGCATCCCCCCCACACCGAGGAGAGGCATCACGGCGACAGCCAACACGATGATACCCATACCGCCGAGCCACTCCTGCATGGAGCGCCAGAAGAGAATGGAGGGCGGTAGCGAATCAAGGCCTGACAGGATGGTTGCACCGGTTGTGGTCAACCCCGAAGTGGATTCAAAGAGCCCGTCAATGACGGTATTGCAGACACCGGTTGTCCAGAAAGGAATGGCACCAAGCAGTGAAAGGACTACCCATGCCAGGGCTACAATAAGGAAGCCGTCTTTGTGGGTCAGACGGGCCGGAGCACCGCCTGCCCAGCGCATCATGGTCAGTCCCAAAGCCGAAGTGAGACAGCCGGCAAGAATAAAATGGTCAGCATGGCCTGAAGCGTAGTAAAGGGAAATAAGGGCTGGAGCCATCATGCCGCATCCGAAAAGAGCGACAAGAATACCTAGGGTCCAGACGACACCTTTGGGATGCAATTGTTACTCCATGTGCACAGGAGCATCTTGCCCTGTGCCCATTGACGCACATCGATGTGCGCATATGAGGATAGAATGCGCATGCATCATCGGAACATTCATTATCATCAGAAAAATTCCAGATGAACTTCAAAGAGCTTTTCGACAGCACGCAAAGAGGTACCCTGAGTGACCAGCAGAACGTGATCATTGGACTGGATCTCTGTTGTGCCGTCAGGAATGATCACCTTGTCATTGCGTACAATGGCACCAATCACGGTGTTAGGCGGCAACTCCAGATCATTCAGCGGAGTATTGAGAATGTTGGATGTCTCCAGAGCCACGGCTTCCAGAACTTCGAGCGTACCGTCACCCAATGGTGACATGCCGAGAATGCGTCCCTTTCGGACATGCCTCAAAATGGATGATGCCGTGGTAAAGCGCGGAGAGACGGTAATGTCGAGACCGATCTGACGGACCAGATCGGTATAGATCGCCCGATTCACCAGTGTTACGACATGAGGAACATTGTACTTCTGAGCGATCAGGCTACCGAGGATATTGGTCTCGTCATCATTGGTAAGGGCGAGAAAATCGTCCATGCCATCGATTGCTTCCTCTTCAAGCAGCTCACGATCAAGCGCATCGCCCTGAATCACAATACTCTCATCCAACTGCTCTGCCAGCCACTCGGCACGCTGAGGGTTGTACTCAATGATCTTGATGGAGACGCCGAGACTCTCGAGTTCCTGTGCCACGATGAATCCGACATTACCGCCGCCGACAATCATCACATTACGATTTTTCTGCTCTGTGGTCTCGTGGCCGACATGTTCGAGAAATGCATCCACCTGTTCACGCGCCATGGCAATATAGACACTGTCACCAGCCAGCAACACGGTATTGGCCTCCGGAACACTCCAACGCTGGTTATGCTCATGGGCTACGATGTAGGTATTGATACTCCCCATCACTTCGTTGAGTTCGTTCAATGCAAGGCCGGCCAGGATCCCTTTTGGCGGCACGCGCAGACCGAGCAACTGGACCCGTCCATCAGCAAAGTCCTGTGCGTCGACAGCTGATGAAACCTGAAAACGTTTCACGATCGATTTTGCCGCCTCGCGCTCCGGTGAGATAATCAGATCAATGGGCAGCTCATCACGGCCGAAGAGCCCCGTACTGTTGACGTAGTCCGGCTCGCGGACACGGGCCATCTTGGTGGTCACCTTGAATAGCGAGTGAGCTACCTGACAGGCCAGCATATTGGTCTCGTCATTGGTGGTGGCAGCGATCAGCAGCTCGGCATTTTCAGCTCCTGCCAGACGGAGGACGCTGGGGTGCGAGGCGTGTCCGAGAATGGTGCGCACATCCATGGTATCGGCCACGCGTTGAAGGCGCTCAGCGTCATTATCCACCACCACCACATCATTGCCCTCAGTTGCCAGTCGCTGGGCAATATGGAATCCGACCTCACCAGCCCCAAGAATCAATATATTCACTCTTTCTTCTCCGGAGCATTGAGCCCAAAACTTTTGATCTTACGGTGCAGCTGGCTTCGTTCCATACCGATGGCCGCGGCCGTTTTACTGATATTCCACTCACTCTGCTCGAGGTAGTGTAGCAGATAACTGCGCTCAAATGCTTCGCGCGCATTATGATAACTGTGGGTGAAGACGCTGCTGTCCGGAGTTTGTCCAGCTTGCGTTGGCGCAGATGCAGCGTCGAGAGGCAGCATCGTTTCAGGGGTGATCTCAACACCGGGCTGAAGAATATGGCAGCGCTCGATATAGTTGCGCAGTTCACGAATGTTCCCTGCCCAGCGGTAATCCTGCATCAGTGCTATCGCCGCATCGGAAAAGCGGACCGGATCACCACCCAGCAGTTGAGCCTGCTCTTCAGCCAAGGTTTCAATGAGCAGGGGCAGGTCTTCAATGCGGTCGCGAAGCGATGGCAGGTGGATTGTCACCACATTCAGACGATAATAGAAATCTTCCCTCAGCTTGCTCTCCTGAAGAAGCTTGTCCGGTTCAAAAGCACTTGCTCCGAGAATTCTGATGTTGGCAGAGATCGGTTTCGGATTGCCCAGTCGCTGGATTTTTTTCTCCTGCATCGCCTTGAGCACCTTGGCCTGCATGCCCAGGCTCAGTTCACCGATCTCATCAAAAAAGATCGTCCCATCATTGGCGATTTCGAAGCGGCCCCGCTGGGCATGCAAAGCTCCCGGAAACGCTCCCTTCTCATGACCGAACAGTTCGGAATCCATCTGGCTGTCCGGAATACTGGCTGTATTCAGCTCAATGAAAGGGGCTGCTGACCGCTTGGAGAGCTGGTGAATCTGCTGGGCCACGACAGCCTTGCCTGTACCGTGCTCGCCGAGGATCAAGACTGCCGCATCCGTAGCGGCAACCCGCTTCACCAGTTTCCGGGCCTCCTCAATTGCAGCGCTTTTTCCCACCAGCTGATGACGGCTTTTCTGCTGGATATTCTGTTTAAGATCGACATTTTCCTGTTTCAGTTTGCGTTTTTCCAACGCATTGCGAAGCAAGATCAGCAGCTTGTCCGAAGAGAGGGGTTTTTCGACAAAATCAAAGGCCCCCTGACGGGTGGCTCGTACGGCGGTATCGATGGTGGCATGGCCGGACATAATGATGACAGGGACACTCTCGTCCATCTGCAGAATACGGCTCATCGTTTCAAGCCCGTCAATACCGGGCATCCAGATATCAAGAAGAATGCAGTCGGCCGGCTGTTTGCGGAAACGGGCTACGGCCTCCTCGCCTGAAGCCGCGCAGGAGACAAGGTAGCCCTCATCCTCGAAGAGGCCTTGAAGGGACTCACGGATTGCCTGCTCGTCATCGACGACCATGATTTGTGCACTCATGATGGCTCCATGCTGGGTTCTTCGATAGGCAGGCGCAAGCAGAAGTGTGTTGGCTGGCTATTGGAAATTAACAGCAGTTCACCCTGATGCTCATCTGCGATCCGCTTGGCAATCGCCAGCCCCAAACCCGAGCCGTCCTCTTTGGTCGAAAAGTAGGCATCAAAGATATGGGCTGCAGTATCATCGGATATTCCGGAGCCTCCATCCTGAACATGAAACTCAACCATATGATCATCATGACTGCCGTAAAGATGGACCGGTGCTTTAGCCGCCTCCGTCGCGGCCAGAGCATTATCCATCAGGTTGATCAACACCTGACGAATCTGATCCGCATCACAGAAACACTCAACATCATCGGTAAATCCTTCTACGTGGAGACGGGGATAGGCACTGTAGAGTTCGCGCATATCCGTTGTCAGCTCTTTGGCCAGTACAGCGGTCGGCTTCGGCTTCGGCATACGAGCCAGATCGGAGAAGTCGACAATCAGGCGCTGCAACCGCTCCACCTGGGTAATAATGGCGTGAGTACAGCTATCAAACACTTCGGTGTTATCCGCCGTTTTTCTGAAGCGGCGCTGCAGCCGTTCTGCCGCAAGTTTAATGGGTGTAAGGGGATTCTTGATCTCATGGGCTAGACGCTGGGCTACCTCCGCCCAGGCGCGATGCCTCTGTGCTTCGGCCAGGCTGCTGACATCATCCAACACCATCAGGTAACCGGAAAAACCGGCTGATCCGGAACCGCTGAGACGTACGCCCCGGCCAAGAACATGAAGATTGCGATGATCAACCGATATCTCCAGTTCCCGCTGAAGCTGGCCCTCATGCTGATGTTGCAACTCATCGTAGAACTGGCAAACCAGATGAAGCCTGCCACTGCAGAGCGGGGCAATGGGGCGTCCGGGCATCCAATCGTTTGAAAGCTGAAGCAGTTCACGAACGGCCTGATTAAGCAGGCGTATATTGCCCTTGGCGTCGATCAGCAACACGCCTGCCTGAAGGTTAGCCAACAGGGTTTCAAGAACGTACTGGCGTTGACGACTGCTATCCAGTGCGCCTGTAAGTTCATTCTGAGTCCGTTCAAGCGCCTGGACATTCTGCTTCAGGCGCAGAGTCATTCGATTGAATGAATGAACCAGCGATCCCAGCTCATCTTCAGGAGCGGTGGGGATGGAGACATTCAGGTCACCCTCGGTCACCCGTTCAAGGGCATTTGCCAGCTCCCCGATCGGCGAGGTCAGTCGCCGGGCAAAGGCCACCGCCACAATACCGGCTGCAATGATGATCAGCAGCGTGGCAACGAGCATCGCATGCGTGAATGTTCCGCGGATCGATTGGCGGTTGCGTTCCAGCTGACGGTAAGTTCGATAATCGGCTTCAACAGCCCTTGCATTCTGCACCACGCTCTCCGGCAGCTTCACCTGGGCTCGCAGGATCCCGATGATGTTCTGATGAGCCCTCAGCGGTGCATAACCGACACCCATCTCCTCACCCTCCCTGCTAACAAAGCGGGTTGAAATCAGCCCCAGCGTGAGAGCCGACCTGGCCTCCTCCTCAAGTGCCTCCACCTCAAAACCGGACAGCCCTTCAAGCTTAACATTGGCAACAAGGCGCTCATTGAGATCAAAAATCTGAATACTCTGCCACCCTTCATGGAGCAGAATCTCCTGCAGGTGGTTATTCAGCAGGCCGTAGCTGAGAGGCAGGGCTGAAACATAATTCAGCAACTCACGGTCGTTCATCGCCGAGTTCAGCCCCTGCTTGAGATCGGTATCGACGCGTGCATAAAAACCCTGTGCCAGATTCAGGGCCTGATCGAGCAATGTATCGACGCGCACATCAAACCAGACATCCATACCGCGCTCTACCATCTGGTTGGCAGCCACCTGAAGAATAGCGGTCGGAATCAGAAGCATGCTGACCAAAGCAATCACCAGCTTGGCCCGAAGCATGGATCCGGCACGGCGCTCCGCCCGCTCTCTTAAAATTCTCAGGCCGTAGTTGAGAAGAACCAGAGAGAGGATGGTCAGCAGTGTAATATTGGCCCATGCAATGAAGGAGTCTTCAGAGGCCGTGTTGCCCGGCCACAATAGAGCGATTGTTGCCCAGAGTGCGGAGGCCATGATCAGAGGAAGGTAGCGAATGATACCTGTCATGGCAGCGTCAGCCCCTCCTCTGCCACGGTTGTACCGAAACGCGTGGTTCCGGACCACCAGGTATCCTTGAACTGCCCCTCCTTGATCTCGAAACTCACCTCGACACTGTAGTTGACTCCCGGCGTAAGAAGGCTTCGGTCCAGGATAGGGAAGTGGTGCAACTCGGACAGAAACGCAATCGCTTCATCAATACTGTGCACCCGCCTTGATATACCATTCTTGGCATCGGCAATAATCAGGCTTTTTGAGATCAGGTCGGGAATGGCCTGTCGGGCAATGACAACCTCGCCCACACCCTTGTTGACCCAATAGTCGCGCATCTCTTCGATAGATATCTCCCAGATCAGGGTCACCGGAGTGCCCTGGTTCAGGGCAAGAATGGCCTTGTCGGAGATGCCGACCGGACCCACACTGCAGTAGATGACCTGATCATCGTAGGTGAGCTCCATGGGGTACATCTCTGACTCAGCAACAGCGGGAGCGACCTGGAAAAAGAGCACAAGGGCAGCGACAAATAGAGCAGTCCGTATGGAAAATATGTGACCAAATGATGACATCGGTCCCAGTTTAGCTTGGATATGCAATCATTCCAGCCCTGATCACCGCCATCTCTCCGGCTCAGGTGGCAATTACCCCCATCTCCGTGATTCTACTGAAATGGGCGATCAAGAGGACTATAGTGCGGCCATGCCGATGATCACACTCCATGAACTCTCCAAAGCCTATGGTCCGCAGGTGCTGCTGGACCATGTGTCGCTTCGCATTCCCAAACAGGCACGCATCGGATTGATCGGCCGTAATGGCGAAGGAAAATCAACGCTTCTGAAGATCATTGCCGGCATGATTGAGCCGGACGACGGACAGGTGAACGTACGAACCGGCGTGAAAATCGCCTATCTTCCTCAGGCACCCCATTTTGATGCCGGACATACCGTTTTCTCTGTGGTTTCGGAGGGGCTGGGTGAAGTGGCCGCATCACTCAATGCCTATGACGAGGCACTGATATCGCTGGAACAGGATGCCTCCGAATCAGCCATGAAAAGGCTGGCCGATATGCAGGTTGAGCTGGAGCGTACCGGTGGCTGGCAATACAAGTCGCGCATTGAAGCCGCCATCTCTCGACTGAAACTGGATGCCCACCGTGATGTCGGCGAACTCTCCGGCGGCTGGTTAAGACGTGTGGCACTGGCCCGCGCTGTCGTAGCCGAGCCCGGTCTTTTGCTTCTCGATGAACCAACCAACCATCTTGATGTCGAATCGATCGAGTGGCTGGAAGAGTTCGTCGCCGATTTTGCCGGTGCGGTCATGTTTATCACTCATGATCGTTATTTTCTTGATGCGGTGGCCGAGCAGGTGGTGGAGCTGGATCGCGGCAAACTGATCTATTTCGACTGCTCCTATGCAGAATATCTGGATAAGAAGGCGGAATTACTGGCACAGGAAGAGAGGCAGCATCGCAAATTCGACAGGCTGCTAGCCGATGAAGAGCGCTGGATCAGGCAGGGAATCCCTGCTCGCAGAACCCGCAACGAAGGTCGTGTCCGGAACCTTGAAGAGTTGCGCAAACAGCGTGAAGGAAGACGCCTGCGCGGCGGCGATGTCGAACTACGCGTCGCCAGCGGCATTAAGCCGGGTAAGATGCTGATCGAAGCCATCGATCTGTCACACAAGTTTGATGAAACCGTGATTGCCGACCATGTAAACCTTAAAATCATGGCCGGAGACCGAATCGGCCTGGTCGGTCCCAACGGGATCGGAAAAACCACGCTGCTGAAGATGCTGCTCGGTGAGCTCGCACCCCAGCAAGGCCGGGTACGGCACGGTGTACGCCTTGCACCTGCTTTTCTCACCCAGATGCGCGAACTCAACCCCGAGATGAAGATCAAGGATGTGCTGCTGCCCCAGGGCGGTAACTATGTGCATATCGCCGGCATTGAGCCGAAGCACATTGCCAGCTACCTGCAGGATTTTCTTTTTGATACCGAGCGGTTGCACGCACAGGTCAAGGCCCTGTCCGGCGGTGAACGGGGCCGCCTGATGCTGGCCAAGCTGTTACTGGAACCGGCCAACCTGCTGGTGCTCGATGAACCGACCAATGATCTCGATATCGGGACGCTGACCATTCTCGAGCAAGCCCTTGCCAAATATGACGGCACAGTACTGTTGGTCAGCCATGATCGTGCCTTCATGGATCGTGTCGTCTCCAAGGTACTGGCCTTTGAGGGAAACGGAAGAGTGGTGCCCATTGAGGGCGGCTGGACCGACTACTCGGTCTGGAAGTCGAAACAAAAGTCCGAAGCCGTCAAACCGGCAAAAAAACCGGACTTGGCCCCCAAACCGGCAAAGCAGCAGACCAAGCTGTCGTACAAGGAGCAAAAAGAGCTCGACGACCTTCCAGCCCGCATTGAATCGATGGAGGGTGAAAAGAGCGAAATTGAGAGTCGCTTCTGCGATCCGGAATACTTCGCCCGCGATGGGGAAGCCTTTGTGAAAGACCAGGCCCGGCTGGCCGAACTGGAGAATGAACTGGCTCACTGTTACGAACGCTGGGATGAACTGGAAACGAAGCAGTCGGAGCTGGCAGCTTGAGGAGTGATGATGGGTAAGCCTTTCTGGGAGATCAAACCTCTTGCCGACATGAGCGATGCGGAGTGGGAGTCGCTCTGCGACGGCTGTGGCAAATGCTGCCTGTTCAAGTTTCAGGATGAAGATACGGATGAGATGTTCTTCACCACGGTCGCCTGCAAACTTTTTGATGCCGGCACATGCCGCTGCTCATCATACGACTCCCGCTTCAAGCATGTCCCCGAATGTGCTGATATCCGCAAATTCACTGCCAAAGAGTTCCTCTGGCTGCCTGAACGTTGCGCCTACCGCCTCCTGTTCGAGGGCAAGAGACTGAAACCGTGGCACCCGCTCATTTCAGGTGATCCGAGCAGCATTCACAGTGCAGGTATCTCCATGCAGAACCGTGTCATCATGGAGACCGATGCCGACCTGGACAATCTCGAAGATTATATCGATGAAGTGTTGATTTAACGCACCGCTTACTCTGCCTCACAGCTTTCGCCACTTTCAATCACCATAAAAAAAACTTAGCGTGGCTTTTGCTTCCTTTAAAGAAAGCGCCGGGAGGGTCTCCTCATCCATGCCGTTGGTTGAACACACATCACTGCCTGCATTCGAGAAGCTGCGTCAGCGCGGCGAAAAGGTGCTGACACTCAAGCAGGCGGTGCATCAGGATATCCGCGAACTGCATGTCGGCCTGTTGAACATGATGCCCGATGCCGCCCTGATCGCCACAGAGATCCAGTTCATGCGGCTGGTCGGCAGCAGCAATCAGATTGCCCAGTTCTTTGTTCACCCTTTTACCATTGAGGGGTTGCCACGCAGTGAAGAGACAGAGGCCTATATCGGCCGCTACTACCAGAGTTTTGACGAGATCAAAGCGATGGGACTCGATGCGTTGATTGTGACCGGAGCCAATGTCTCCAATCCTTCACTGGATCAGGAGCCGTTCTGGGAGCCGCTTAAAGAGGTGATCGAATGGGCACAGGAGAGCACCACGCCGGTGTTATGCTCATGCCTGGCCACCCATGCACTGGTCAAGCTCCTCTACCATATCGACCGTGTACCCATGGGTGCCAAACTGTGGGGCGTCTACCCGCATCGAATCGTTCACAAGGAGCATCCGCTGCTGCGCGATATCAACACCCGTTTTGATGTTCCCCACTCCCGTTTCAACGCCATCCACCGCGAGCCGCTGGAACGGGCAGGCCTCACCATCCTGATTCAGAGTGAGCAAGCAGGCGTGCATATGGCCGTCAGCCCCGACCAGTACAGCCTTGTCTATTTTCAGGGTCATCCGGAATACGACACCTGCAGCCTGCTTAAAGAGTACAAGCGCGAGGTAAAACGGTTTATCAGCGGTGAACGCCCCGATTACCCCCCCGTTCCCGAGAACTACTTTGATGCCGAGACCATGGCTATTGCCGAGCATCACCGCAAAGCGGTCCTTGCTGCCGTCAAAAGAGGCCGAGCCGTGCCGGCATTCCCTGAAGCGCAGATGGAGCCGCTACTGGATAACACCTGGCGCGACACGGCCAAGTCGATCATCAACAACTGGCTCGGACTGGTCTACGAACAAACCGATTTTGAACGCATACGTTCACAGAACAGAACATCAAGTTAAGGATGCTCTGAAAAGGCCAGAGTATCCATGCAGGCTATGGATGGCCTGCCAAAATATTGCGCGCTAAGCGCCAGATTTTGTAAGCAAAGTTAAAACCACGCTTTTGACTTTGCGTGTTGAGCAACTACACGGATGTAGTTACTCAAAAGTAATCAAATAACCGAAGGAGAACCCATGAAACCTGAAACACTTGCCATCCACGCAGGCTACGAAACCGACCCGACCACCAAATCGGTAGCCGTGCCGATCTACCAGACGGTGGCCTACGAATTTGACAATGCCCAGCACGGAGCAGACCTGTTCAACCTTGCCGTACCCGGCAACATCTATACCCGCATCATGAATCCGACAGCCGATGTGCTGGAGAAGCGCTGTGCAGCACTGGATGGCGGCATCGCAGGCCTGGCCGTCAGTGCCGGCAGTGCAGCCATCACCTACGCTATCCAGACCATTGCCCGGACGGGCAACAACATCGTCACTGTGCCGATGCTCTATGGCGGCACCTACACCCTGTTTGCCCATATGCTGCCGAGTCAGGGTATCGACGTGCGCTTCGCCGAAGATGACACGCCTGCAAGCCTTGAAAAGCTGATCGATGACAAGACTTCGGCCATCTACTGCGAATCGATCGGCAACCCAGCAGGCAATATCGTCGATCTTGACGGCATCTGCGCCATGGCTGCCAAACACGGCATCCCGGTGATTGTTGATAACACCGTCGCTCCGACCCTGATCCGTCCGATCGATCACGGCGCCGCGATTGTCGTCTACTCACTGACCAAGTACATGGGCGGTCACGGCAACTCTCTGGGCGGCATGATCGTCGATTCCGGCAAGTTCCCTTGGGCCGAACATGCCGATCGCTTCCCGATGCTGAACGAGCCTGAAGCGGCCTACCACGGCGTGATCTATACCGAGGCTCTGGGTGAAGCGGCTTTTATCGGCCGTGCCCGTACCGTGCCACTGCGCAATACAGGTTCGGCGATCAGTCCGTTCAACTCCTTCCTGATTCTGCAGGGCATCGAGACTCTGACACTGCGCATGGAGCGTCACTGCGACAATGCACTGGCGGTTGCCAAACATCTTGAGAGCCATCCGGATGTGGCATGGGTGCAGTATGGCGGCCTGCCTGACTCGCCGTATTACGAGTTGGCGAAGAAGTACACCAACGGCAAGCCATCCGGCCTGCTCACCTTCGGCGTGAAGGGCGGCTTTGAAGTGGCGGAGAAGTTCTACGATGCACTGGGCATGTTCAAACGTCTGGTCAACATCGGCGACTGCAAGTCACTGGCTGCGCATCCGGCCTCGACCACCCATCGTCAGCTCACCGAAGAGGAGCTGGTCACTGCAGGCGTGACACCGGATATGATTCGCCTCTGCATCGGTATCGAGCATATCGACGATATCATCGCCGACATCGATCAGGCACTGGCTGCTGCCACTGCCTAACTCGGCAAGACTTCAAAACAGAGGGCGCGGTCATCACCGTGCCCTCTTTCTTTGCCATCTCTGAATGTCTGCTTTCGGCCAAAAGCGGTCATTCAGCAAAGTAACACGTAGCGTGCTTTAATAAACAAAAAGGGAAGCCATGACCGATCAAAACAACAACCTTGAACGAGGAAGACAGGAAATTTGGAGAAGAGAGAAATTATTTATTCTTTCTGTCCTCCTTTTCTTACCCTTTTGTTTTGCGGTGGTTTTTCCCGTATCGAATTATTTTGGTATATGGGCTGAGTTCATATTCATTACAATATATTTTCTAGGCATATATCGAATTGCAATGTGGTTTGGAAACTCACCATGCCCAAAGTGTGGAAAACCTATTTGGGTACCATCG
>JBNKZS010000021.1:0-35075 GCA_050301755.1 Mariprofundaceae bacterium
GGAGTCAAGCGTGGTGGCCTCGTCAAGGGGAAGGTCGTCGAGGTGAACTCCGGCGCTGCTATGGTTGAGCTTGCCGATGGCGTTCAGGCACGTTTGGCACTGCGTGAAGTCCCGCGTGAGAACGATGCGCTGAAGGTTGGCGATGAGATTGAAGCCAAGGTCATTGATGCCAATCGCAAGCGTCGTCAGGTTGAACTGTCAATTCGTCAGCTGCTTCGCGATGAAGAGCGTGAGGCGATGAGAAACTATGCCCAGGAAGTTAAAAACGATGAGACGCCTTCTGCATTGGCACTGGAACTTCAGCGTAAACTTCTGGCTAAAAAATAGACCGAACACGATCTTCATGATTGCCAAATTTATGGAATAGTCTAAGTTAGTGGGGTTGGCAGGAGGATGCTATGACCAAATCTGAACTGGTTGAAATCATTGCAGATAGCTATGGAGAGATTACACGGCGTGAGGCGGAAGTTGTCGTGAATGAGATTTTTCAGGCGATTTCAGAAGCGCTTGCGAATGGTGACAGGGTTGAGCTTCGAGGGTTTGGTAGCTTCACGACCAAACGCCGCAATCCACGCGTAGGCCGCAACCCCAAGACGGGTGAGTCGGTGCAGGTTCCCGGCAAGGTGGTTCCTCACTTCAAACCGGGTAAAGAGCTGCGTGAGCGGGTCGACCAGAACGGTTAATTGTCTTATCTGCTGATTTTAACAGGCCGGAGGATCTCATGAACTGGATCAATGTACTGGTCATTCTTGTATTAACTTCATTTGCAACGATCTTTGCACTTTCCAATATCGAAATGGTTCATGTCGGTATTGCCGGCCTGATTAGTCCTTTAGTTCCACTATATATACCTATTTTCATTGCATTTCTTCTTGGTTTTATTGGAGGGATGCTGACTCTCAGTTTCTCGCGTCGAAAACATAAACAACAGATATCAAACCTTCAGAGAGAGAATGAGATGCTGACCCAGGAAGTCGAAAATCTTCGAAACATCCCTTTGCAGGATGATGTTTAACCGCTATCGACATCTGAAGCTTTAATGGAATTTACGGTTATTATATGACTACACTCTTATTGAGTCTCATTGCCGCCGCACTTCTGGTGATGGCGGCGCTCTACTGGCGACAGATTCAGGAAGATGAGCGTAATGAAACGCAGCAGGAAGATGGGCGCGTTACGCCGCTGCTTCGAGGTATCAATTTCCTTCTCTCGGACGAGCCGGATCTCGCTTTGCAGGAGATGGTGCAGGTTGCCCGATTGCGATCGGAAGCAGCCGATGTTTACATGGCTCTGGGGGAGATGTTTCGTGCCAAGGGCGAGATCGGCCGAGCGGTTCGGATTCACCAGAATATTCTCGCACGTCCTGATGTGCCTAAGGCCCTTCACCTTCAGGCCCATCTTGCTCTTGGTAAGGACTTCCAGACCGGAGGCCTTCTTGATAGGGCACTGCGCCAATATGACAAGGCTTTGATGATTCAGTCGGATCACGTGGGAGCTTTGGAGGCGAGTCTTCGTATCAGGGAACAGAGTCGTGAATGGGTTGAAGCTGAAGAGCTATTGTCTCGGCTTGAGCAGATTCAGGGGGATTCGCTGCATCCGCACCGGGCCTATCTGTTTGCCGAAATGGCAGCCACACAGCTTCTTTCTGATGCCGAACAGGCAGAAAAATCGGCAAAACGAGCCCTCGAACTGGATGTTGGCTGTGCTCATGCGAATATAATGCTGGTTAAGGTATATCTGCTGAAAGGCGATCATGCGGCTGCCAGAAAGGCACTTCAGCAGATGTGCCAAATGGCCTCCGAGCATCTGCATCTGTTGATTCCGGTGATTCTGGAGAACAGGAAATTTTACCGCGAGACCGGCGCGGATATCCTGATGGAGCAGTGGCGCCAGTCGAATGATGAAGAGCTGGCCCTTTCATGGCTGGAGGCTGTGGCGGACGAAGAGGGCGCCGATGCAGTCGATGCTTTGAAGAAGGACCTGGGCTTCTCTGCGTCGACACTTCGTGCCTCGCTGAGATTGGCCAGCATTGATCAGGATGTCGATTCCATCATGTCCCGTCAGGCAAGACAGTGGCGAAAACATATGAAGCATTTCCTTTGCACCCAGTGTGGTGTCAAGGTGGTCGAGCTTCGCTGGCAGTGCCCGCAGTGTCATTCCTGGGGTACGATGCATGCTATTAGAGAGGATAACTTATAGTGCACAATTCAATGATGAGAGACAGGGTTATGGTGGCTCTGGATATGCCGGATGCCGACTCAGCCTTACAGATGTGTGAGCGTATCGGTGATGAGGCGGGTTGGATGAAGGTGGGGCTTCGCCTTTTTGTGGCCGAAGGCCCTGGGTTGATCCGAAGGTTAACGGGCCGGCATAAAATATTTCTTGATCTGAAATTTCATGACATTCCCAATACCGTGGCTCAGGCCGTTGAAAGCGCCGGTGCACTGGGTGTGCAGATGTTGAATGTGCATGCCGGAGGTGGCCCTGGAATGCTGGCGGCTGCGGCCAGAGCGGCGGAACAGTTCCCGGATATGACATTGATTGCGGTAACCGTTCTGACCAGTGATCCGATGCCTGCAGAAGCTGCGCGGAAGCTGGCTCTGGAGCGTGCGGCGATGACCCGGGATGCGGGATTGGACGGGGTCGTCTGCAGTGTCCATGAGGCGGCAGCGATCAAGGAGTTGTGTGGCAGTGATTTTGTGACGGTGACCCCCGGAATTCGTTGGGGAGACCAGAGTGTTCAGGATCAGAAGCGCGTGGCTGATCCGGCCATGGCTGTGACTTCGGGCTCGGACTACCTGGTAATCGGACGTCCGATCTTAATGGCGGCTGATCCTGCTGTTGCAGCCAGAGAGGCTGTCACCATGATGCAGCGGGCTGTTACGGAATAAGCCAAATGTCTGACCGTTATGAATCGACACTGGTGGATTACGCCTGCCGCTCGAGCATGTCGAGGGGGAGGCGATACGCTGAGCCGGAGTCCTCAACACGCAATCCGTTCCAGCGGGATCGGGATCGTATCATTCACTCCACTGCATTTCGCAGGCTGGAGTATAAAACTCAGGTTTTCGTTAATCATGAGGGTGACCACTATCGAACTCGGCTGACTCACTCCATTGAGGTGGCCCAGATTGCCCGTTCAATTTGCAGAGCGATGCACCTGCATGAAGACCTGGCCGAAGCTGTGGCTCTGGCGCACGATCTTGGCCACACGCCGTTCGGGCATTCGGGGCAGGATGCGCTTGATGCGGTGATGAAGCCTTATGGTGGTTTTGAACATAATCGCCAGTCACTCAGGGTTGTGGAGTCTCTGGAACATCGTTATGTCAGCTTTCCCGGGCTGAACCTGAGTTATGAGACACGTGAGGGTATTGTTAAGCATCATTCACCTCATGATATTCCCAAAAACAGTGACTTGAGCGAGTTTAACCTGCATGAGCAGGCCACTCTGGAAGCCCAGATCGGAAATCTGGCTGATGAGATTGCATATAATAACCACGATATTGATGATGGCGTGAGGGCCGGCATGCTGACGGTGTCAGGGTTGAAAGAGATTGAGCTGTTTCGAATGCATTATGATCCGGTTGAGCAGGAGTATCCCGGAATTGATGAGCGTGTTGCAGTTACCGAGACCGTCCGCCGGATGATCAACTTTCTTATTCTGGATGTGATTGATGAGACAGGTCGTCGTATCCGGAATGCCGAAATTAGAGGGCTGGATGATGTCCGGAAAGCATCTGATGCACTGGTTGGGTTTTCACGGAAAGTGCGGCAGATGAATGGTTCGCTGAAACGTTATCTCTATCAGAACATGTACAGGCACTACCGGGTGGTGCGCATGGCCTCGAAGGCGGAGCGGGTGATTCAGGAAATCTTCTCGGCCTATATGCAGAAGCCGGAAATGCTTCCAATCGATCACTGCCAGAAAATCGAGCAGGATGAGCCGGTCGAGCGAAGAGCAAGAACTATAGCCGACTATATAGCAGGTATGACCGACCGGTATGCACTGGAAGAGTATGACAGGTTGTTCAATGTGCATGCCCGAAGCTAGTTCGGGCATGCACATTCGACTTACTTCTCTTTAATAAAGAATTCCATTTTAGTGTCACCCAGCTCAATGATGTCGCCATCATTAAGTGTGCGGGGCTGGTCGCTTACAGACTCGCCATTCACCTTCGGCTTCGACATTCCTTCCAGATGAGCAATGTGATAACCGGTTGGTCTGCGGGTAATGACTGCTGCCTGTTTGCCGACTGTCAGGCCTTTAATCCTGATGCGGCAGTTGTCACCTTTACCAAGGCTTGTCAGTGAGGCAGTCAGGTCAAGACTCTTGCCGGCGTTAGGGCCGGAGATCATCTGCAAGCCAGCCAGAGGCATGGCCGGAGCAGCTGATGGTTTCGCCATGCCGCCATTACCTTCTTTCGCCGCCATGGCCGAACGAGCCTGTGGACTGATGATCATGGTTTTATCCATATCATCTTCCTCTTCCTGTACCGGTGGTTCCGGTTGTGCAGGCTTGTCATCAAGGTTGACGAAGGTAAGGACGTGCTTGCCGATCAGGATGGAGTCGCCATGCTGAAGGATATGCTTGGTGATCTGTTTATCATTTACAAAGGATCCGTTTGTGCTTCCAAGGTCTTCAAGAATCGCCTTGTTTCCAATCTTAAGAACCCGAGCGTGACGCCCGCTGACAGCAAGGTTGTCAATGTGAATGGTGTTTTCAGGTTTCCGTCCGATGGTTGTCTCTTCGCGATCCAACGGAATCTCAGAAATCACTGAATCCTTAAATTTGAGTATAAGTTTACAGGCCATTGATTGCCTCCACGTTTGCATCCATCGCTATTTCTCAGCGTCCAAAAATCTTTGAAAGCAATCCCTGCTTTCTGTGAAAATATTTCTGTGTCCTGATCAGAATCACTGAAATGTTGTCGGGGCCACCTGCATCGTTAGCCAGTTGAACCAGTTGAGCTGCTGCTTTACGCAGATCTTTGCTGTTCTGGGTCAGCGTTAAGCGAATCGCTTCATCCGGGACCACATCAGTCAGCCCGTCCGAGCACATCAGATAGATATCCCCCGCCTGAACAATATCCTCAACAATATCGGGTTCAACGTCAGGTTCAACGCCTAATGCGCGGGTGACGAGGTTCTTGATCGCCGAGTTGCGGGCATCGTCGGCTGTCAGAAGACCCCGGCGAACCTGCTCCTGAATCAGGGAATGATCTTCGGTAACATGGCTCAACAGGTCATTGCGCAGTCGATACATGCGGGAATCACCGACATGAGCTGCGGTCAGTCGGTCGCCATAAAAGATGGCAGCGACAACCGTGGTTCCCATGCCTGCGCATTCGGCTCGTTGTGTAGAGGCTTCAAAAATGGCGTTGTTGGCCATGGTGATGCCTTCTCGGGCGAGAATCGATTCGCTGGTAAAACCTGTATCTTCGTCAAGTTGGGCTTCAGCAGTTTTAGGTAGGCGCACTTCAAGATAGCGGGTCGTTACTTCGACTGCCATGGCACTGGCAACTTCACCGGCATTGTGTCCACCCATGCCGTCGGCAAGCACTGCAAAGCCAAGCTCAGGTGTAATGCCAACGCAGTCTTCATTGTGATTGCGTTTTACGCCTACGTCAGTGGTCGCATGCATTTCAATGGTGCTCATGCGTTGCCTCCCATGTTCTTAATGTCTTTAAGGCAGCCGATGATGCCGCGCACCACCTGATTACCGTTGGCAATTCGAGTTGCCGGGTCTTTGGTTAGCATCTTGTCAATCAGTGCCGCAACACTGGCAGGAAGTTCTTTTCGGTGTTCGCGAATATCCGGATGAGGTTCGTTGGCAATCTGGAACATCAGTGTCGCCATTGAATCTCCGCGGAATGGACGCGTGCCGGTGAGCATCTCATAAAGCATGACGCCAAGCGAGAAGATATCCGAACGGCCATCCACATGCTTGCCGGAGAGCTGTTCCGGTGACATGTAGGAGGGCGTTCCCAGGACAACACCTGTCTTGGTTTTGCTCGAAGCGGTAATGCGGGCAATGCCGAAGTCGGTTACTTTTACACTCTTGTCTCTGAGTAGCATGATGTTTGCAGGCTTGATATCGCGGTGAACCACGTTCTGAGCGTGTGCATAGTGGAGTGCTTCAGCCACCTTGCCGCAAATCTTCATGGTAGCAGCCACCGGGAAGAGTTTCTCCTTCTTGGTGTAGGGTGCCAGATCACTGCCGTTGAGGAACTCCATGGCGATATAGGCCAGATCGTGCTCTTCACCGGCATCAAAAATGGTCACAATGTTGGGGTGGTTGAGCATGCCGGCAGTCTCTGCCTCGCGGAAAAAGCGATCCTTCACCTCCTGCAGTTCGTCAGCCTCGAATTCCTGGGAAAGAGCCATAGTTTTAATGGCTACTTCGCGATTGATCTTAGGGTCCTTGCCCAGGTAGACCGTACCCATGGCACCCTTGCCAAGCTCTTTGATAATTTCATAACGGCCCAGTGTCGGTTTGGCGCCACCGGTAATCAGAAGGGTCGACATGGCATTGCCGGCCGTGCCGCCGAAAATAGCTGTCTCTCCGGCATTCTTTACGCGTTCGATGCGTGCCGAGATATCCTTGAAATTGGGATCATGTTCCGACATGTATTCATAGACAGCTGTTGCCTTGTTGAACTGGCGTTTGCGTTCAAAATCAAGTGCGAGATTGTAGAGGACAGATAGTATGTCTTCATTGACCGGACACTTTCTGAATTTGTCGAAGGCCATGTCCAGCATGCCCTGGCTCTGGAATGAGAGGCCGAGCATCTTATTGGTCTCGGCAGAGTCTGCAGAGATCTTTCCGCGCTCCTCTTCGCTGGCAAAGTACTTCTTGGTTGTCAGTAGGAGGTGTCCGAAAAGCAACAGGGTTGCAGCCGTCACAGTCTGAATCCACAGAGCGGATGAAACCAGCATCAGGAAATTGGTGCCCAGCAGGGTCAGCAGTATGATCAGTGAAAGTGCTGCCCCGCCACCAGCGCTAAGACGGGGTAGGGCAACGATCAGATAGATGCCAACTCCGATCAGTAGAAACAGCTCTACAAGGATTGCCCATCCCGGCCGGGTGAAGAAGGCCTCGTTGAGAATGCTCTGGATGACATGGGCATGGTACTCGATTTCCGGCATGTAGTTGTTGACCGGGGTGACAAAGGTCTTGCCAATACCGGTGGCCGTGACACCGATCAGGACGATTTTGTCTTTGAAAAGCGTGGCCGGAATTCGTCCGGAACTGAAGTCATGAAAGGAGTAGTGTTTAAAACTGTTGCCATTACTGTCGCCATAAAACGCCGGGTAGAGGCGCATGTTCGGGTCTGTGCCGATATCGAGATGGCCCAGTTCAATATTGGTACCGAGGTTTACGCGGATATCGCTCATGGTGAGATTCAGGTCTTTTGCAGCCATGGCCAGAGACATGGATGGCAGAATCTGGCCGAAGTAATCGGCGATCAGTGGCTCGGTGCGAAGCACTCCATCGTTATCAATGGTGACGTTCAGATAACCCAGACCGGCTGTCACTTTGGCCAGTTCAGGGAACGGGTAGTGCAGTTTGACGGCACTGAGTGGTGATGAGCTTTCGCCCATGTCGCTTGCGTTGCGAATGACCATGCGGCCAATGTAGTCCGGAAGCTCAGCATCAGGGCGACCCAGGGCTTTTCCGGTATCAAAGAACATCGGCATGAAGACATTGCCAGCCTGCTTTGTGGCAGTGATCAGGTTAAGATCTTCATCCATTGCCCGCGCTTCAGCGATAATCTTTTTGGCCTCTTCGACCTTGCCCTGTTGCTCGAGGATTCTTGCCAGTTGCAGGTGGGTCTGCGCTCCCCTGGGGACCTGCTGCTTTTCGCTGTAAAAAATATCGACACCGATGATGCGGGCGCCGGCATTGGAGAGTTTCTGGATGACTTCTGCCACGGTAGAGCGGGGCCATGGCCAGCGTCCAATGCGTTCAATGGAGTCATCATCAATATCAAGGATAACAATGCGATCGTTGGCTGGCATGACGCTGGCGCTAACGCCGGTGTCGTAAGCTGTATTCTCCAGCGACTGTGTTGGGCCAAACCCGATTAGATAGGCGATGCAGAACAACAGTGTAATTGCGAGTCCAACGAACCAGTCTGATTTCCAAAAAGCACTGTTATTCAACTAGATTGCCCTCCTGTGTTCATGCACTATAGCATCAAAAACACGTAACTATCAAATATCACGTATATTGCGGTCATCTCGCCCTGAATGGCAAGCAAAATTTACCATGCGGCCAATAAGAGGTCACTCCTGTGTTGACAGGTGACAGGTTGGTTCGTACCGTTCGCCGCCTCAATTCCCCGATAGTTCAGTTGGTAGAACGGTGGACTGTTAATCCATATGTCGCAGGTTCGAGTCCTGCTCGGGGAGCCAGATTGTTAATCTTAAAGGGCTGACAGAAATGTCGGCCCTTTTTTATTTGGGTTTTGGCGGATGCATCTATTATGGCTGATTGTCACAAATAGTCTTGAGTCGTACAGTATCCGCGCTGATTTCAGTTCAGGGAGTGGCTATGGTTGCAACGCGTACAGAACGAGATTCCATGGGTGAGATGAAGGTGCCTGAAGATGCTATGTATGGTGCCCAGACCGCTCGTGCGCTGGAGAACTTCCCGGTTTCAGGCCTCCGCTTTTCACGCCCCTTTATTAAAGCCTTGGGAAACATCAAGGCTTCCGCTGCCAGTTGCAATGAGTCACTCGGCAAGCTTGATGCCAAGCGGACAAAGCTGATCGTGCTGGCCGCCGAAGAGGTGGCGGGCGGCAGATGGGACTCACAGTTTGTACTCGATATCTTCCAGACCGGTTCCGGCACATCGACCAACATGAATGCCAACGAAGTGATCGCCCATCGCTGTGCCCAGTTTGATGCGGATACGCCGGTTCACCCCAATGATCATGTCAATATGGGGCAGTCCTCAAACGATGTGATTCCAACCGCAATTCATGTTGCAGCCAGTGATCTTCTGGTGCATCAGCTCATTCCTGCTTTGACGCACCTGCACGCAGTTCTGGAGCGCAAAGCGGAGAAGTATGAACATGTGTTGAAAATCGGTCGTACTCACCTGATGGATGCGACCCCGATCACGCTGGGTCAGGAGATTTCCGGTTGGGCCCGCCAGATTGAACTGGGTATGGAGCGCCTGAATGGATGTATGGCCCATATCACCGAACTGGCGCAGGGGGGGACTGCGGTAGGCACCGGGTTGAACACCCACCCCGAATTCGGTGCGAAAATGGCTGACGCACTTTCTGACAGATACGACATCACCTTTTCTGAAGCGATCAACCACTTTGAAGCACAGGCAGCACAGGATGCGGCCGTTGAGCTTTCAGGTCACCTGCGTACGTTGGCGGTTTCACTGGTCAAAATCGCCAATGACGTCAGGTTGCTGAACATGGGGCCGCGATGCGGTCTTGGTGAAGTAACGGTACCGGCCGTACAGCCGGGCTCCTCCATTATGCCGGGCAAGGTTAATCCTGTGATTGCCGAGTCGATGACTCAGGTCTGTGCCCAGGTGATCGGCAATGATGCCGCCATCGCTTTCGGGGGTGCTTCCGGCCTGCTTGATCTCAATGTGATGCTGCCGGTCATTGCCCACAATCTTCTCGAGTCTGAAACCATTCTGGCCAATGCCGCACGCATGTTTGCCGATAAGTGTATTGCCGGCCTCGAGGCCAACGAGGAGAAGTGTGAACAGCAGATCGAGTGGAGCATGAGCATGGTGACATCGCTGGCGCCGGTGATCGGATATGACCGGGCATCCGAGCTTGCCAAGAGGGCAGTAAAAGAGGGCAAGACGGTGCGTCAGGTCTGCCTTGATGAGGGCGTATTGCCTGCTGATGAGCTCGATCGGCTGCTTGATCCGAACACGATGCTTCACCCGCATGCGGATTGATTCCGGGGTGGTGACGACGAGGGGCGGCATCCGGGCTTTTGACTGCTCGACTTTACCGCTCTTTTTTCGTACTCTGCGCCTCGTTTCGAATTGACGAGGTGAACCATGGCAAAAGAAGCAATATTGGCACTGGCAGATGGACGAATCTTCCGTGGTCAGGCTTTTGGTGCTGTTGGAAATACAGTCGGAGAAGTCTGCTTTAATACCTCGTTGACCGGTTATCAGGAGATCCTCACCGATCCCTCCTACACCGATCAGATCATTACCTTCACCTATCCCCATATCGGCAACGTTGGTACCAATGAGGCCGATTATGAGTCCGAATCAGCTTCCGTGCGCGGTTGCATTGTCCGTGCACCGGCCCGGATTACTTCAAACTACCGTTCCGAAAGCGATTTTGATGCGTGGCTGAAGGCACAGAACGTCGTTGGCATCGCCGATATTGACACCCGCGCGCTGGTTCGACACCTGCGCGACAATGGTGCCCAGAATGGCGTTATCGCTTCCGACGGCATGAGTGAAGAAGAGGCCGTTGCCAAGGCCCGTGCCTGGACAGGACTGGAAGGCCGCGATCTCTGTGGCCAGGTCAGCTGCGAGAAACCTTACGTCTGGGAGCAGGGTACCTACGACCTGGATGCTGCGGCATTCAAAAATCCTGCCGTTCGGGCCAACGTGGTTGCCATTGATTCAGGATGCAAAAAGAACATTTTCCGTAAACTGGCTGACCGCGGCCTGAAGGTAACAGTGGTTCCGGTTAGCAGTAGCGTTGAAGATATTCTCGCGCACAATCCGGACGGTATCTTCCTCTCCAACGGCCCCGGTGATCCTGCAGCCGTCGGTTATGCAGTGGAGACTATTCGCGGTCTGCTCGATAAGGATGTGCCGATCTTCGGCATCTGCATGGGTCACCAGCTGCTCTCCCAGGCGCTCGGTCTTGAGACCTTCAAGCTGAAGTTCGGTCATCGCGGCGGCAACCATCCGGTGAAGGATGAGACCACCGGCAAGATCGAGATTACCAGCCAGAATCACGGCTTTGTCGTTCGAGACGACAACGTTCCTGCCAATGTCGAGATCACCCATCGCTCACTGTTCGACGGCACCGTTGAAGGTCTGCGGGTCAAAGACAAGCCGATCTTCTCAGTCCAGTACCATCCCGAAGCCAGCCCCGGCCCGCAGGATGCCGATTACCTCTTCGACCGTTTCGCCGACCTGATCAAGCACTGATTGTATTTGGCCTACTGAGCGTCTGCTTTCGGCCATAAGCGGTCATTCAGCCTTTATGCTATGATGTGGTCTTAGGTGAGAGGGTAAGGCAATGCAGAACCTAGCAACATCATCAACAGAAGAAGGGCTAGATTTCGCGTGTAATCTAGCCGTGAATGGAATGCTTGCTATAGCGGAAGGCAATCCTGCCAAGGCGCCTGAACTCTTGCGCTGTCTCGCTCAGTACGTGGAGTTTCGGTACGTTGGTGAGCTTCAGCTTGCCTTAGAATACTTGGCAGATATTGGGAATTCGCTTAAACAAGAGAGCTTCCATTCGGAGCAGTTCTGGGATCAATTGCGGTGGGTTGCACAGCATATGGAATTGGAATCGTCGGAATATGAGAGTCTTCGGATTCCATCGTCTTAGGGTGTTCGAGCGTTAGTTTATGTTTGGTTGAATGGCTGCTTCTGGCCGAAAGAAGACGTTCCAAAATCAATCTGAAATAGATCTATTTGAAGCGAATGAGGTAGCCGTCAACCTTGTACTTGGTTAATAGCGTCTCTTTGGCAGTGTTGGCATCTTTGTAGTTCTCAAAGGGGCCGACCCAGACAGCATGCACATAGGGGCGGGCAATCAGGAGCGGTGTATAACCGCGTTTCTCTAGCCGGCCGATAAAGCGTTCGGCAATCGCCCTGTTTTTGAAGGCTCCGGCCTGGATGTAGTACCCCTTGAGGGTCTTGATCAGTTCATCGCTGGCGGCCACCTCTTCGGCGGAATTGGTGCCACTCTTTGTTTTTACAGGCGAGGGCTCGGATTTGGATGAAACCTCTGTTTCCTGCGTGATTGCTTTCGCAGGCGGTGTTTTTTTAACGGTTACAGCTTTGCTGGTTGCTGCGGGCTTCCTCTTTTTGGAGAGCTGCTTGCCGCAGGTATTTTTGAACGCTTCCAGTTTGAGGTTGAATGCTTCGATGGAGGCGTGGTGACGAATGATGAGCCTGTCCAGTTCCTCCTGTTCAAACCTCTCCCTCTCTTCTCCGACCTTTTCAGAAAGCTCCTTTTCACGTTCAAGAATAATCGACTGCTCTTTTTGAAGCTTCAGCTCAAGTGCTGCACACTCCCTGTCTGCCGCATAGGCAAGGCCGCTCCCCATAAGAAGGGAGAGTGTTAATAGCGGCAGAGCTGCTCTTCTGCTGGTTGCCCGAAGTGTCTGGTTCATGGCTGCTACCATAGATTAAAATTTGAGAATCCGGAAGGCGTAAAGTTGGATCGGGGCGCCCTGTCCGGGCACCCCGTTCTAAGTGTTGTTACAATGGATCAGGCGATCAGGCCGACGATCAACAGAGCAACGATGTTGACGATCTTGATCATCGGATTCACTGCGGGACCAGCCGTATCCTTGTAGGGGTCACCGACGGTGTCACCGGTGACTGAGGCCTTGTGCGCTTCCGAGCCTTTGCCGCCGTTGTTGCCATCCTCGATATACTTCTTGGCATTGTCCCAGGCACCACCACCGATAGTCATGGAGATGGCGACGAAGATACCGGTGATGATACTGCCGACCAGCATGCCGCCGAGAGCCTTGGCGCCGAACATGAAGCCGACGGCAATCGGAATAACGACCGGGATCAGGGACGGAAGAATCATCTCCTTCAGCGCCGACTTGGTCAGAATGTCGACGGCCTGCGAATAGTCCGGTTTGGCCGTTCCCTCCATGATGCCGGGAATCTCCTTAAACTGTCGGCGCACCTCGATGACGATGCTCTGGGCCGCATTGCCGACCGACTCCATGGCCAGTGAGCTGAACAGGTAGGGCAAAAGTCCGCCGATGAAGAGTCCGATAATGATCTGGTGATCGGAGAGGTCGAAGCTGACGGTGCCGATATAGTTGGAGAGTTCATGCGTGTAGTCCTGGAAGAGAACCAGTGCGGCCAGTCCTGCTGAGCCGATGGCATACCCTTTGGTGACTGCCTTGGTGGTGTTGCCCACCGCATCGAGAGGATCGGTCACGGCACGCACCTCTTCGGGGAGCTCTGCCATCTCGGCAATGCCACCGGCGTTATCGGTGATCGGGCCGTAGGCATCAAGTGCCACGATAATGCCGGCGCAGGAGAGCATGGATGTGGCAGCAATGGCAATGCCGTAGAGGCCTGCCAGATTGTAGGAGGCATAGATGCTCAGGCAGACCGCCAGAACCGGCAGGGCTGTTGCTTTCATGGAGAGGCCCAGGCCGGCAATGATGTTGGTGGCATGACCGGTCTCCGATGCCTTGGCGATATTACGTACGGGCGAGAAGAGACGGCTGGTGTAGTACTCGGTGATGACCACCAATGCCGCAGTCAGGACAAGGCCGATCAGGGTGGTGCCGTAGAGTGCACCGACGGAGTACATGGTATTGCCGCCCATCAGCCACCAGGTGATGGGCAGGAAGAGAATGGCCGATGCGATACCCGATGCGATGAGGCCGCGATAGAGTGCCTTCATCACCTTCTGGTCGGGGCCGATCTTCACAAAGCGGATGCCGATGATCGTTGCCACAATACCTGCACCTCCTAATGCCAGTGGGTAGACCAGCGCATTGCCGAAGCCGGTGAAGGTGAGTGAAGCCAGCAGCATGGTGGCGATCATGGTGACGGCGTAGGTTTCAAACAGGTCGGCTGCCATGCCCGCACAGTCGCCGACGTTGTCACCGACATTGTCGGCAATAACAGCGGGATTGCGTGGATCATCCTCGGGGATTCCTGCCTCGACCTTGCCGACCAGGTCGGCGCCGACATCGGCACCCTTGGTGAAGATGCCGCCACCGACACGGGCAAAGACCGAGATCAACGAAGCGCCAAAGGCGACACCGATCAGTGGCTGCAGCAGATGCGATTGGTCTGTATCGCTGAAGATCAGCAACAGAATGAAAAAGAGTACGACGCCGAGCAGGCCGAGCCCGACCACCATCAGGCCGGTTACGGCGCCGCCGCGGAACGCCACCTGCAAGGCCGCATCGCGACCGTTACTAGCAGCAGCGGCAGTCCTTACATTCGATTTGACCGAGATGTTCATGCCGATGAAACCGGCAGCAGCGGAGAGTGCAGCACCGACAATAAAGCCGAGCGCCGTACCTGTTCCGATAAAGATCCACAGCAGCAGTGTGAAGAGGATGCCGACGAGAAGAATGGTGCGGTATTGTCTTCTCAGGTAGGCCCTGGCCCCGAGCTCAATGGTGCCGGCAATCTCCTGCATGCGCTCATTTCCGGCGTCCAGCCCTAGAACCCAATGAATCGATTTCCGTGCATAGATCACGGCGGCGGCGCCACAGACAATAATGATGCCTAGAGCAAAAACGGACAAATTTTCCATGGTGAATATCTCCTTGAACAGCGGTTACATTATAATCCAATTTCAAGCCGTACATAACCATCAATTTATATCAACTATAGCAGTTCCGTGAACGGTATATGGTTTCTCATGCATCGTTGAAGTGTGTTGACCTTTAAAGTCGTCTGTATGGCATGTTCAGCTTTTCCAAACTGTTTTTTATACTGCTTTTCCCTTTTAATTCTCGGCAAACCCCATCATCATCCGCCATTGAGTTTGTTTAGGAGTCATTACAGGTGTCAGATCGTTACGAAGCGCAGGAAATTGAAAAAAAATGGCAGATCAATTGGGATGCGGCCGGCATAGATGTCGCTTCAGAAGATCCTGCTGATAGCAGGGACTCCTACTACTGCCTCGAGATGTTTCCTTACCCTTCAGGAAATCTGCACATGGGGCATGTGCGCAACTACTGTCTCGGCGATGCCGTAGCCCGTTACAAACGGATGCAGGGGTTCAATGTATTGCACCCGATCGGCTGGGATGCATTCGGCCTGCCTGCCGAGAATGCGGCGATCAAACACAAGCGACCGCCTGCCGAATGGACCTATGCCAACATTGATCAGATGCGTGGTCAGCTTAAGCGTCTCGGACTCTCTTATGACTGGGGACGTGAAATCGCCACATGTAAACCCGACTACTACCGCTGGGAGCAGTGGCTGTTCACCAAGCTCGTTGATAAGGGGCTGGCCTACCGCAAGGAGGCCGAGGTGAACTGGTGTGAACCGTGTCACACCGTGCTTGCCAATGAGCAGGTGGTTGAGGGGGCATGCTGGCGCTGCGATACGCCGGTCGAGCGCAAGAATCTGGCGCAGTGGTTCATCAAGATCACCGACTATGCCGAAGAGCTGCTGAATGATCTGGACAGGCTCTCCGACTGGCCTGAGAAGGTGGTCGGCATGCAGCGCAACTGGATCGGCCGTTCCACCGGTGCCGAGGTCTCCTTCGGCGTTGAGGGGTCCGACGAGATTCTCGATATCTTTACGACCCGCCCGGACACGCTGATGGGGGTCACCTACATGGCCGTGGCGGCAGGTCATCCGCTGGCGAAAAAGGCAGCGGTATCCAACCTTGAACTGGCGAAGTTCCTTGAGGAGTGCTCACACGTCTCCACCAAAGAGGCGGATGTGGCCCTGATGGAGAAGCGGGGAATGGATACCGGCTTCAAGGCGGTGCATCCGATCACCGGCAAGACAGTGCCGATCTGGGTGGCCAACTTTGTGCTGATGAGTTACGGCACCGGCGCGGTCATGAGTGTGCCGGCCCATGACGAGCGCGATCATGAGTTTGCCCACAAGTACGGGATCGAGATCAAGCAGGTGATCGCACCTGTGGAAGGTGAGTGGGATGTGCAGGCATCGGCGTTTGTTGATGCCGGTCTGCTGGTCAACTCGGAACAGTTCAACGGACTTGCTTCCGGCGATGCCAAAGCAGCCATCACACAGTTCCTTGCCGGTGAGGGTAAAGGTGAAGAGCGGGTGCAGTTCCGTTTACGGGACTGGCTGGTTTCGCGTCAGCGTTACTGGGGCGCACCGATCCCGGTCATCTATTGTGACGATTGCGGCATGGTGACGGTGCCGGAGGAGCAGCTGCCGGTCGTCTTGCCAGAAGAGTTGCAGCCGACCGGTGGTGCATCCCCACTGGGCGGACACGAAGCCTTTGTGAATGTCGACTGCCCGCAATGCGGCAAGGCGGCAAGGCGCGAGACAGATACTTTTGACACCTTCATGGAGTCCTCCTGGTATATGAACCGTTACACCTCTCCGCGTTCAACCGATGCCATGGTCAACCGTGCTGCGATGCAGCAGTGGGCACCTGTGGATCAGTATATCGGCGGTGTCGAGCATGCCGTTCTGCATCTGCTCTATGCCCGCTTCTACCACAAACTGATGCGTGACGTGGGCCTGTTTACTTCGGAAGAGGGTGGCGATGAACCGTTCAAAAGCCTTCTGACCCAGGGCATGGTGCTCAAAGACGGTACCAAGATGTCGAAGTCGAAGGGCAACACGGTCGATCCGAATGCGATTATCGAGAAGTACGGCGCCGATACGGCGCGTCTGTTCACCCTGTTTGCTGCTCCTCCGGAGAAGGATCTGGAGTGGAGTGATGCCGGTGTTGAAGGGGCCAACCGTTTCCTCAAACGTGTGTGGAAGCTGCTGGAGAAGTCGGGCAGGAGATTCCCCGGCCACTCATCGGATGAAGCGACCAAAAAACTTCGTTTCGAGATTCACAACACCATCTCGAGAGTGACGCATGCCTTTGAACATGGCTTCGCCTTTAACGTGGCGATTGCCGCGCTGATGGAGCTCTCCAACGCCCTGGGTGCTTTCGACGCACATGACGATGAGGGTGTGGCTGCTTTTAACGAAGGAGTGCTGGCGCTGGCCAAGATGCTTGCCCCCTTTGTGCCGCACTTCGCCTGTGAAGTTGCCGAGCAGTTGGGCATGAATGATATCGCTGTCGTCGCCGACTGGCCGACGGTTGATGAGAGCGCACTTGTTCAGGATGAGATTACGCTGGCTGTCCAGGTTCAGGGCAAGCGGCGAGGCGAGATCACCATTTCAAAGGATGCGGATCAGGATATGGCACTGGCTGCTGCACGGGCTGATGCGGCCATCGCCAAGTGGCTGGATGGCCAGCAGATTGTCAAAGTGATCCTGGTGCCAGGACGCTTGCTTAATATTGTGGTGCGACCGGCATGATCCGTCATTCATTCATCGCTGTGGCGCTACTTCTGTTTACGTCGTGTGGCTATCACCTGGTCGGCCACGGTGATGGCAGCGGCGTGATTCCTGAAGATGTCCTGACGCTGTCGGTTGAAGCGAGCAACGAAACAGGGCGGCAGATGATGGTTCTCCTGAAACGGCAGCTGGCAGGCAGTGATCGATACAGGGTGGTAGCAGGCAATGATGTGGCTGATGAACTGACGCATGCCGAGGTGCGTGTTGAACAGGCTTTGGAGTCATTTGTACCGAGCGCCTATGATCAGTCGGGACTTGCCACACAGTACCGCATGACGATCCAGGCCAATGTGCGGCTTTTCCGCCAGGATAAGAAGCTGTGGGAGAGCGGCATTGTGACCATGTCCGATGATGTTTTTGTTGCCGGTGGCCCGACGGGTATCGAATCCTCCCGCAAGCGTATCCGCGAAGACCTGCAGAAAGAGTGGGTCTACGCCGTATGGGGCCGGATCAACTCCGGATTCTGATGGGTCGCAGGGTTAAGTTGAGCCGATGAAGCTTTCTCCAGGACAGGTGATGGAGAGTGGCGCCAATGCTTTTTATCTGCACGGTGAAGATGCCGATGCACTGTTTGAAACAGCCGATTCATTGCTGGCCCGGGGTGATCCCGAAGCGAGGCGTCTGCGTGTTGATGTCTCGGAACTGGCAAGAATTGAAACGGAGAGCAGAAGCCAGGGGCTTTTCGGCCCCTCGATCTGTTATGCACTGGTACGTAATGCCGAGTCGGCAACCCCCAAGCAGGGCGAGCACCTGCTCAAAATGGTGGCCGAAGTCCGGCCTGAAAATCGACTGATTATCTGTGCTCCCGGCATCGACTGGAAAAAGGCTTTGCACAAAAAGATGCAGGCAGACCATGCACTGGCCCAGTGCGAATTCCATACGCCAACACCGGCCTCCTTCCAGCATTGGCTGATTGGTGAGATTACTGCGCAGAAGCTGTATGTCACCGATGAGGCACTCCAATTGATGGGCGAACGTCTGCATGGATTGCGCAGTGCCGCCAGACAGTTGATCGAGCGACTGCGTCTTTATGATGATGGCGCGGGCGAACTGATCGGTATGGATGTGGTGGGTGATCTGCTCGGTGAACGCAGTCCTGAAGATATCGAGGCCTATTGCCATGCTGTTGCCGGGCGAGATCCGAAGGCTCTGGAGCTGTTGAGACGACTGGTCAGCGAACAGCAGGTGTCCGAAGTCCAGCTGATCAGCTGGTTAGGGACGCGCATGAATCAGCTGTTGATGTACTGCTGGTATCAGGCACAGCAGGCGGCCAATCCGTCACAGAAAGCCCGGCTGTTCGGCGAGGCGCGTAAGCGGGTACCGCAGGAGGCCCGTATGTGGAAGGGTGCAGAGCTGTCCCGGGCTATGAAACGAATTACTCAGGCAGAGAAGTTGATTAAAGGCGCATCCATTGAGAGTAATCTGGTCGTGCTGGAACGGATGACGATGGACCTGTTAAGCAGGGAAGAGGGATGACTGCCCCCATCGATCAGGCCATTGATCAGCCGGACTGGACCGCTTTCGAGCGGCAGCATGTCTGGCATCCTTATGCCTCGATGAAAAATCCCTCACCCGTCTATCCGGTGAAATCGGCGGCGGGCGTGATGCTCGAGTTTGAAGATGGGCGCAGGGTTATTGACGGTATGGCCTCATGGTGGTGCGCCATTCATGGTTACAACGTAGCGGAACTGAACAGGGCCGTTGAACTGCAGCTCAGGGATATGTCGCATGTGATGTTCGGAGGTCTGACTCACAGGCCGGCGGCTGACCTTGCAGCAACGCTGTTAAATCTCGCCCCCGATAACATGGATCACGTTTTCTTTTCCGATTCCGGTTCGGTTTCGGTGGAGGTGGCGATCAAGATGGCCATTCAGTACTGGCAGGCTCAGGGGCATGCTGAGAAGAACAGGCTTCTGACGATTCGTCACGGTTACCATGGTGATACCTTAGGGGCGATGAGTGTCTGCGATCCACAATCGGGTATGCACCATCTCTTTTCCGGGATTCTTGCCCAGCAGCTTTTTGCCGATGCGCCAACATCACAAACCGATGAAGGGTGGCATGAGTCGCAATTAGCATCGTTCAGGTCGAGGATAAAGACACATCATCATGAGCTTGCTGCGGTCATTCTTGAGCCGATCGTGCAGGGGGCAGGGGGCATGCGGATTTATGCGCCGGAGTTTCTGCGTCAGGTCAGGGCCCTCTGCGACGAATACGATGTGTTGCTGATTCTGGATGAAATTGCTACCGGCTTCGGACGAACAGGCAGGATGTTTGCCTGCGAACATGCCGGTATCCAGCCGGACATTATGAGTGTTGGCAAGGCGCTGACAGGTGGCTATATGACGCTGGCGGCAACCCTCTGCTCATCGAGAGTTTGCGACGGGATTCATGCGGACGGTAGCGGCGTGTTGATGCACGGCCCAACCTTTATGGCCAATCCGCTGGCCTGTGCCGTGGCACAGGCCAGCCTTGAGTTGTTGCTTGCTTCCCCCTGGCAGGAGCGCGTTGATGCCATTGAGCAGCAGTTGATTCGGGAGCTTGCACCCTGCAGAGCGCTGCCTGGCGTTGCCGATGTGCGCGTTAAGGGTGCGATCGGCGTAGTTGAGATGAGAGAACCGGTAAATGTCACTGCGGTTCAGGAAGTGATGATCGACCAGGGGGTCTGGCTGAGGCCGTTCGGCCGACTTATTTATACCATGCCGCCCTTCGTCATCAGTGAAAGGGAGTTGTCGAAAGTGACCTCTGCAATGTATAGTGGGGCTTCACTCCCTTCTTAACCGGCAGGAAGCCTTCCTTGAAGTAAATATGTGACACCTGTCATAGAGTGAGTCATCTGAGCTCGACATTGTTAAGCGCTATTGGAGATACTGGAGAAAGATGCCGCAGTTAATCATTCGTGATGGGGAGGAGGATCGGGAGCTTGATCTTGGTGAGCTGACGAGAATCGGCCGTGTGCTTGAGAATGAGGTCTGCCTCCAGGATGTGAAGGTCTCCCGCTACCATGCTGAAATTTCACGAACCAGGAATGGTTATCTCTTCAGAGACCTGGGTAGTCGTAATGGTTCCTACATAAAAGATGTTCGTGTTCCCGAAACTATTTTGACCAATGGCGATAAAATAAAAATCGGTAAAGCGACGCTGTTTTTTATTGAAGACTTAACCGACACCACGCCGTCCGGTCTGGTGAAAATTGCCAGTACACCGATATCCAACCAGGCTATTCAGGCCAGTGCCTCGGTAGGCGATGAAGATGCTTTTACGCCAGCCTATCTGATTACCGATGATATGGATTGGCGTGAGGATTACGAGAAGCTTCGGCTGGGTAATGAGATGCTCAGGCATGTCGGACTTCAGAGAGATCTTGATGATATTCTAAAAGGGATTGCCGAGAAACTGCTTGAAATCTTCCCAGCGGATCGTTGTGCCATTCTTCTGCTCGATTCGGAGTCAGATAAACTGGTGCCAATGGCAGTGAAGGTACTGGAAGGAATCGATAAGCACATGTCTATCTCCGAGGCGATTCTCGATGAGGTGCGTGAAAAGCACTCTGCACTGGTGATTGCCGATGCCAGTTCGGATGAGAGGTTCTCCCACTCTGCCTCCATTATTGTGCAGGGTCTGCAATCGGTTCTGTGTGCGCCCATTATTCACGGCAACCATTTTTATGGTGTGATTCACATGGACAGCCAGAAGTCGGCCATGGTCTTTTCACGCAAGGATCTTCATCTGATCACCAGTCTGGTAGCGCACATCGCAACCATTATCGCCAATGCCAAGCTGCTTCAGTCGGTGGAGCAGGAGGTGAGGGATAAAGCGCAGTTCGAGCGTCTCCTTTCCCCCTCTGTCATGAAGAAGATTACCAGTGGCGAGTTCAAGCTGGAGAAGAAGGGCGGCGAACTGAAAGAGGTGACCACCCTCTTCGCCGACATTCGCGGGTTTACCAATATAGCCCATCATATGTCAGCAACGAAGGTTGTAGAGATGCTCAATGAGTATTTCGAGTTGATTGTGAATATCGTGTTCCAGTACGGCGGTACAGTGGACAAGTTTATTGGCGATGAAGTGATGGTGCTCTTTGATGCCTTGACGGAAGTTGAGTATCCGGCAGACCGTGCTGTCCGTTGCGCTTTTCATCTGCACGGTGCGCTCGATCTCTTTAACAGGGAGAGAAGGTCGAGTGGGGAAAATGTGATTGAGATCGGCATCGGTATCAATACCGGCGATGCGGTGGTTGGCGCTATCGGCTCAAGTCAGGCGATGCAGTACACTTGTATTGGAGATGCGGTCAATATCGCCGCACGCCTGACCGGTATCGCCTCGGCAAGGCAGACTATCATTTCCGAAGCGACCTATAAAAAAATGAAGGTAAAGCCCCATCACGAAAAATTACCTCCCGCCAACCTGAAAGGAATCGACAAGCCGGTTCAGATCTATTCGGTATGGGAGAAGATGACGGACACCCGTGACCAGACGCTTGGCAAACCCAAAAAGAAAAAAACATCTAAGTTTTAAAAACTTACCGGTTGTAGCGCATTCATGTAGATCATACCGCCACGCGGTTGATTGATCTCGGCAGCATCAAAAAGAAACTCGAACACCTCATTGGCGATCTTGGCATCGACCACCACCGTTAACACCACTTTTTCGGTTTTTTCACCGATACCACGTTTGACCAGCGGCGAGCTTTTGCCGATGCCGCGCGCAAAGTACTGATTGACGGTCTGCAGGTCATATTTCTCGCGCAGAGCCGCGGCCCCCTTGGAGGCATTGACCTCCCGGGTGATGCAGGTGATCAGCTTCTGTCTACTTGCCATCGCCGAGCAGCCTTTCGAGAATATCAGGCGCAATGTAGGTGGCCGCCTTCTCCAGCTTGGTCATGTACATCATACCCATGCCCGGCGTGTCCAGCTTGCCTGCCAGGTACATGCGCTCGTAAATCATGTCGGCCTGATCGTTGGCGACAACGATATTGATCAACTCCTTTTCTACATCCACGGCAACACTGAGAACTCCCAGTACCTCCTGCATGCCGCTGCCCTTTCCGTAGTGGATGGTGGCGCCGGGTGCCCCTGCCTCCTGGGCCGCCTTGACGATGTCATCGGCCATGCCGCGCTGCACAATACAGGTGATCAGCGAGACATCGGTTAGAACCGTGATGTTGTTGTTGGCATTCATGTCGCCTCCGCTTCTATCTCAACAGTTTTCTCAGACTGGGGTTGATGGTGGCGTTTGATCTTCCAACGTACCCAGAGGCCTGTCGAGAGTACCGAAATGATTGGGCCGATCGATGCAAGCGCCAGCACGCCGAATCCCTCAATAGCCTCAACGGCACCGCCAAGCCCGAGTCCCATGGCCAGTACCAGCGGGACGGTGATCGGACCGGTGGTTACACCGGCGCTGTCCCACGCCACGTTGACGAACTCCTCGGTGGAGAGCCAGGTCAGGATCAGGGCCAGGCCGTAAGAGGTGATAAGGATCATGGCCAGAGGCAGGTCAAAAACGATCTTGGCCACACCCATGGCAATGCCACAGCCGACGCCGATGGAGACTGCATACATCAGCATCGACTTTTCAAAGGCACCATTGGTCAGGGTTTGCACGGTGTTGCCCAGCGCATTGAGGGCCGGCTCCGCCAGTGTTGCGCCGAAACCGAGAAACCATGCAAAGAGCAGTACGATGAAGATGCCGAGGCTCCAGCTGTAGAAGGGGGATGAATCCATGTCTGAAATGTAGGTGAAGGCGGCCGGCAGCAGTGAACCGGTTTCATTGCCAAGACGGGAGAGGCCATGCACAAGCCCGATGTTGAACACGATCATACCCAGCACACAGAGTATGATACCGTAGATGATGGTGCCGCGATGACGGAGTCTCTCCTTCAGGATCAGGTGCAGCACAATCATCAGAAAGGCGACGAGCGGGACAATCGCCTGCACGCCGGTAAGCACCTCCTGCCAGGGGCTTGATTCAAACCATGAAACAGAACTTTCAGCGGCGGCCGACTGCTGGGCGCTCTGGACAGCAGCAATGATCGCTTCCGGTGATGAGATTGTTGATACAAAGAGACCCAGAAGAATAACGGCAATGATCGGGAAGAGGGATGCCAGTGTGACAATGCCGAAACCGGCCAGCGGCGATTCGCCCTTGCCAGCTGTGGAGGCGATGCCGATGCCGAGCGCCAGCACCAGAGGCACGGTTACAGGTCCCGTGGTGACGGCGCCGCAGTCCCACGCCAACCCCAATATCAGCGATAGCTGAGGGTCGGCAGCCATGAACCATGTCAGTCCCACCAACGGAATAAGCGTGGCATAGATCATCGGTTTCAGGCTCCAGCCGTAGAGTAGCCGCACCGTTCCCAGAACGGCGGCAAGGCCGACACCGGCACCGACCGCAAAGACAAGGGCAAGGCTCCAGTCATTCAGCAAGGTGTAGAGATAGGGTGCGTTTTCGGCCTTTACGATCGAACCGGCCGTTTTCAGTGCCCCGATGGCAGGCTCGGCGAAGGTAACTCCAATGCCAAGCAGCAGGGCGATGAACAGCACCAGTTTCAATGGAGCCTTGGCCGGAAGGGTCTTGCCGATCACCTCGCCGAAGGGCATCAGGCCGCGCTTCAACCCCTCCATGAACAGCATTAATCCGAGGATGACCGCAAACAAACCCATGATAATGCTTTCAGGAATGCGAACCTCCTGATGCAGTACCAATACCTCAAACAGCAGCAGGTAGAGCGCTAGTGGCATCACCGCCTTCATCTGTTCGATGAAGCGGACACTGATGTAAGGCTGGAGAAGTCGATATACATCGAGCGAACGCAGGCGCAGTTTTCTCGGGGCTCTGGTGATCGGTTTGCCATCAGTATCAAATTCGGGCTTGGGAATAATGTCGTTGTAGCTGACAACATTCTGTTTGACGGAGATTTCCCGAACAAAGGCGCCATACCGAATTTTTTTCTGATCAGTACTCATGAATCTCCGTGCCCTCTGGTTCTTCTCGCTGTGGTGATCACAAACGCCACCTTATACGATTAAAGCAGATGTTGTAAGTGCTTGGATTATGTGGCTTTAAATGACATCGCATCAATAGTGGCTAGAGTGGGTCCATGTCCGAACCATTGCCTGAACAAACGCGCGACGAGATGCTGACCACCCGTAACCATGATCGTGATGTGGTGGGGATGACCTATGTCTACCCTGTCATCTCCCGCCGTGCCGGTGGGGTCTCTGTCGGTATCAACCTCAATCCCAACAGCGCCTGTAACTGGCACTGCGCCTACTGTCAGGTGCCCGGTCTGGTGCGCGGCTCGGCTCCCGAAATCGACCTGAACCTGTTGAAAGATGAATTGACGACGATGCTGAACAGCGTGGTTCATGGTTCATTCATGGTTGAGCGGGTTCCTGCGGAGTGCCGCAGGCTTTGTGATGTTGCCATCTCCGGCAATGGCGAGCCGACCAGTTGCAGGAACTTTGATGCGATTGTCGAACTGATCGTTTCCGTCATGAGACAGTTTGAATTGGATAAAGATGTGAAGCTGCGCCTGATCACCAACGGCTCCTACATGTTGAAGCCCCATGTTCAGGCCGGACTCAAACGAATGAACAATGCCAATGGCGAAGTCTGGGTCAAAGTCGATTCAGCCACCGAAGCGGGGATCAAGCGCATCAACGGTGTTGCCGCCACACCGGAACTGCTGTTCAAGCAGGCCAAAGCCGCCGCCAGCCTCTGCCCGACATGGCTTCAGACCTGCATGTTTGCCTGGGATGGCGTTGTGCCTTCAGAGGTTGAGGTAAGTGGTTATCTGGAGTTCATCAAACAGCTGAAGGTTGAAATGGTGCCGGTTAAAGGGGTGCTGCTCTACGGTCTTGCCCGCCCCTCCCTGCAGCCGGAGGCCGAGCATTTAAGTCAGCTTGACGAAGTATGGATGCAGTCAATGGTTCGGAGGATCGAAGAGGTCGGGATCGCCGTAACGCTTTCCCAATAATCTCTGTCTTAGGTAGCCGTATAGAAGGGCTGAAATTGCTTGTGTAAAAAGGTTTGCAAGGCGGGGGAACTATCGCTATCGTTCGCCGCCCTATAAAAAGGTAAGTTAATTAAAGAGGTAAGCAGGATTTATGTCTCTGTCTGTGGAAAAGAAAAACGAAGTAATTGCAAAATTCGCTACACACGAAGGTGATACAGGTTCACCGGAAGTGCAGGTGGCACTGCTGACCGAGCGTATCAATGGTCTGTCAGGACACTTTAAAGATAACCACAAGGACCACCACTCACGTCGTGGCCTGCTGAAGATGGTCGGTCAGCGCCGCAACCTGCTGAAGTACCTCAAGGGTAAAGACTTCAACCGTTACCGTACTCTGATCGAGACCCTGGGTCTCCGTCGCTAACAATTCCTGAGAGGCGGCCCATTCGGGCCGCCTCTCTTTTTTTAATCTCACTTTCTCAAGTTTCCACAGAACTCCTACAGACAGAGACATGAATCCTGATAAAAGGATTGATATATGTTTGATGTAAAAACAACCAAAGCGACCGTAGGCGGTCGTGAAGCAAGCTTTGAAACAGGTCGCATTGCCCGTCAGGCAGGCGGTTCTGTCATGGCACAGTACGGCGACGTGATTGTTCACGTGGCGGCAACGGCTGCCAAAACACCGATGCAGGGCGTGGATTTTCTACCACTGACTGTTCACTATCAGGAGAAGACCTACGCAGCCGGCCGTTTCCTCGGTGGCTTCTTCAAGCGTGAAGGCCGTCCTTCCGAGAAAGAGACCCTGACATCACGTCTGATCGACCGTCCGATCCGTCCGTTGTTCCCGAAAGGTTACTTCCACGAAACCCAGGTGATCGCCACCGTGGTTTCAGCCGACGAAGACAACAACCCGGATATCGTAGCCATCAACGGCACTTCTGCCGCACTGGCTATCTCCGATGCGCCATTCGCTGAGCCGATTGCGGCTTCGCGCGTCGGTTTTATCAACGGTGAGTATGTACTGAACCCGACCTACGCACAGATGGAAGAGTCCGAGCTGGACCTGGTGGTTGCCGGTACCCGCGATGCTGTGCTGATGATCGAGTCCGAAGCCAAAGAGCTCTCCGAAGAGCAGATGATCGATGCGATCATCTTCGGTCAGGAAGGCTACCAGCCTGTGCTGGATGCGATTGAAGAGCTGGTGAAGCAGGCCGGTAAAGAGAAGATGGCCGTCGAGGTTGCCGGAGGTGATGATGCTGTGAAGGACGCCGTGAAGGCAGCTTTCGAGGCTGATGTTCGTGCCGCTTACGCCATCAAGGATAAGTCCGAGCGTGCCGCGAAGATCGAGGCGTTTCGTCTGGCCGCGCAGGAAAAACTGGTCGGCACGGAAGAGAATCCGGGCGAGTTTTCCTCCAACGATGTCTCCTCGGCCCTCAAGAGCCTGGAGAAGGAAGTTGTCCGTCGCTCCATCATTGACGGTAACCCGCGTATCGATGGCCGTTCAACAACTGACGTTCGTAACATCGACTGCCAGGTAGGCGTGTTGCCGCGTACACATGGTTCCGCCCTGTTCACCCGCGGTGAAACCCAGGCACTGGTCACCATCACGCTGGGTACCGAATCCGACATGCAGATGACCGAATCCCTGGAAGGCGTCCAGAAACAGCGTTTCATGCTGCACTACAACTTCCCGCCATACTCTGTGGGTGAAGCGCGTCGCTTCGGCCCTCCGGGACGTCGTGAGATCGGCCATGGCCGTCTTGCCCGTCGTGGTGTCGAGGCTGTCCTGCCATCAATGGAAGATTTCGGCTACGCTATCCGTTCGGTGTCCGAGATTACCGAGTCCAACGGTTCATCATCCATGGCATCTGTTTGCGGTACTTCACTGGCATTGATGGATGCAGGTGTGCCTGTGAAGGCTCCTGTTGCCGGTATCGCCATGGGGTTGATTCTTGAGAAAGACGGCTATGCGGTTCTTTCGGATATCCTCGGTGATGAAGATCATCTGGGCGACATGGACTTCAAGGTGGCCGGTACCGCTGAAGGTGTGACCACACTGCAGCTTGATATCAAGATCGGCGGTCTGACCCGTGAGATCATGCGTGAAGCACTGGCTCAGGCGAATGGTGGCCGTATGCACATCCTCGGCGAAATGGCCAAGTGCATGACCGCTCCGCGTGACTCGATTGCCGACCATGCGCCTCGTATGTTCACCATGAAGGTGAAAGCGGACAAGATTCGCGAAGTGATCGGTGCCGGTGGTAAAGTGATCCGCGGTATCTGTGACGAGACGGGTGCCAAGGTTGATATTGCCGATGACGGCACGATCACCATCTTCGCGGTAACCGGTGATGCCGGTGAAGCTGCCAAGAAGATGATCAATGACATCGTGGCTGAAGTTGAAGTTGGCAAGGTCTACGAAGGCAAGGTCGTCAAGCTGATGGACTTCGGTGCATTCGTCCGCGTGATGGGCAACACCGATGGCCTGGTTCACATCTCACAGATCGCTGCGCATCGCGTTGAGAAGGTGAGCGACGAGCTTTCCGAAGGCCAGATGGTTCGCGTCAAGGTCCTGGAAGTGGACCGTAGCGGCAAGATTCGTCTGACCATGAAAGACGTGGATTGATTTGATTGAAACGGCCTCGGAGCTTCCTGTCCTCGGCCTTGAACGCATTTGAAAATTACGATTTCCAAATGCTTACTGAAGCCGCACATCCGTGTGCGGTGAGTTAGAAACCGAAGGAGGTGGGGTGACCCGCCTCCTTTTTCATTTTAGAAGCACTTTTCCCCACAGGAGGTGGGGCGGCTGAACATCGTGAAGCCGTAAGCGAAGCAAAACCGCGTTTTTGCGGAGCGATAAAAGGCGAAGGGCAGGAGCCCGTAGCCGAATTAGATAATAACAGGTGGTGCGAGTGGGTTCTTCCTTTGTAGATGAGACGCAGATTCCGAACGGACCACTGGTGGTCAGTCACACCATGCCCGATGCTCAGAGCGTGGCGATCGGCTTCTTTGTCGATGTCGGTAGCCGTGACGAACGTGAGGATCAGGCCGGTATGGCTCATGCCCTGGAGCATATGCTCTTCAAAGGGACAAAATCCCTTGATGTGCACGCACTGAGCGAAGCTCTGGATCAGCTGGGCGGGCATGCCAATGCCTTCACCTCGCGAGAGCGCACCTGTTTCCATATCCATGTGTTGCATGAGGATTGGCGGAAAGCCATCGCACTGCTCACCGAGATGCTGCTGCATCCGGCACTGCCGGAAGAGGAGTGGCTCAGGGAGCGTGAGGTGATCTACTCCGAAATGGCGATGGTGGAGGATACACCGGACGAGTGGGTCTATGACCAGCATATGCAGGCACTCTATCCCGAGCAGACGATTGGCTGTCCTACGCTGGGCACGAAAGCGGCTCTGGGCGCCATGACGCATGAGGATCTGAGGGGATACCTTGAAGAGCACTACAGGCCGCCGCAGTTGCTGATCTCCGTGGCCGGCCGCATTGAACATCAGGATCTGGTTGATACATTGGCTTTGGTCGATTGGCCGCAGGCCGGTGGCGAAAAGCTGAGACCATCGGCAAAACTTTCATCGGGTGTTCAATGGTTACCGCGAAACTTCGAGCAGGCGCAGCTGGTCGTCTCATTTCCCGGCATGAACGTCTCTTCGACTGAAAAACCGATCGCCTGGCTGGCCAACCAGATGCTGGGTGGAAGCATGAGTTCGCTGCTCTTCCGTGAGGTGCGGGAGAAGCGGGGGCTGGCCTACAGTATTGGTTCGCACCTTTCAACGATGAGCGATACGGGTATCTGGAGTATCAGCTGCGGTACCGACCCGGGGCTGCTGGGGGAGTGTGTCAACGTTATTCGCGACGCCCTGGAACAGTTCGAATCGATCATCAGCGACGATGTTGTCAATCGGGCGAAGCGACAGATGGAGGTTCAGTTCCGTATGGGTATGGATTCGGTCGAGGGGCACATGCTCTATCTCGGTGGCCGGATTGATGAAGAGGAGTTGCTTACTCACCTGCAGTGGGTGGAACGGGTCAATGCCGTTCGGCCTGAAGCGATCCGTGGCTGGGTGGGGGAAAAGTTGTCACAAAAACCTTTGTGGAGTCTCTGCGCACCTGAGCATGTACTACATAATGTTGAAAATGTAGGTTTCGCCGATGTTTAAAGCTATGCGTGAAGATATTCGCAGTGTGTTCGACCGTGATCCGGCTGCCAAATCGAGTTGGGAGGTCATCACCTGCTATCCCGGCCTGCATGCGATCTGGATGCACCGTTTTGCCAATATGTTCTGGCGCAACGGGCTGCGTTGGATCGGCAGGTTTATATCGCATATTGCCCGTTGGCTGACCGGTATCGAGATTCATCCGGGCGCAACCATCGGCCGCCGTTTCTTTATCGACCACGGTATGGGTGTTGTCATTGGTGAGACCACAGAGATCGGTGATGATGTCACTCTCTATCACGGTGTGACTCTTGGTGGCACGACATGGCAGAAAGAGAAACGCCACCCAACCCTTGAGCATGGCGTGGTCGTCGGTGCAGGGGCAAAGGTGCTTGGCTCCATTACCATAGGCGAAGGCAGTCGTATCGGTGCCAACTCTGTTGTGCTGAGGGATGTGCCTGCACATTCAACCGTCATCGGCATTCCCGGTACCGTCGTAGGTACAACTGAATCACTGGTCGAGGATGGCAAGATCAACCTGGATCATCATCTGATGCCGGATCCGGTGGCTCAGGTGCTCAAGCATGTGCTGAAGCTGGTTGATGATGTGAACACACGTATTGACCGCTTTCACCCGGATGTTGCGGAGAAGTCATCGAAAGAGGATAAGAAGATCTCGGATGACATGAAGAAAGAGCATGAGAAGCTGGAGCGCTTCCTGGGCGGCGGCGGAATCTAACAGAATCACAATACTTGACTAATATAGTACGGTATATAATATCCCGCATTATTCTATGGGTACTATATATAGAGAGGTATTGCCATGCGTTTAACCAGCAAAGGCCGCTATGCCGTTTCAGCAATGGTGGATTTGGTCAAAAATTCCGATGCCGGGCCGGTCACGCTCGCATCGATTTCAGAACGTCAGTTTATTTCACTTTCATACCTTGAACAGCTGTTCAGGCGTCTTCGTGAAGAGAATCTGGTTACTTCAGTAAGAGGCCCCGGTGGCGGCTATCAGCTGGCTCGTCCGGCCAATGAGATTGTCGTTTCCGATGTGATTACTGCGGTGAATGAGTCGATTCGAACCACCATGTGTGAGGATACGGATCGTGGCTGTCATCAGGGCAGTCGCTGTGATACACACCAGCTCTGGAACTCTCTTGGTCGTTATATCTATCGATTCCTTGACTCCATCACGCTGCAGGACGTTGTCGATAAGAACATCTTCCTCGACAAGCTGGATATGGCACCGATTGAACACTATTTGTCAGAACCGGAACCGATCAAGATGGACAGGGCTAGTGCATCGCTATCTTGACTATAACGCCACATCTCCTGCTGTTGATCAGGCCATCCAGGCTTCGGTAGAGGCTTCAAAAAACTGTCTTGGTAATCCGTCCAGCCTGCATTGGGCCGGTCGTGCCGCACGAAAGGTACTGGATGATTCCCGCGATCTGCTCGCCAGGTATCTGAATGTCGAGTCAGGCTCGGTGGTGTTTACATCCGGTGGTACCGAGGCCAACAACATGGCGATTCACGGCTGGCTGGCGACTCAGCAGCCTGGCAATGTGGTCGTCTCAGCGATTGAGCATCCCTCGGTGCTTCAGCCGCTGAGCGAATGGTCCAGGCGTGAAGGGTGGTCTATCAGGCTGGTTAAACCCGAGAAGAACGGCGCGATAGACGCAAATCGATTCGGCTCATTTATTGATGCAGATACCCGGCTGGTTTGTCTGATGTTGGCCAATAACGAAACAGGGGCTGTTCAGCCGGTGTTTGAGGTGGCTGAGGCGTGTCGTAAACATGGCGTGGCCATGCTGGTGGATGCGGTGCAGGCACTCGGAAAAATGCCGTTGGATTTACGGCATCTTGATGTTGATTTTGTTTCACTCTCCGCCCACAAGATCGGTGGCCCCAAAGGGGTCGGCGCGCTGGTTATAAAGCGAGGCCGCAAGCTTGAGGCCTATCTTCAGGGTGGTGGACAGGAGCGTAAGCGCAGGTCCGGGACGGAGAATGTGCCGGGTGCTGCCGGTTTTGCTGCCGCTCTAGGGGTTCATGATTTTTTAAAGTGTAGAAGCGTGAGAGATGGGTTTGAGTCGATGCTGGTTGAGATGCTTCCTGATGTGACTGTTTTTGCCGGTGATGTCGAGCGTGTTGCGAATACTTCAATGTTCTCTATGCCTGGACTGGATGGAGAGACGCTGCTGATGCAGCTTGACCTTGCCGGCTTTGCTGTGGCATCGGGCTCTGCCTGTTCATCTGGAAAGAGGGATGCGTCGCATGTGTTGCTGGCCATGGGGGCTCCTGATCAAAGGTCCCGTAGCAGTATTCGGGTCAGTTTCGGGCCTGAGCACAACATGGACGATGCGAAAGCGCTGGTAGAGACGTTGTCTATGATTCGCAAGCGCTTAAGAACGATGGCCGGAGCTGTTTGAATAATGACTATCCCAGATATTGAATTAACGGAAGCAGCATGTGAAAGGGTTCGAGGCGTACTTTCTGCAGAGGGGAAACCCGCCTTGCGTATCAGCCTGAACGAGGCTGGCTGCTCAGGGCTTGAGTATGTCCTTGATTACGCGGATTCGCCCCTTGATGGCGATCTGGTGAAGCAGTTTGATGGCTTCCAGGTTTTTGTTGATGGCCGTTCTTACGATAAGGCCCTGGCCGGCCTTAAAGTCGATTTCCAGCAGGATATGCTCTCTTCAGCATTTGTTTTTAACAATCCCAACAAGAAGGGTGAATGTGGTTGTGGAGCATCGTTTACCATTTAACAAAGTGACAGTGCTGAGAGGATTCCTGGACTATCCTGTTTCAGCTTTGCATTGTAAGGTTGAACCATTCGAAAGTTCGCTCTTTCGGTTATAGTTTTTCATAAGGGGTGATTCACCATGTCCTATCTGCTGCTCTCTATCTCTGGCCATGACCGTGCAGGTATTGTTCGCGACGTATCCGAAGCTCTCATGCATCTGAATGCCAATATTGAAGATTCATCCATGACTTCGTTACGTGGACGTTTCACGATGATGTTGATTGTGCAGATGAATGATGGCGGTGGGCTTGGCACCCTGAAGGCGTCACTGGCCGAACTTGAGCAACGGACCGGTTTGACGGTCCAGTCCCAGCCGATCAGTGAAGAGGAGGCCTCTTCCGTGCCGCAGGAGCCCGATTGCGTTATTACAGTGAGCGGGGCTGATAAAGTCGGTATCGTCCATGCGGTGACCGAGGTTCTGGCCAATAACGGCGTATCGATCGTAGATGTTTCAACCCGTGCCAGGGAAAGCGAGCATGGAGATGTCTATATGATGGCCCTGGAAGTCGTGACGGGAGGTAAGGCAGAGTTATTGCGTTCGCCATTGGCAGAGGTGGCTGAGCAGCTGGGTGTGGATGTGGAGATGCATGAGCTTGATGAGGCTGTTATTTAAGGAAAAGCCGAATGCGCGACATTATCACACAGCCGGATCCAAGGCTGCGCCAGACGGCAGCTGTGGTTACTACATTTGCCCCCCCCCTGATTAAGCTTTGTCACGATTTAAGGGATGCGATGTTAGCAGGCCCGGGAGGTGTCGGGATTGCAGCACCTCAGATTGGCGAGCTTCGACGTATTATTGTTGTTGATTGCCGGCAATCGATGCGGCCATGCAAGAATCATGGCCTTCTTTTTATGGTTAATCCTGAAATACTGTCAAAAGATGGAGAAGTTCTCGGGCGTGAGGGGTGTCTCTCTGTTCCGGACTGGGTGGGAGTCGTGCCTCGTGCCAGAGAGATCAGGGTTCGATACAAGGATCTACACGGAGATACACAGGAGCTTGAATCCAGCGGTTTTGAGGCCAGAGTCATCCAGCATGAGATAGACCACCTGAATGGGGTTCTTTTTGTTGATCGCGTGGTTTCAACCAAAGACTTGGTCAGACGGCTTCAGTCAACCTCGTGAACTGATATTCGATACCATTTGCATCATTTTTGTCCGTTGTTTTTCAGCATGTTTCATTAGCTTCTCTTTAAACGGTGGATATGCCTCGACAACATTGGTGAAGCTGGAGAGCGGGATATGTGCCATGAGCACTTCGGTGTTGGCCACGATGTCTGCCGGACATGTAGCTTTGCGGATGGCCGAGGTGTCACCAATCAGTTCGCCCACTCGAAAAACTCCGAGTTGAAGATATTGATTGTCTCTGTTTCTCATCATATAGCTTGCTTTGCCCCAGATCAGCATGTCAACAGCATCAATTACCTGACCTGCCTGTCGAATCACGCTATTGGGGCGATAGCGTTGGGTGTTGGCAGTTCCGGCCATATATTTGCGCATGTCGAGCGGGATGTTCTGTAGTAGTGAGTTGGCAGAGAGCATGCTGGTCATCTGTCTCAGGTCGGCCTTGTCCTGAAGAAGTTTTTCGGCTCCGGGGTTTGCAATAAAATAACTGAGTAGTTTTTTTCGAGGAATCTCAACAACTGTACAATCCTTGTTGGCAACGACATTGGCACTTCTTACGCCCGGATTGAGGTAGCAGACCTCACCGACAATATCGTTTTTTCCGATGAGATTGAGAAGAATGGTCGAGTTCTCTCCAGGAATGCAGACAGCCATCTCGCCATCAAGTACCAGAGCCATCGAATCGCCTTTATCGCCAATGCTGTAGAGGCGTCGGCCCTCCTTGATGCGTTGTTGATGAAGTTTGATCCAGATTGTTCCCAGCGATTCTCTGAGCATCTGCCCAAGTTCGACATCTCCTTCTCGTTCGTTGTCCGATTTGGAGATACGGCCGATTTGCGGGTACTCTCTGGCCAGTGCGGAAGCTTTGTCCGGAGCCTTTTTCTCCAGAACGTCATAAAGCTTCTTAAGGGCTATCGTTGCTGTTGAGGCCTTGCCGGATTGAAGAAGGATTTCTGCGTATTTTCGAAGGTAGGACTCGTTGTCTGGATAGATATTAACCAGGTCAGCGTAGACCTTTTCCTGCTGTTCCAGCTCTTCGTCCGCGGGAGAAATACCGGCAGGCATGGATCAGCGGTTTCCTTGCTCGGCGGATTCTTGAAGTTCCTGCAGGCCCTCTTCGTACATGCAGCGTTGAACCATCAGGTTGGGCTGTTTCTGGAGGTCAATTTCACGCGTAGTGATGGCATCGCCATAGCTATCCAGCATCATTCGAACCAGAGGTCTGAGTGGCAATCGAGGGTTAACCTGAATCACCAGTCCGATATCACCAGAGTTTAGTTGAACATAGGTACCAACCGGATAGAGGGATATCGATTCGATAAGGGCCTTTAACAGTCTTGGATCAAAGGCCTGCTTGTGGTGGTTGACCAGTTCGCGAATGGCATCCCGGGGCAGTAACCTGTTTCGATAGGGGCGATAGTGAATCAGTGCTTCAAACATGGATATCAGCCCAATAATGCGGGCGCTATAGGCAATATCGGTACCGCTGAGACCTTGTGGGCCACTGCCGTCAAAGCGCTCCTGGGCCTGGCTGGCAGCCAGTAGGATGGCTGCATCTGTCACCCCGCATGCGCTGATGTAGTCGTGGGATTTCTTCGGGGCTGTACGAATCTCTTTGATCTCATCTTTTGACAGCTTCTCTTTTTTATTGCGGATATCTCCGGATATTTGAGCCATGCCGATATGGTGGATCATTGCAGCCAGAATGTTTGAGCGCAGTTCGTCACGGTTGAGTTTTAATCGTTCGCCCACTTTAATGGCGTAAAGCATCAT
>JBNKZS010000022.1:0-19004 GCA_050301755.1 Mariprofundaceae bacterium
GACCCATGACCGGATCGAAGCCCTGGCCCTGTCCGACATCGTTGCGGTGATGAACAAGGGCCGGATCATCGAGACGGGTACGCCCCGGAACATCTATTTCAACGCCGACCACCGTTTTGTGGCCGACTTCATCGGCCGCAGCGATGCCGACCATATCGGCGGCTTTGCCGTCTCCATCTTCGGCGCCGATGAGAAGGCAGCCGAGTTCCAGAAGGCACACGACGACTACCACGCCATCATGGTGAAAGTGCTGGCTGATCGTCTGGCGGAGGCCCTCGCCGAATGGCTGCACAGAGAGGTGCGTACCAAACACTGGGGTTATGCTGCGGACGAGTCGCTTTCGAATGAAGAGATCATCCGCGAGAAGTATCAGGGCATCCGCCCTGCCGCCGGTTATCCCGCCTGCCCGGAACACACCGAAAAAGGCACGCTGTGGCGCCTGATCGATGCCGAGAAGCATATCGGCACAACGCTCACCGAGAGCTATGCCATGAACCCTGCCGCCTCCGTCTCAGGCCTCTACTTCGCCAGCCCTGAAGCAAAATACTTCACTGTCGGTAACATCAACCGCGAACAGGTGGAAGATTACGCCAAACGTAAAGGCATGAGTGTTGAAGAAGCGGAGAAGTGGCTACAGCCGATATTGGGATATTGATGATCTGAACTCCTCATTAAGACCAGAAGTACCACCCACATATCACTCTTTGCCATAGTCAATGATGAATCATTTTGGAGCTTTTTTGCTCTTTAACTGTTCAACATGAACGATTAACGTATCAACTGTTTCTTTAAGAAGATCCAGTTCTTCGAGAGTTAAGTCATTTAATTGTTCTAAATTATATTCGATAGTATCGATTATTTTTTTATCTGGGCGCTGCATGGGCCTCATAAAATATGTGGTAACTGTCGCCACTATAGTTCCAAAAAAAAGTGTGGAACCAACTACTATCCAGACAGCACCAATTAATTGAGCTCCGCCAGATATTGGAGTATCAGCTATGCCAGCCGTTGAAAAAGCTGCAACTCCCCAATACAAGGCATCGCCATACGAATGAATAGCCGAGCCCTGAACATGGCTTTCGGCGATATAGAGCCCGGCTGAAAATACCACCCATAGAATCAACAGCAAAAATACCATTTTTATAAATGGCGTATGAGTGAGAATATCTTTCGCAAATCTCATGAATCGAGTACTGGATTTTGGTCTTCTCATATTTCTTCAATCTCCGTGTATTGATTACTTTAGCAGAAATGACAAGTATCGTTTTCCCAACACAATCTTGAGACTGAAGGCAGATATGCCAATTAACTTGCGAACACCAGCCTTCAAAAACCATAGCATAAAGAGACCAGAGGCCTTTTAGCTGCGAAAAATTAGTCCATCACTTTTTTTGCTTGTTTCAGGTAAAACGCGTTTGATCAGGTTCCAGCTGTTTTTACCCATCAGCAGGCCAATCTCTTCATCTGAAAAAAAACAACGCTCAGAGGAGCCTGAAGAGTTGCTACATGCTTTTTGCATGAGCACTTCTGTAATTTTGTTCAGATGCTCGGTCGACATGGGGGCTCTAATGCCGCCATCGTAATCCGATCCGAGCGAAACATGCTCAACGCCCTTTACCAGGAGAATTTAATGGGGTCGGAGCCCTTTAACGCCAGCTTTCGAGAACATCCATACAGCGTTGGTTCATCTCTTCGCCACGCGCCTCACTGGTGGCTTCATTGTAGCAACGAAGCTCCGGGGCATTGCCGGATGGGCGCAGATGAGCAACTTCCTCCGATGCGAAGGTGATACGAATGCCATCGGTGACATCGATCGACTTCACAGGGCCGAAAGCATCGGCGAAGAGGGCTTCGGCGGCAGCGATATCGGCAGCCTGATCGCCACTATTCAGCGCCGCAAGTTTGCTCCGGCTCAACTCGGTCGGGAAATCTTTCAGACGTCCGCTGGATGTGAATCGTTGCGGCAGCGTCTTCAATAGTTCGGAAATGGTTGAACCGGCTTCTGTCGCCATCAGCAGAATGGTGATCGGCACGATGACCGCATCACGAGTCGGCAGTGCGCTCAGGGTGCGCCCATCGATGGAGATATCACTGCCCGTCAGGAAGCCGCCATTGGCTTCATAGCCGACGACATTGGAAGCCCCCTGCCCCAGCGCTTCGTTCATCGCGGCAATGACAAAAGGAGAACCAATACGGGTTCTCTGTACCTGTTTGAACCAGCCGCTCTTCTCCACCGCACTGTTACAGCTCACCGGCGTGGCGATATGTTCGGCGCCGAGATAACGGGCGCACAAAATGCCGGCCACGTCACCGCGCAGCCAGTTGCCCTGCTCATCACTGATCAACGGCCTGTCGCCATCGCCATCGGCGGAGACGATGCAGTCCGGTTTAAACTCTTCTGCCCACTGCTTTGCCAGCACCACATCCTCATCACGGATCGCCTCGGTATCGACGGGAATAAACTGCTCGGAGCGGCCGAGTCGGATCACCCTGGCACCGAGCCCCTCGAATACCTCGCCAAGCATATCGCGGGCCACGGTGGAGTGCTCGTAGATGCCGACGGTCTTGCCGTTCAGGCAGCCTTTCGGGAAAAAATCGAGATAGCGGCTGACAAACATCCGTTCGGCATCTAGCTCAACCGCAGGCATGGCATAGGGGTCAATGGCACTGCCTGTATCGTCAAACAGCCCTTCGACAATCGTAACGCTCTGCGAGCACATTCCCTGCTCATCCTCCTTGAGGATTTCACCGGACGCCTTGTAGAACTTGATGCCGTTGCGGTCATCGGGGATATGGCTGCCGGTGACCATGATGCTCGGGATATTCCTGGCCATGCCGTAGAGAGCCACGGCAGGTGTCGGAATCAGGCCGCAATGGATCGGTTTACAACCGCTGTCGCGTACCGCCATCGCCACTGCCGCCATGATCCGCGGCGAACTCGGGCGATAATCTCCGGCGATGGCCACACCGCATCCCTTGAAGAGCTGGCGCTGTTCACCGAGGTACTGCAGAAAGGCCAGTGTATAGGCGTAGCAGACACGGTCGCTCATATCGACGGCCAGACCACGGGCACCGCTGGTGCCGAACTTCACACCGCTCTCCTCCATCAGGGCTGAAATCTGAACGGTTTGATACTGCTTATTCATTGTCATCCTCATACAGCATCAGATTTGCACCATGCTTGATATAGAGCTTGGTCAGCTCACGTGTCATCGAACCATAAAAGGCAAAGTAGTAAGGGTAATCATAATCGGCATCCTGCAGGTTCGGATTGGCCCCGGCTTCGAGTAGGATACGGATGGCATCCATGTTCTTCTCGGTCAGGTGCAACGGCGTTGACAGCCTGTCATTGGTGGCATTCAGATCGGCACCATGTTCAATCAGCAGGCGCATCGCTTCCAGATGGCCTTTGCTGGCGGCATGATGCAGTGCCGTACTTTTCTTCTCATCGACACTGTTCACATCAAAACCTGATTCAAGCGCCTGCTTAAGCATATCCACATCACCGTTTTTAGCTGCTTCAAACCACGCCTCTTGTTTCATATCCTTACCCTCACTCAGTTCTCCGGAAGCAGATCATGAATGACTCTCCACGAGTTTTTTCCCATAAGTAGCTCAATGTCGTCATCTGAAAAGCATCGTTCTTTCTTGCCACTGCCATCCTCACACTTCTGAGCCATCAGTGATTCGGTGATCTTCACCAGATGCTCTGTGGATGTATGGGCCTTAATGCCACCATCATAGTCGGAACCAAGTGAGACATGCTCCACTCCTCTCACGAGTTTTCGCTCACCGCGAGAGTTGGTGTAGTAGAGAGGTTCACGATCAATCACCTTGATCGCATGCATCATGGCTTTTGCAGAGTCTTCCGGTTTTGTTCCACAATTGAAATGATGGCCGTGACCGATCCCCACCACGCCTCCGGTTGAGGCAATCTGACGAATCTGCTTGTCGCCAATGTTACGAACCCGGCTGCATAGAGGGTGTTCAGGTTTGTACTGCGAGAGACCGCCATGCGAATAGACAATTGGCTTACGTGCCTTGTGTGCCATTTCAACGATATCTGAAATCAAAGGCGGTGATGCATGTGCCACATCAACGACCACACCTTTTTCAAACATGAGCCTTATCAGCTTTCTACCCGACTCGGTGATGCCGCCTTTCTTGACCCCTGTCGATGATCCTCCCCAATCGTTATCAAGAAAATGGGTCAGGCTCATCATTCGAAAACCCGCCTCGTAATACTCATTGAAAGTGTTGAGAAGATAATCAACATGTTCTCCGCTCTTCGCACCGTAAACCTTACTTCTGAAGTAGAGACCCTCCATTGACAGAAGTCCGGCCACCTCTTCCCTCGAACGGGAAAGCATGACCTGTTCATGCCGGTCCATCTCCTTCCGGCTACGGATCAAAGTGAGCTTGTTTGACCTGTCCGCGGCTCGACCTGCCATCTTTGCAGTCCAAAGTGCACGCTCGGCATGAACACGATTCGTCAGGTAATCTGGATAGGTATCAATCAATTGAAAGGCTTTAGGGCACTTATCTTTTGGAGAATCGAATATCCAGTCGCCACCCTGATGCCACTGCTCACAAGGCCTATTGAGCAACCACGAAACATAAACACCGACATCTCTCGACAACCACTTTCCCAGATCATCGGCATACGGACGCTCGGGATCATCATAGAGAGGGATGTCCGGATCACGGCTGAATGACTGGTTCAGACAGGTGTTCTCCTTCGGATCTCCACACTGAAACTCGAAGCCTTCATAGACGTCCAGAGAGCCCTTGGTAAACACTGAGAACACCTGAAATGATACATTTCCCTTCAGAAGACGGGGAACATCAACATGGCCAAGCCCTTTTTTATTTATAAAAAGCCTGTCGTAGTGATCATCCGGACTTTCTTCCACCACAAACTGTAAGGTATCGGCATGCATATCGGTAATGTAAGAGAGTCGGCTATGAAGATCGATGGCCGCTTGCGAAGCTGGAGGGACATCTTTACTTTCAGTATGTACGGCGTTGGAACGGCCTTCAATATATTCAATCAGAGCCGAAGAGCACCCCTGCAAGAGCAGAGTCAGCACTACAATCATCAGCGTAGTGAAAGTTTTATATCCCGCCTCTCTCAATCCGTGATGCATGCACTCCCCTTTACATGTTCTGATCGGGAATTACTGAATTCCCTGGCTATTCAGATACTCTTCATAAGTACCGTGATAATCGACAATCCCTTCAGGTGTGAGCTCGATAATACGGGTAGCCAGCGAAGATACAAATTCGCGGTCATGACTGACGAAAATCAGCGTGCCATCATACCGCTCCAGTGCGGTATTGAGTGCTTCGATGAACTCCATATCCATATGGTTAGTCGGCTCATCAAGAAGCAGTACATTGGGATTGAGGAACATGAACTTACCGAAGAGCATACGCCCCTGCTCGCCACCGGAGAGCGACTTCACCGACTTTTTGATGTCGTTCTGCGAGAAGAGCATGCGCCCGAGATTGCCGCGAATCTCCTGTTCGCCATGCTCCTTCTTCTTCCACTGGGCCATCCAGTCAAACAGGCTCTCACCTTCGGCAAAATCAGCCGAGTGATCCTGAGCGTAGTAACCGATATTCACATTCTCCGACCATTTGATCTCACCACTGGTCGGCTCCAGATCACCTGCCAGACAGCGCAAAAGCGTGGTCTTTCCGATACCGTTGGGACCGATCACCGCAACCCGCTCGCCCACCGGCACTCTCAAATCTAACTTTTCAAACAGCAGATTCTCATCATAACCCTTACTCAGCCCCTTAAGCTCCAGAATGTTTCGGTAAAGTTTCTTATCCTGCGTGAAACGGATGAATGGACTGACACGGCTTGAAGGTTTGACTTCATCAAGCTTGATCTTATCGAGTTTCTTGGCACGGGATTGTGCCTGCGTGGCCTTTGAAGCGTTGGCCGAGAAACGACGCACGAAGGCCTGCAGCTCCTGTATCTCTTCCGCTTTCTTGGCATTGGAGGTAAGTAACTGCTGCTGAACCAGCGCCGAGGCCTCCATGTAGTCATCATAGTTACCCGGATAGATACGCAGTTCGCCATAATCGATATCGGCCATATGAGTACAGACACTGTTAAGGAAGTGGCGATCATGGGAGATGATGATCATTGTGCAGCTGCGCTCGTTGATCACCCCTTCAAGCCAGCGGATGGCATCGATATCAAGGTTGTTGGTCGGCTCATCGAGCAAGATAATCTCGGGGTCACCGAACAGCGCCTGTGCCAGCAGCACGCGCAGTTTCCAGCCCGGTGCGATCGACTTCATCAGCTTTGAATGGGCTTCAACGGGAATACCCATACTGATCAACAGCTCGCCGGCATTGGCCTCGGCACTGTAGCCATCCAGATCGGCAAACTCACTCTCAAGGTCACCGGCACGCATACCGTCTTCATCGGTGAATTCGGCCTTGGAGTAGATCTGATCGCGTTCATTCTTGATCTTCCACAGCTTCTCGAAGCCCATCATGACGGTATCGAGCACCGTACAATCTTCAAAGGCGAAGTGATCCTGGCGCAATTTACCCAGCCGTTCATTCAGATCGATGCTCACCGTACCCGATGTCGGTACCAGATCACCGCCGAGAATCTTCATGAAGGTGGACTTACCGCAACCGTTGGCGCCGATCAGACCATAGCGGTTACCATCACCGAATTTAACCGAGATGTTTTCGAAAAGGGGTTTGTCCCCGAACTGCATGGTAATGCCGGATGTTGTGATCATGGGTCTGTCCTGTTGTATCAGCGCGTGCTGGGAAGTCGGCGCAGCTTAGAGCCGGCTATCAGATATACAAGCAAACTCCATTGCTTGGGCCTATGCTTGGGGTCTGTGAATACTCAGGACGGAATAGCCGAAGCTAATCAGCCACTGGAGATTGTCTACCGGGATCCATGGCTGGTGGCGATCAACAAACCGGCAGGTCTGCTGGTGCACCGCTCCATGATCGACAGGCACGAGACCCGCTTCGCCGTGCAGCTGCTGCGCGATCAGATCGGGCAGCATGTCTATCCGCTTCACAGGCTGGACAAGCCGACTTCAGGTGTCCTTCTCTTTGCACTGAATAGCGACACTGCTCGTGCCATGGGAGAACAGTTCTCCGGCCGCAGCACCAGCAAGAGCTACCTGGCCGTGGTACGCGGTTACTGTGCAGATGCTGAACGGATCGACTACCCGCTCAAAGAGGATATGGACAGGAAAAGCGATGCCAGAGCCGACCAGAACAGGGAGCCACAGGAGGCCATCACAGTCTACAACAGGCTGGCAACGGTGGAGCTCCCCTATGCCGTCGGCCGTTATGAGACGGCTCGCTATTCGCTGGTCGAACTGAGCCCTGAAACCGGCCGCAAGCACCAGCTGCGGCGGCATATGAAGCACATTTTTCACCCCATTGTCGGCGATACCACCCATGGTGACGGCAAACAGAACCAGCTCTTCCGGGATCGATTCGACTGCCAACGGCTCCTGCTTGCCTCGACATCGCTGGCCTTCACCCACCCGGTCAGTGGTGAGCAGACGATGATCCGGGCGGGCGTGGGCAGGTCATTCAACGCAATCATTGAGAGATTCGGCTGGGGCGATAAGTATCCCCCTCGCCGATAAAAACCAAGCGGAGAACGATATGGCCAGAGCTTTGAAAATATACATGCGTGGAAAAAGCGTGCGTACGTTGCAGAACATCCTCAAACAGATGGGTTATCCGATGGAGGATCAGCCTGCCATCTTCGGTACTTCTACCCGTGACGGCGTCAAGGACTTCCAGAAACGGAAAGGGCTGAAGCCAACCGGCATGGTCGATGATGAACTGTTCAGGCTGATGCAGGAGAGCGTCGGCTTCCAGGCCGAGCCTGCCGTCAAAGCAGAGAAGCCCGTTGGCCTCGCTGCTCCGGCCGAAACAGGTCGCCTTGATGCGCTTGTCTCACTGCTGATCAGCAAAGGGGTGATCACGGAAGAGGAGCTCAATGCAGCGATGCGCCCGGTTCCGGCAAAAGCTTCACAAACACCCCTCATCTGAAGCATGGGGAGTCACATGCTCAGGCCCGAATTCACTGAAATGCTGGCAGACCGGCTTCGCTCCGGTTCGAACATCAACCTATCCGGAGCCCATGGACAGGGGCGAAGGCGCACGCTGGAAGATCTCCGCCACGCCCTTGCGGACTCTCTGCACATCTACCAATTCGATTTTCGCAGAGACCGCACAAATCCACTCAACTGGCTTGAAGCGTGTGAGTTTAACAGCGGCCAGACCCTGCTTATTCTGCACAACTTTAATGAGATGGAGCCGGGAGAGATCAGCCGGATATTTCTTGAGCGTCTGATCAGACTCTGTAAGCGCCCGGAGATCTCCCTTCTCTGCATCACGGAGTGCGAAGCGCAGAACCTGCTCGGGCTAGAATCGTTTCAGCTGCCACCTCTCTCCGATATTTCCCGGATCGATAGAAAGTCGTAAGCTGGCGACATGAGTTTTGACTGGTTTCTTATTCTTCTTCCCGTTGTTCTTGCTATCGGTGCGCTGGTAAAGGTCCTGACATTAAAACCGCCTGCCTATCAGCGCAAACGAGAGGGAGACAGCTCATCCTCTTCGACAGAGGGTGCCGACGTGACCTTGAACATCAGCCGCACCTCTTCGGGTAGCCCGGACAAACGGGAGAGTGATGCCGCTGAAAGCCACTCGGATGGAGGCGGCGATTAGCCACCCTTTGATCAATTCATCTTCACAGGTCATCATCAGGCACGGATAAAATCTTCGGAGGAGCCACTTGATAGCATCGATCTTCGTCTATTTTAATATATTTGTCGTTCTTATATTCGGACTGACGTTCATGTTTTCCGACTTCACACCAACAACATTCCGCAAACTGACCATCGGTGCTTCTCTTCTGATACTGCTGCCCATCATCGCGGTGGCGATCATGAACATGCAGGGTATGGAAAGCCATCGGGTAGACGACCTGATTTTCATGCGCGGTGGTGCAACCGGCATGCTGGTGGTGATCGGCTACGGCATCGCCTTTGGTCTTCTGATGAGCAAACTGCGTGCAATGGTTGCAGGCGGGAAAAGTGCGGAACAGGATGAAGAGAAGTGAAGCCGATCCTTATCCTATCCCTTTTTTCCATCTTCCTTACCTCATGTGCAGAATCGGTAGAGACGACACCCGTACCACCCAAACCTAAGCAAGCATTTGAAAACAATGCCATCGATGCAGCCGGCGTTGCTGAAGGTGACAAGCAGGTTTCACCGTTTGGCAAGCCTGCGCACTGAAAGCAGATCATTGCATGAATCGCCCTTTACGTAACACCGTCGCCACGGCTCCGACTAAACCCGCACCGCTGCAAATCATTCTCTTCACCCTGCCTGTTTGGGGAGCCTCGACAGCATTGACCCTCTTCATGCCGATGACAGGCATGATTACCTCCATCATCATCGCTGGTTGTCTGCTTGTCCTCCCTTTCAAAGCAAGGCGCGGCCTCTGCCCCAACTGCCAAACGCCCAAAACCCTTCCCTTTTCGGGTTTCGGCAACAGCTGCAAAGGGTGCGGCGAGGAGCTTGTCTTACGGAGCAATGAATTACACCAAATCGAACCAAGACCTGCCAGTTCAGTCCCGGGCTCCGGCCGCCGCTAACGACCTCGACTCAGAGTGCGCCTGAGAGGTATTTCCGTATTTCGGAAGCTTCCATTGCCGTGAGGTTTTTGGCCACCTCATCTTCAACCATATCCTGAAGGGATGCCCCCATCTTTTTGCGGAGCAACCCGAGAAATTCGGGAGAGGCAATCAGATAAAGTTTGGAGAAACAGCCGCTTGTAGCACCCTTCTCCATTTCGGTAATCAATTCATGTGCAAAAACTTCGGCCTCATGATCCTTCGGATCGACCTCCTGACTCATGGCATGCCTTCCATCTCCGACACTATCGAAGGCTCTTCCGGGAAGATCGCTGGTCAACTCCTGTTCATGTTGACGAGATGCCGGATGATCCCACTCCCGATCCAGAGTGAGACCTCCTACTCTTCCCTTCATTTTATACAACCTTGCTTTACTCTTATCGGCAACCAGAACCCAGATCATTTCCATGACAACCTCCTGACATCTCACATCTTATTATAGTGAATATTCAGCTAATGTGTAATGAAGCTATAACTGCGAAATAAAGAGATTTTGACTCTCATCCTGAATGGGACGAACACGAAACCAGCCCGTCAGGCTGAGTCGATCTCTTCGAGCAGGAAGCACCTCGTGAAAAAATCGTCTGGAGAGAAAGAGAACCAGACGGCCGGCCAGTGGTTCGATATCCAGATAGTTGGCATTATTATTACTCTCGTCCAGATAGAATCGAAGTTCACCACCATCACCCTGCTGCCACTGATCATTAAGATAGAGAATGGCTGTAACCACCCGGTGAGATGTATCCTGAAAACAGTCGAGATGTTTTCCGTAGAAACTACCTGATGGATAGAGCGCAAGATGTCCCTCAAACTCAAAAAGCCCGAGAAATAACTCTCGGTTAATTGCCAACCGAAGCATCTCAAGCTTATCGAAATAGCATTGCTGGATATCGCTTAGGGCCAGAGGGTCGAGCCAGTGAATACGATCATTCCTGATCTCAGGATGTTTACTCTGCTGTTCACCATGGCCGACACGGGCATGGCGAAACTCACCTCTCTGCCACAGCATCATGGTTTCACCCGCGAGCATCTCTACCTGAGAGTCTGATAAGAAATGGTCAATAACGACATAGCCGTCCTCAACCAGTCCCGAAACAATTTCATCGGCCTGATCTGACAACATCGCCACTCACACGAACAATCACATGCATCAACAAGTCACGACCTAATTAATAAACAAGAGTAGTGCTGCTCAAATGCAGCTAAAAAACGGTCTCATCTTGCTCCCAAGAAGAAGCCCGGGCAACAGGTTTGTCAGTTCTCAAACTGGTCCATATCATAGATATTGGAAAACTGTTTAATGATCGTCCGTAAAACGCTCTTTAATGTCAGCATGAAGGAAATGGCGCATCATAAATTCCTCTTCTGAAGGCGAAAGATCGAATCGCTTACACGCCTCTTCGATGCTCTTCAAATCGTATCCATGCACTCTCGAAATCCAGCGTACTGCACTGCGCAGAGCCTCACCTTCCGGAAAAATTGACTTCACACCCGCCATAATCAATCACCCTCACCTTCAGCATAGCACAGTGGCAGTTTTTTGTGTCATGAGCATGATCTGTTCCGCATGACGCTATTCAGGTTAGAGTGGCGCATGCTCTATTTTGACAAGTGCACCCTTCACCGCGGGGTAAAGCTCCTCTTTGATCAAGCCACATTCACCATCCACGCAGGCGATAAAGTCGGCATTTCTGGAGCCAACGGCACGGGTAAATCATCGCTTCTGGCATTGATCAAGGGCGAAATCGAAGAGGATGGTGGCAGCTTCCGCATCTCTGACAAAATTTCCATTTCCCACGTCTCCCAGGAGACTCCGGCAGTCCCGACAGCGGCCATTGAATATGTGATGCAGGGAGATGCCGAATTATGGCGGGTGCAACAGGCGATTGAGAAGGCCGAACAGGATGTCAGCAATGGAGACGGAGCTTCTCTTATACAGCTGCATGAGACCATGGAGTATATCGACGGTTATACGGCACGTTCCCGCGCTGCCAGACTGATGCATGGACTCGGCTTCACTGCAGAGCAGGAGCAGCAACCCGTATCGGGGTTTTCCGGTGGCTGGCGCATGCGTCTCAATCTGGCCCAGGCTTTGATGTGTCGTTCCGACCTGCTGCTTCTCGATGAGCCGACCAACCATCTTGATCTGGAGGCAGTGATCTGGCTTGAGAAATGGCTGAAAAGCTATCGCGGTACGCTGCTTCTCATCTCTCATGACCGCGACTTTCTTGACCGCTGCATTAACCGTATTGCCCATGTTGAACAGCAATCGATCACCCTCTATCAGGGAAACTATAGTGCCTTTGAAGCACAGCGGGCTGAACGACTCGCCCTGCAGCAATCCACCTATGAGAAACAGCAACGTCAGATCGCACATATGAGCAGCTACATCGAACGTTTCCGGGCCAAGGCAACCAAAGCGAGACAGGCACAGAGCCGAATCAAAGCGCTGGAGCGGATGCAACTGATTGCCCCGGCCCATGTTGACTCCCCTTTCAGCTTCTCCTTCCGTCATCCCGGTCAGATTCCTAATCCGCTTCTTCGCCTGAACAAGGCCGATGCCGGCTACGATGATAGCACGATCCTGAAAGCTATTTCGCTCAGCATTCTTCCCGGTGAGCGCATTGGTCTGCTCGGCCAGAACGGTGCCGGGAAATCGACACTGATCAAACTTCTGGCAGATAAATCGACTCTGCTGCGAGGAGTAAGGGAAGAGGCACAGGGACTACGCATCGGCTATTTTGCCCAGCATCAGCTGGAGCAGTTAATCCCGGAGAGCTCTCCTCTCCAACACCTGCAATGGCTGGACGAAAAGGCCGGAGGCAACGCACCTGAAATAGAGCTGCGCAATTTCCTCGGCGGATTCGCTTTTCATGGCGACATGGCAACCGATCCGGTAGCACCATTCTCAGGAGGTGAAAAGGCACGCCTTGTACTGGCCATGCTGGTTTATCAGCAACCCAATCTGCTACTGCTCGATGAGCCGACCAACCATCTTGACCTTGAGATGCGCCACGCCCTTACACTCGCTCTGCAGAACTTCGAAGGAGCCATGATTCTTGTCTCTCACGATCGACACCTGCTGCGTACAGTCTGCGATTCGCTGATACTGGTTGCCAGAGGCGGAATCAGCCCATTCAATGGTGATCTGGACGATTATGCCAGAGGGCTATTCAATGATGATGATGCTCTCTCCTCTCCAAAAAATGAGGCATCTGCCTCCCCTCCCGCAAACTCACAGGCTGCCCGCAAAGAGCAGCGACGAATCGATACGGAGCGGAGGAAGGAGCTCCAACCCCTGCGCAGAGAGATAAAATCGCTGGAGCAGGCGATGGAGAAACTTCAGTCTATCAAGTCAGCACTCACCGAACAGCTCTCCGACCCCGCCATCTATGAAGAGAGCAATAAAGAGCAACTCAAAGCGCTCTCCCTGGAACACCGCCGGATTGAAACCGAGTTGAATGATGCAGAAGAGGCATGGATGGCCGCCAGTGAAGCCCTTGAGGTTCAGAACAGTTGAAGCCGGATAGCGACCCTGCCGAAAAGAGTGAAGTGATCTGGCACCTCTATATGATTCGACTGGAGAATGGCCATCTCTATACCGGTATCACCACCGATATCGAAAGGCGATTTGCCCAGCATCAGGCTGGAAATGGTGCGAAATACCTTCGCGGAAAAAAAAAGCTGCAATTGGTCTTTAATAGAGCCATCGGTAACAGATCCACTGCTTTAAAAATGGAAGCGACTGTAAAAAAATTTTCAAAAGCCCAAAAGGAGAAGCTGATTGTTGAAAAGCATATTGAACAACCGTCTACAGATTAATTTCAATTCCACGCCTCTATTCCGTGACAGGAAGCGTTCCTTATTCCGGAAATGAAATTCTTTATCTCAAGACTCCTTTTCATCACCATCACAAGCTTGTTTGTTGTAACAGGCTGGATGCTTTTTTTTGAAGATCAGTACATCTACTACCCGGATAAAGAGATCTATCATACTCCGAAAACAGTCGGGCTGGAATTTCAGGATATCCATTTGATCAGCGAAGACGGAATCTTACTGCATGCATGGATGATACCACATCCAAAGCCTCGATTTACCCTCCTCCACTTCCACGGCAATGCGGGCAATATCAGCCATCGTCTTCACCTCTACGAAAAATGGCACCAGATGGGGTTTTCTGTTTTTGCAGTTGAGTATCGTGGCTATGGAAACAGCCAAGGTTCTCCATCGGAAGAAGGATTCTATCGAGATGCCAATGCAGCATGGAATGAGCTTGTAAAAAAGCAGCATATCCCCGCATCAAAAATCATTATCGCAGGAAGAAGCCTCGGCTGCGCCGTGGCGACAAAGCTGGCGACAGAAACCCAGCCTGCCTCCCTGATACTCGAAACACCGTTCACAAACATTTCCGACATGGCAACTGAACACTATCCGTGGGTTTTTCCTGTCCGGTATCTGGCACGGACGAAATTTGATACGCTTGCCCTCATCAAGCGGGTTCAGGTTCCTGTCATGGTCATCAGTGCTGAAAACGACCAGATTGTTCCAGCCTTCATGGCCCAAGAGATCTATTCCGCAGCCAACAAACCCAAACATGCCATCACATTATCGGGAGATCACAATGACTTCGACCTTTCCTCTTCCTCACAATACAACAGCGTTTGGCATGCATGGCTGAACAGGCTTGAACAATAAACCGGAAAGCCTGCACTTACCTTTTATGATTTTTCGCCGATAGATTATGGCTAGAATGAACATGCCTAGCTGCTGGCTTCAGTAGTAAAACCACTCAGGAGTAAACGTTGGAATATATTCAGTGTCCTCACTGCCAGAAAAAGTACGGTGTTAATGAGAAGGTTCGTGCCGCTTCGGGTAAGAATATTCGATGCAAGGCATGTCAGGAATCATTTGAGATTACTATTTTCTCGACACCTGCTGCTCCGGTTGAAAGCGATGTTTCCGAAGTCATATCATCTGAAAAGAAACCGTCAGAGAAAACCGAAGCTGAAGTGGCGGCAAAAAGCGAAACAAGTGAAATTACAGATGAAACAGAAACGTCCTCAAAAAATGAGCCTGAAACAAAAAATGTCCTTCAAATTGCTCTAACTGCGGTACTGGCGCTGGTGCTCATTGCCGGGCTCATTGTCGCTTACCAACTCTCCCAGTCCCCGCAGAGCCCCAAAGCCGAAGCCCCCAAGAGAGTGGATCCTTTTACCAGACCAGTTGTACGGGAACCGGTTATCGCACCCGCCACTTCCCAATCCGGAACGGATCGGAAAGAGGATCAAGGAGGAGCTGATACAACTGCCGGAATCCCCAAGCCTGAACAAGACAATGGAAGCGAACTGGCCAGAGAACTCAAAGAAGCGACTGCTATTACGGAGCCTGAAACAAGTGAAAAAGCGTTACCTGAACCGTTACCTGTAACTGAAGCCCCCGCTGCACAGCTGAAACCTACTGAATCACCTGCCAGTGAACCGTCAGCGACCGCGGTTCAACCCCAAGAAGAGAAGGCGCCTCTAACCACTGTCAACAAAACGATCGATGATGCACCTGACAACCCCTCCGATGATTGCAAGCTTGCAGCCACCGATCAGTGGTTTATCGACTATATGATTACCCATGGCACCCTTTCAGGAACAGAGTATGTCCGCATGCTTGACGAAAGCAGTGGCAAGACCGAAGAGGTTCGCAATGCCTGTAAAAGTAAATATCTGGCCAGCAAAATTGCTGATGCAGCTCGTCAAGGCATCAAACCCGAGTGGATCAGAGCCGAGATTGATGCACGTGCATCAAGTATCTATGGCAAAAAGAGCAAGGATGATGGAAAGTGGTAACCTGTCGAATATGACTGGCCATAGAATATTGTAAGAATGTCCGATTGATTTCGACTTAACGCACATGAAAAGAGAAAAGCTATTCCCAATCCTTGTAATCCTGATGGTTGCAACCACCTCATTCGCCGAGGAGATCTCCATGAAAGGGTGGATACGCCCATCCGATGAGGTTCTGAAGCAGCAGTTAACGCCGATGCAGTACAAGGTCACCCAAAACGAGGGAACCGAGCCAGCCTTTGACAACGAGTTCTGGAACAACAAAAAAGCCGGTATCTATGTCGATGTCGTCTCCGGCGAACCTCTCTTCAGTTCGATTGATAAATTTGATTCCGGCACAGGCTGGCCAAGCTTTACTCGTCCGCTTATTGACGAAAACGTTGTGGAGAAGGATGACAGCAGCTTCTTCATGCGCCGTACCGAGGTTCGCAGCAAGCATGGTGATTCACATCTGGGGCACGTTTTTAACGATGGTCCGGAACCGACCGGGCTGCGCTACTGCATCAACTCGGCATCCCTGCGCTTCGTTCCTGTCGACGACCTCGATGAGCATGGCCTTGCTGCATTCAAAGGGCTTTTTAATAAAGCCGATCACCACTGAATGATTCCTGCTGACGATAAACCGTCATATGATCTTGTCGTTGTTGGTGCTGGCCTTGCCGGCTCAATTCTTGCCTGCAAGCTCATACTCGCCGGCTTGCAAACAGTCGTTGTCAGTGACCCTTTAAAACCCGCCGCATCACGTGCAGCAGCCGGACTGATCAATCCGGTTACCGGCCAAAGAATGGTGTTACAGGATAACATTGAAGCCCTGCTGGGTTCAGCAGAGGCCTTTTACCAGGAGATGGAGAGGCGCTTCGGCATTACCCTGCTTCACCAGCGGGAGATGCTACGCATATTTCAATCTGAAAAGGAGCGATCGGCCTGGCAGAAGCGTCTGAATGATCCGCACTACACACCGTACATGGACAACCACCTCTCTGATGACCCAGCTATCCGTGCAGGGCTTGGAGGCTTTTTTCAGTTTTATACGGGAAACCTGGATACCAACCTGCTACTCGATACGCTTCATGGCTGGTTCCGACAGCAGGGTATACTGATTGAAAAGCCATTCTCCCATGATCAACTCACTGTCGAGGCTAACCTCAGCCTGTGGCAAAGTGTTGAGGTCGGTAAGGTTATTTTCTGCGAAGGCTGGCGTGGCCAAGAGAATCCATGGTTCAAATGGCTGCCTTTTCAACCCGCCAAGGGAGAGATTCTGACATTGGAGAGTGATTCGGAAGTACCCGATAAAATCATCAACCGGGGAAAGTGGCTTCTCCCCGTTGATCAGCATCACTTCAAGTTTGGCGCCACTTATGAACGTCAGAAGATCGATGAACTACCCACCGATTCAGGCAAAGATTCACTTCTACATGACCTTAATGAGATGTTCGTTGAAACCCCGACCCTCAGGGTCACCGATCATATTGCCGGCGTCAGGCCTGGCACCAAGGACAAACACCCTTTCCTCGGCTTCCATCATCAGTACCCTTCACTCGGAATTTTCAACGGCTTCGGTTCGAAAGGGAGTCTGCTCATCCCCTGGTATGCCGAAACACTCATTTCGCACATGAGTCAGAATGCCCCCCTCCCCTTACAAGCCGACATCGGACGATTTAATGTCTAGATTATCCATCACCGGCGAGATTCACCATTTCCTGAAGAACAGAATAAAATATGGTGACAATGTTATTGATGCAACGCTTGGAAACGGTCACGATGCACTGTTTCTGGCCGATGCCATTGGCGATAACGGTCGGCTTTTCGGCTTCGACATTCAGTCTGTCGCAATTGAAAACAGCATCCGGCAATTAAAAGCCAATGGATATAAAGAGCGCGCCACACTCTTTGTACGGAGCCATGCTCAAATGACCCGGTTCATACCCGATGAACTGCATGGGCAAATCAGCTGCATTATGTTCAACCTCGGCTATCTTCCCGGCACCGACAAATCCGTCACAACACTTATTGACTCAACCATCTCGGCGCTTAACCAAAGCTGCCAAATGCTGGGGAAAGATGGCCTTGTCTCCGTACTCGCCTATACAGGTCACCCAGGAGGCATGGATGAATACAGTGCCGTAAAACAATGGGCAGAAAGCCTTGATACGAATTATTTCAAAGCCACGATTCAAAACCTTCTTCCCGATCATAATCATCCACCCCAATGGGTTCTGATAGAGAAAACCAACTAGAACGGTGGTATTTAATCAACATTTCATGATTTAATTATATGGTGGCGGGCGATTTTCAATCATGTAAGGTGCTGTCCTCAGTTTAAAGCACCTCGACAACTTAACAACCTGGAGGAATAGATGAAAAAATGGCTTTTGCCTGTAGCTGCCGGCTGTATGTTTTTTTCAACATCTGCTTATGCAGTCGATGTAATGAAGTGGAAACCAGATCCTGAAAAGCGTTTTAAGGCCAAGGATCACAACAGCGATGGCATCATCACCAAGGATGAATTTTTACATCCGTATCTTTCGCAGTTTAATCATATTGATAGCAATGGCGATGAGTTCATATCCAAGGAAGAGATGCGCCAGCATCTTGTTGAAAAGAGACCGGATCATGTAACTGAAAAGCAGTGGTCTGCGAAATCTGACAGTCATTTCAGGCGCAAGGACAGTAACAAGGACAATGTCATCTCAAAGGATGAGTTCATGCATCGTCACGAGGAGAGCTTCAAAGCCTTTGATCAGGACAGCAGTGAAACCATTTCAAGAGAAGAGATGCGTAACTACTGGCAGGCTGAAAAGGCCAAGCTGGAAGATTCCATGGAAAAAGATGACGACTGATCAGCGTATCGGACAGTCGATTGTCTCATGAGTAGAGGATCGGGTCTGGATCTGCACGATATGTGCATCCAGACTCGCTTTCCCCCTCGAATTAAATGCTCCTGAAAGATAATATACAAACACGCCTCCCAGCCCCGAAAGCGCAGCCCAGAGATCGGGTTGGCCCATAGCGAAGTACTGTGAGATGACATATGCCAGTATGCCTGCGGCAAAGAACAGTAGCATTGGCAGACCATAGAGCCGATAGGCACTCTTCAGCACCAGACTATCCGGCACCTCTATTACCACTTCATCCCCCACCCTGGCTCCGATATCGTTGTAGACAAGCAACTCCAGAGTTCGCTGGTTCCACGCCCCGAGGGTGCTGCAGGAGCTTTTTCCGGCACATGATCCGCAGGTAGAGGCACGCTCACCGCTTATCAATGCCATATTACCATCCAACTGACGAACTATTCCGGATTGTTTCATAGCCGTAGACTATACAAAAAAGGATCAGCAGGCGTAAACTCCGCATATATGGCACAGCACCCCATCCAACATTATGATTATCTGGTTATCGGTAGCGGTGCTGCAGGGCTTCTGGCCGCCAAGCGTCTGGCCGAACACGGCAAGGTAGCCATCGT
>JBNKZS010000022.1:19014-33325 GCA_050301755.1 Mariprofundaceae bacterium
CGACTCGGTCGAGTCCCATATCGCCGACACGATCAGGGCTGGTGCCGGCCTCTGCCATGAAGAGGTGGTCAATGAGATTGTCTCAGCCGGCACCCGTATGATTAATGAACTGATCGAGCTGGGTACTCCCTTCGATAAGGATGAAAAGGGCCTTCACCTCACTCGTGAAGGCGGCCACACCCAGCGCCGTGTTGCCCACGCCAAGGATGAGACCGGGCGCGTTATTGGCGAAACACTCCTTGCCCACGTACAGAAGCACGAAAATATTACATGCCTGAGAAAACATACTGCCATTGACCTGATCACCTCGCGCAGGCTTGGCCGTCACGATGGTAGCAACCACTGTCTTGGGGCCTACCTGCTGCATCCGGACGGCAATATCATCACCATCTCGGCATCGCACACCATTCTGGCTACCGGGGGCAGTGGTAAGGTCTACATGTTCACCTCCAATCCGCATCCGGCCACCGGCGATGGTATTGCCATGGCTTGGCGCGCCGGTTGTGCAGTGATGAACCTTGAATTCATGCAATTTCATCCCACCTGCCTCTTTCACGCTTCCGCCCCCACCATGCTGCTTACAGAAGCTCTACGTGGTGAAGGTGCCTATCTGATAGACCATCAGGGAAATCGCTTTGTTTTCGACTATGATGAACGTGGTGAAATGGCGCCACGCGACATTGTTGCTCGCGCTATCGATCACCAGATGAAAAAGATGGGTCAGGATTGCATGTTCCTCGATGCAAGGCATCTGGGTGAAGAGATGATCACCAGTCACTTCCCCAATATCCATAGCCGTCTGATGAAGCTCGGTTTTGACCTGCGAACACAACCGATTCCGGTAGTTCCGGCTGCCCACTATATCTGTGGCGGTGTAAAAGCCGACTCGGCGGGAAAAACCAGTATCGATTCACTTTATGTAATCGGTGAATCCGCCTGCACCGGCCTGCATGGTGCCAATCGACTGGCCAGCAACTCACTTCTCGAATGTCTGGTGATGGCCGAGTTCTGCACCGATGCCATCATCGAGCAGGGCAACAGACCCCAGCAGATGAGTCTGCCGGTATGGGATGACTCGGGTATTATCCCGGAAACCGAACGCATTCAAATCAAGCAGAACTGGGATGAAATCCGCGCCACGATGTCCAACTATGTAGGCATTGTCCGCTCAAACGAACGGCTCCGCCGTGCCAAGCGGAGACTCGATGTAATTCGAGAGGAGATCGCCAGCTACTACTGGAAATATCCGATCAGTCGTGACCTGATTGAACTGCGCAATATTGCACTGGTAGCAGACCTGACGATCCGCTCTGCACAGTTGCGCCATGAATCGAGAGGATTGCACTACTCCACCGACTACCCCGAGACCTCTGCCAAGGCGGAAGATACCGTTCTCATTCCGGATCAGCTTTAACAAGTATATGAAGGCTTATCGGGTGCGTATTGAAGGCCGGGTCCAGGGCGTCTTCTTTCGACACTACACCCAGCAGGAGGCCGATCGTCTCGGTATCACTGGCTGGGTGCGTAATTGCGAGGATGGAAGTGTTGAGACTCTGATTTGCGGCAATGATACCCAACTCAATACCATGATCACATGGCTGAAGCGTGGTCCCTCCTCCGCCTTTGTCAGTGACATCCGTGTAGAACCGGAAGCGGCTTCTTCACTATTATCAGGATTCCGAATCACCTATTAATCCGATGCTGAAAACCGAGATTCAGCACCTGAGAACCGGTAATTGGAGTCAGGAAATCCTGACGATCAGATCGATTTCGATTTTTGCATCCAATGGCAATTGGGCAACAGCCACAGTAGCACGAGCTGGACGATGTTCGCCGAGCCAGTCGGCGTAGATGACATTCACTTTGGGAAAATCACCCATATCAACCAGATAGATATTTGCCTTGATGATGTCACTTGTGGATGCATCTGCTGCTTTGAGAACGGCTGAAAGGTTCCGGGTTACCTGCACTGCCTGAGACTCCACGTCATCACCGGCAAGCTCTCCCTTTCCGGGAATCAGACCAATCTGACCTGAGGTGTAGAGTACACCGCCATGGATCATTGCCTGACTGTAAGGGCCCACCGCCTTGGGCGCGTCATCGCTATGAACAATCTGAATATCACTCATCACTCTCTTCCCTCCATCTTACTTTTCCTGGTCGGATGAATTTTTAAAGAAGCTACGCTTACCAAAAGAGACCATTCCCTTAATCGCAGCACCAATACCGAGGCCCGTAGCCTTCCTGCCAAGGCCAACCTGATTGCGTCGACTCACACTGATGACGCCTTCGACACTCTTAATAATTCGTAAAACCGAGGCTAGATGTTTTCGATCCTCAACTTCGACAAGAATCTTCAGATGGCTCATCGAGCCGCCACGCTGTTCGATCTTCAGATCCTCAATATTGGCCTGCGCCTCTGAAATAGCCGTGGAGACATTGGCCAGCATACCGCGCCTGTTATGACTCTTAACCTCGATTCCCGTCGGATAGAAGTGCTCCTTTTTAGGTTTCCAGTTCACCTCAACCCACTGATTACTGGCGACATCCGGAATGTTCTGGCAGTTACGATGGTGAATAATCATCCCTTTGCCTGGCTCAAAGTAACCGAATACCGGATCGCCCGGAATGGGGTGACAACAGGCCGCTGCCCGCATCAGGGAGTGGCTCATGCCCTTGAGTGAGAGAGGCTTGGTATTATCCTGATCAATGACTTTGAACAGGAGATCAAGGGGAAGGTCACCACGGCCCAGCTTCTCTTTGAGATCATCCATGGAGAGACAGCGCAACTCGTCAAGGCTCGACTTGGGCAGGTCGCCGCGACCAAAGGACTCGCGCAGAATCTTCTCACCGATTCTAAGGCTGGTATCACGCTCCTGACGCCTGAACCACTGGCGGATCGCCTGCCTTGCCTTGGGCGTTTTAACATACTGCAACCACTGCCTGCTTGGAGTCTGATCGGGATTGGTCAATACTTCGATCTGATCGCCATTCCTGATCCGGGTCTGGAAGTCGGCGATTTCCCCGTTAATGCGAACACCCATACAGTGGTGCCCGACATCGGTATGAACAGCATAGGCAAAATCAAGCGGCATCGCACCTCGAGGCAAGGGGTAAATATCCCCATCGCGACTGAATACGTAGACCTCCTGAACAAACAGATCAAGACGTGCCGACTCCATAAATTCGCCCGGATTCTCTGTCTCCTGCAACAGCTCTGTTAACTGTTTGAGCCACTGGAAATGTTTACGTTCGTCATCCTTGGCTGAACCATCCTTATACATCCAGTGTGCCGCAATACCGTCCTCGGCATAGCTATGCATCGCCTCGGTACGAATCTGCATCTCAATGCGGTGATTGTCCGGACCGATCACGGAGGTGTGCAGTGACTGGTAACCATTCGGCTTAGGAAGCGCGATATAATCCTTGAATCGGCCGGGAACGGGACGATATAGGCTGTGTATCACGCCCAGCGTGTGATAACAGGCAGGTGCATCATCCACAATAATCCTGAAGGCGATCAGGTCATAAATCTCAGTAAAATCGACATGCTTACGCTGCATTTTGTCATGAATACTGTAGAGATGCTTCATGCGACCGTAGACCTTGGCCTGAATACCCTGTCGATCCAGGGCTTCCTGCAGTACATCCTCGAGTTTGCTGCGGGTCTCATGAAGAAAATCGAGCTTCTCCTTCATCTGCTCCAGCAGAAACTGGTAGGCGTCGGGTTCCAGGTAGGAGAAGCAGATATCCTCCATCTCCTGTTTAATCCAGTGGATGCCGAGTCTGTGAGCCAGCGGTGCATAAAGCTGCATCGTCTCTTCAGAGATATGGCGTCGCTTCTCCTCTCGCATAAAGCCGAGAGTGCGCATGTTGTGCAAACGGTCGGCCAGTTTCACAAGAAGCACGCGAAGATCCTGAGCGGTAGCCAGAATCATCTTACGGAAATTTTCCGCCTGCTTATGTTCAAAGGAACGGAACTGAATCTGTCCGATCTTGGTAACGCCATCCACCAGTCGGGCCACCTCATCGCCAAATCGATTACGAATATCATCAAGCGTGATATGGGTATCTTCTACAGTATCATGTAGCAGGGCTGTCACGATGGTGCTTACATCCAATCGCAGACTGGCGAGGATATTGGCCACCGCCAAGGGGTGGGTGATATAGAGATCCCCCGATGTTCTTCGCTGATCCTTATGAGCCTGTGCAGCGAAGACGTAGGCTCTGTTGATCAGTTCAACATCCGCTTTTGGTGCATATTGACGCACCTTTTCCGTGATCTCAAAAATACGGCCCATAAAAGATTAATTTAGCGATGGGCCCAAAAGAACGAAGAGAGAGTTACTCAACCTCATCTTCAAAAGTGGCAGCTTCCAGGCGCATACGCTCGCGCTCATCCATTTCAAATACACTATCCCAGCTGATATGACCATCGCCCATCTCTTTCAGAGCCTGAACTGCATGCTTGTGGCCTTCGTCGTTCTCAACCAGCGGAGGCATACCATTGAGCAGCTGACGTGCACGTTTGGATGCCAATAAAACCATCTCAAAACGATTTGGATAGTAACGGATGCAATCTTCAATTGTTACGCGTGCCATGTTTCAAAACCTCCGGTTATTCGTGGCGAGCATATCAAGCCAAAAACAAATGTCACGAACGATTGTCGGCATATAGTGCATACAATTTATCCAGTGCCTGATTAAAATCGTCATTTACGATCTGGAAGTGCGCTTCATGTGCATGAGCCATTTCACTTTCGGCAGCAGCCACGCGCCGTTCAACAACCGAAACATCATCCTGCCCGCGAGCAGTCAAGCGAACCCTTAACTCCTCAGTGGATGGTGGCAATATGAAAATGCGACAGGCATCCTGTATCCTCTCAGCCACCTGGGCTGCACCCTGCCAGTCAATTTCAAGAAGAATATCATCGCCGTTGGCTAGCGCTTCTTCCACATCTGATCTGCGTGTCCCGTAGAGGTTTCCATGCACATTGGCCCACTCGAGAAATGAGCCCGCCTCAACCTGTTTTTCAAAGGCATCGCGACTGAGAAAGTGATACTGAACACCATCCACTTCACCCGGTCTTGGCTTCCTCGTTGTGCAAGAGATACTCAGATGCAGTCCGGGACTCTTTTCGAGCAAGGCGCCGCAAAGACTCGACTTGCCACTGCCTGACGGCCCCGAGACAACAAACAGCCGGCCCTTTTTCTCGTTTGCCATTTATGCAACCTGCCCTGTCAGTTTCTGATATCTGTCCATTAACTGCTCTTTCGACTCCAGCCTGTCGGGATCGAGCGGAATACAATCCACAGGACAGACCAGCTGGCACTGAGGTTCATCGAAATGACCCACGCACTCAGTACACCGGTTCGGGTCAATCTCATAGATCTCCTCACCTTCGAAAATCGCCTCATTCGGACATTCGGGCTCGCACACTGCACAGTTGATGCAGTCATCGGTTATGATCAAGGCCATCGGTTATTCAATCTCCTCATTAATGAATCAGTAAAGCAGCAGCTATTTCGCTGCACTCTTCCTCAGAGCTTCCTGTTCAGCTTCATGCTCACGATCCAGCTCACCGCTGCGCAGTTTAGCCAGATACTCCTTGAGAGCATCGGCTACTTTGCCCTGTAACAGGTAGAGCGCGATGATATTCGGAAACGCCATGGAGAGAATCAAAAGATCGCTGAAGTCGAGAATATTACCCGCGCTGGTAATCGAAGCCAGCACCACGAAAATAACGAAAATGGCACGGAACACCATCGAGTACTGCTCTCCAAACACGTAAGTCCAGCTTCGCTCTCCGTAGTAGGACCACGAGATCATGGTGGAGTAGGCAAAAAGCACCACTGAAACCGACAAAATAATCGGAAACCATGAGATCACGGAGCCGAAGGCCACTGCCGTCAATGCAGCGCCCTTACTCGCGTCGACAAGGTGGGCATATTCCGGAGCGTTGTAGACACCAGTAATCACAATCACCAGTGCGGTCATGGTGCAGATGACAATCGTGTCGATGAAGGGTTCATACAGTGCCACAAAACCCTGACGAACAGGATACTTCACCGATGCGGCAGAGTGAGCAATGGCTGCCGAACCGATACCCGCCTCGCTCGAAAATGCAGCACGTTTAAAGCCCTGCACAATAACACCGATCATGCCACCGGCCACTGCGGTCGGAGCAAACGCTTCGGTTACAATCAGCGACAGGGCAGCCGGCACATCAGCGATATGGGATATGATAATCCAGAGACATGCCGCCAGGTAGATAAAGACCATGGTCGGCACAATGGCCTCGGCCGCGTGAGCAATTCGCTTGATACCGCCGATAATCACCACACCTACGGCAGTTGCCATGATCAACCCGAACGCCATTGGATAATCTTTAAAGAAGGTGACCTCGGTCTGTACCGCACCCATTGCCTGACTCACCTGGAAAAGGTTACCGGCTCCCAACGAACCGCCAACAGTTAACAGGGCAAAAAGAGTGGCCAGCACCTTACCGGTGGTTGCCATTCCCTTCTCTTTGAAACCCTTGGAGAGATACTCCATCGCACCGCCCATGATATGTCCGTCCGGCCTGAACTCACGGTACATTTGAGCCAGTGTTACTTCGGTAAACTTGGTGGTCATACCGAAAAAACCGGCCACGATCATCCAGAAGGTTGCGCCCGGGCCGCCGATACTCACAGCGATAGCCACACCGGCAATATTGCCAAGGCCTACAGTTGCTGAGAGAGCCGTTGTCAGTGCCTGAAACGGTGTAACTTCGCCTTTTGCATCGGGAGCATGGTATTTACCACGAAGGATTTGAAAGGCATGCCCCATCATTCTGAGGTTGATAAATCCGAATCTGAATGTCAGGTAGATAGCTCCGACGATCAACCAGGCAACAATGAACGGGATATTCCCCTCACCCGGCATCACATCGTAAAAGAGAACCGTGGCCAGATATCCATTCATGGTAGCAAAAAATGTATCCACCCCATTTTCACTGGCCAAGGCCAAACGAGGTGTAAACACTGCGAAAAAGAATGAAAAGATAGTACAAAGAGATTTCATCAATTTCTCCCTCCGAGAAGCATCACCCTATCCTGCCCAAGCACTATCGACTTACAACCCTTCATCCAGCATAGTGCGAAAACAATAAACCTGTTGACAATAGGGTTTATTACTTCATTATCTGCTAATATCATTATTGAGGTGTAGCATGCGATATTCCACGAAACTGACAAAAACACTCTTCATGGTATATTTGCTTGCGCTTTTCGCTCTCTCTGGCTGTGGAAATTCGAGTCAACCAACTGGTGTGGCTGCTGAAAATCTTGCCAAAGGTGTCGCCTTTCTGAAGGAGAACAGCAAGAGAGACGGTGTTGTTACTCTGAATAACGGAATTCAATACGAGGTCGTCACAAGAGGAGACGGCAAGTCCCCTAAAATCACCGATTTTGTTATCGTACATCAACGCGGCAAGCATCTGGATGGCAGCACCTTTAGCGACAGTTATGAGAATGGGGAGCCTGATATTGCCCTGGTTAAACATACCATCCCCGGCTGGAAAAAGACGTTGCCCATGATGACTGTGGGCAGCAAATGGATCATCTATCTACCTCCGCATATGGCTTACAGCAATCGAGGGGAAGAGGGTATAGTCGAACCGAACGAGACGGTTATTTATGAAATCGAGCTGATCGGCATCAAATGGTAAAGGGCTTTAGGTGGTAGCTCCGTTATTTTTCCACCCTTCAGCCAATTCAGACTCTCTGGAAATCAATATCCACTCCGCCGCATCATGCATCCGTTCAAACATAGCAATTTTCTTGTTCGCTTTTGGATGACAATCACGATACGCCTGATAGGTCTTACCCAATAGATAGGCAGACTTGGAATTAACAATCACAGCTAGTTTGGTTGTTTGGCCATATGAATCCGTCGATGGCGCAATACGTGCCAGCGTTCTCAAACCGGCAAGTGACAACCTTAGTTTTGAAACTTTGCTGAAATCCACAATCTCATTGAAGTTGGCATAATGAAACTCATTTCTGATTTCACGGTGATAAGAGTTGATTGCATCAATGAGATCAACATCGGTAACCTCTCCCTTGATGGTCGTAACGATCAACTGGCTTTGCTCATTAATATGGTGTTTAACCAGCATTGATCAGTCCATTTTCCTGGACTTGTAGGCATTGATCAGTCCATTGGTCGAGCTATCGTGGGTTGTGATCTCACCATCGAGCATCAACTCGGGAAGAATCTTTCTGGCCAGCTGTTTGCCAAGCTCCACGCCCCACTGGTCAAAGGCATTGAGATGCCACACGACACTTTGGACATAAATTTTATGTTCATACATGGCAATCAACGCACCCAATGTCTCTGGTAACAGCTTCTGAAACAGAATGGAGTTGGAGGGCTTGTTGCCCGGGAAAACCTTGTGTGGCAGGAGTGCTGCAAGCGAATCGCCATCGAATCCCTCTGCCACTAACTCAGCCCTTACTTCATCCTCGGTTTTTCCAAGCATGAGTGCTTCCGTCTGTGCAAAAAAATTGGAGAGCAGCAGCATATGGTGCTGCCCGATTGGGTTTTTGGTATCGACCGGGGCAAGAAAATCGGTCGGGATCAATTTGGTACCCTGATGAATCAACTGATAGAAGGCGTGCTGGCCGTTTGTGCCTGGCTCACCCCATATGATCGGACCTGTCGAATAATCAACCACTTCACCGTCACGGGTTACCCGCTTGCCGTTACTCTCCATGTCACCTTGCTGGAAATAGGCAGGGAAACGGTGCATATACTGATCATACGGAAGAATGGCATGTGAGTCGGCATCAAAGAAATTGTTATACCAGACGCCCAGAAGCGCCAGAACAACCGGAAGATTCTCCTCAAACGGTGCGGTTCGGAAGTGCTCGTCCATCTCATGAGCACCAGAAAGTAGCTTCTCAAAATTATTCATGCCGATATAGAGTGCAATGGAAAGCCCTACAGCACTCCAGAGAGAGTAGCGCCCCCCGACCCAGTCCCAGAACTCAAACATGTGATCAGTATCGATACCAAAATTCTCAACAGCTTTAGCATTGGTGGAAACAGCAACAAAGTGTTTAGCCACAGCCGCCTTCGTGCCGCCACGGGTAAGGAACCAGTCACGGGCTGTCTTGGCGTTGGCAATGGTCTCCTGGGTGGTAAAGGTTTTTGATACAATAACAAACAGGGTCGTCTCACGGGACAGCCCCTTCAGGGTTTCGACGATCTGGGTTCCATCCACATTGGAGACAAAATGGACGTTCAGCCCCTCTTGTGCAAAAGGCTTCAGGGCTTCGCACACCATAACCGGGCCAAGGTCGGAGCCACCAATACCGATATTGACAATATCCGTAATCGGCTTACCGGTGCAGCCGAGCCACACACCATTTCTAACGCTTTCGGTAAACTCGCGCATACGTTCCAGAACCGTATTCACGGCAGGCATGACATCGCTGCCATCGACCATAATGGGGCGATTCGATCGATTGCGCAGGGCCACATGGAGTACCGCACGGTCTTCAGTATTATTAATTTTTTCGCCGACAAACATGCGATCAATAGCGCTCTTCAGTTCAACCTCACGTGCCAAGTCAAAAAGCAGGCGCATGCTCTTTTCATTGATTCTGTTTTTAGAGTAGTCGAGAAGAATGTCTTTGAAGGTTAGTGAGAACTTGTCAAACCGATCCTCATCGGCAGCAAACATCTCGCGCATGTGCAGATTGTCAATCTCCTGATGATGGGCCTGCAATGCTTTCCAGGCTGGCAACTGCGTCAATGCGGACATGAAATCCCTCCAACAACTTTTTATTTCACAACATCAAATAGCAAGAACCCTAAACTGACTTCGAGGCAACCGGGCGCCTATTCCAAAGGTGATTTTGTGTCCGTTAACAGCTCTTTCACCGCGTAGGCCTTCATCTCACCAGAAATACCTTTCAATTTAACAGGCGGCAGTACTACGCAATCCGCCTTGCCCGAAAGAAGAGCAAGCGTGTGCTCACTAACCACCACTTCGTTCGCCTGGGCCAGATCAGTCAAGCGAGAAGCAATGTTTACCGCATCGCCGATACAGGTGTACTGCATCGTCTGGCTTGAACCGATGGAGCCGACCACAACTTCACCGGAGTTGATACCAATACCGATCTGAATTTGATCATCACCATGGCGCTCACGGTCGATATTGAACTGAGCTAAAGCAGATTGCATCTCAAGCGCACAGGCAACAGCCTTGTCGGCGGGGTCATCCATACCTACCGGCGCACCGAAGAGAACCATGATTTCATCGCCGATATATTTGTCGACAGTACCACCATACTTAAACACGACTTCCACAACCATCTCAAAATAACGGTTCAGCATAGCCACGACCTGGGTCGCTTCCGAGCGATGAGCCATTGCTGTAAAGTCGCGGATATCGGCAAAGAGAATCGTTACCTCACGCAGCTCTCCGCCTTTCTCCAGTTTAATCTGGCCGCTCATCACCTGCTCCACTACACTCGGAGAGAGCAGCCGTTCAAACTGGGCTTTGGTGCGGGCTTCGGTTTCGATCTTCTTCAACAACTGAGCATTGGCCACAGCCATGGCAATATAACGGACGATACCGATAAAGAGCTGGAGATCCTTTCGGGTAAAGCTGGCCTGTCCCTTCTGGCTATCCATATGAACCACACCGAACATCTCTCCGTCATGCATGATAGGAGCACACATCACAGAGCGAATACCCTGCATAATAAGAGAAGATGCCTGTGAAAAACGATCATCGCTGCTGGCATCCGAGAGCAATACGGCAGCTTTAGATACCTGAACCTCCTTTAACACCGAAGCGGAAACGCTGACTTTACTCTCCATGCCATCAGCCGTACGCACCACCTTGGGCACAAGCTCATCACTTCCGGCTTTTGCCATAAGAATTACGCAGCGGTCAGCGTGGAATATACGCAGCATCTCATTGGAGACCTTTTCAAGCACGGATGAAAGGCTGTTATCCAGGCCGATGTTATGAAGGAGTTCATGTCCCAAACGAAGCTTTTCATAGTCAACTCGAAGCAGTCCGAGGTCGGTGACTGCATTCTCGGGAAGAAACTGTTCGACACCGGCCACATCAATTCGATCATGGATCGTACTGCTTTCGTGAACCTGCGAGATGTTGACCATTTTTGCCAACTTCTCCTCTTCAGATTCAGCATAAAATGTGAGCGTTACCTTTCCAAGGGTTATGACATCTCCATCCAGCAACTTATGTTTATAGATGCGCACACCATCAAGAAAAGAGCCATTGGAGCTACCCAAATCCTCAAAAAGATATTGTCCGCCTATTTTGTGAATGATGGCATGATTCTTGGAGATAAGTGGATCATGGAGACAAATAACACTACGGGGATGCCTGCCGATCGTGGCGCCTCCCTCGATAAAATGGTCATGTTCACCATTTTTGTCTCTGACAACGATCTTTGACATACGCATAGACTAGAGCAAACAGGATAACACTGACAAATATTTGTTGTTTGAGTAGGATGCCCGGCAATACTCAGGAGGGCGCAAATGGCCAAACTCAACATCGTGTTTATCGCTTCAGAGGCCGCCCCTCTGGCTAAGACAGGCGGCTTAGCCGATGTTGTGGGCTCCCTGCCATTGGCACTGAAGAAATTGAAACATCAGGTCACCGTAATTCTTCCCTTCTATCGTCACCACCTGACCAATGCCGGCATCAAGAGCAAACCAACCAACAGTGTCGTTGAGATGTGGGCAGACGGTGTTCAGTGGCTATGCCCCCTGCACAAGGCAAAGGTGGATGGCCTCGATTTTATTCTTGTCGAGCAGGATGATCTCTATGCACGTGATGGCCTTTATGGTCCGCCGGGCGGCGCTTACGAAGACAACCTGTTACGCTTTATGCTGTTTGATCGTGTTGCCCTTGAAGTTGCAGCCAGCTTGCCGAGAAAAGTCGATATCATTCACTGCCATGACTGGCAAACCGGTATGATCCCGCTACTGCTGAAAACCCAATACCAGCATCACGCCAAAATCGCTCAGGCAAAGACCATATATACCATCCACAACCTTGCTTATCAGGGTAATTTTCCTGCCTACTGGATGCACCGGCTTGGCATTCCCTCTCACCACTTCAACCCCAATGGTTATGAGTTCCATGGTCAGATCAACTGCATGAAAGCGGCCATTGAGTCTTCCGATTCCATCACCACCGTCAGCCCCTCATATGCTGAAGAGATTCTGACACATGAGTATGGGTGCGAGCTGGAAGGCTTTCTTCATCTTCATACCCACAAACTCTCAGGCATTGTGAATGGCCTCAATATTGAAGATTGGGATCCTCAAAATGATGGGATCATTGAAGCAAACTATGGGCCCGGTAAACCAGCCGGAAAAAAGAAATGCAAAGAGGCGCTACAAAAGCACTGCGGTTTTCATGTGTCAGCTGACACTCCGCTTCTGACTTTGATCTCACGCCTTGCTGACCAGAAAGGTATTGACCTGCTTCTGGCCAACGCCAAAACATGGATTGAGCGCGGCTACCAGATCGCCGTACTCGGTTCAGGTGATGCTCAGAACGAGAGAACACTGGAGTCACTGGCAGCACTCCATCCAAACCAGATGTACTTCTTCAAAGGTTTCAACGAAGCGCTTGCCAGACAAATCTATGCCGGCGGAGACATCTTCCTGATGCCTTCCAGGTTCGAACCATGCGGACTAGGGCAGTTGATGGCCATGCGTTACGGGACTGTACCTGTCGTACGTGCGACAGGTGGTCTGCGCGACACTGTCACCGATTATGCTTTATCCAAAAGCAAAGCCACCGGCTTTCACTTCCTAAACGCGACACCTGAGGAGTTTGATCTGGCGATCGAAAAAGCTGTTTCAGTCTACAGATCACCCCGGATCTGGTCTCGAATCAGGTCCAATGCATTGAAACGTGACTCATCTTGGGATGCCTCGGCAGAAATGTACGCCGAACTTTACGAGAGCCTCGTCAACGCATGAGGAGCATTCTGGCTGCTGACATTGGCGGCACCAACATCCGTGCAGCCCTGGTTCAACAGGACGGTTCCATAGCCAGTGAAATGCTCGCACGTATTGATCTGGGCGATCGCAACCTTTCAGAAGACGACCTTATTGAACGGCTGGCAGCATTTTTTTCAGACATCATTTCAAAGCATCATGGCATCACAGCTGTCGGCGCAGGTTTTCCAGGTTTCTTTCTTGGCCATTCCGGCCATCTCGTCTCCTCCCCTAACCTCCCGAATCTTCAACACGTCGAATTGGCAACGCGTTTATCAGAAATATTAAACATTCCTGTTCATATGCAAAACGATGCACTCTGCGCTGCTATTGGCGAGCAACGATTCGGTGCAGGCAGAGGCATATCCAGCCTGCTTCACATTACACTGGGAACAGGTGTCGGGGGTGGACTGATCCTGAATCATTTTCCCTACACAGGTGAAAGCGGCATGGCGATGGAGTTTGGCCATCTCTGTGTCACAAGGGATGAAAGTGCCCGTATCTGCGGCTGTGGCGGTAGAGGATGTGTCGAGGCATACGCTTCGGCCACTGCAATCGCATCAAGATATAACGAAATCACCTCCATCCAGACATCGACAGAGGATATCTATCATCGAGCCTGCCGTGGCGATAACGATGCAAAAGCAATTCTTGAAAGTGCCGGAAGCTATCTGGGCATGGCTATTGCCGAAGCGGTCAAACTACTCGACATCCATCATGTCAGCATCAGTGGCGGACTGACTGGTGCCTGGCCTCTGCTTCACCCGATGGTCATCGAATCACTGAACAGCAACCTCATTCCGCCGCTCAAAGAGAAGGTGATGATACTCAAATCAACACTCGACGATCAGGCCGGCCTTCTCGGAGCCGCAGCACTAATCAACCAATAATCAGTTAGGCACATGTATTAGCATAAACATGCTAATACATTCATGCGATAGCCATAAAGTTATTATGGCTTATAGTTTTCACATGTTTCACATCATTGATGACGCCCACTTAACCTGTGACCTGATGGAAGAGGTTATCGAAACCCATGGCTATCCTGCCATCTCTTTCAATCATGCCGAAGAGTACATTGAATATGTGAAAAGCCCTCGTTTCAGGAGACCGATTGGAACCTTTGTCGATATCATCATGCCGGACATGGATGGATATGACCTGATCGACAAGGTATCAGCCCTCAAACCGGAGATGCGATTTGTAGTGATGACAAGCGAACCAAAAATCCGCTCCGAGCATATCAATAATGCTTGCATGTTCCTC
>JBNKZS010000023.1:0-32795 GCA_050301755.1 Mariprofundaceae bacterium
GAGGGCACACGCTGGATTATCGATTACAAGAGTGGTTCTCACGAAGGGGCTGAGCTCAACAGCTTTCTCGACAGCGAAGAGCAGCGCTATACACCACAACTTATGGGTTATCGCGAACTGATGGTGAAGCTGGATAACAAACGGCCAATCCGGACAGCACTCTATTTTCCGGCACTGGATGCCTGGCGTGAAATTAGAAACGGGGTTGAATAAGTTTCAGGCTGCGACCTGAAAAGCAAGCATATCAACCACCCTGTATAAACTTTTACCATCAAAGGGTTTGTTGAGAAAAAGCCACTCTTCACGATCTCTGAATTCAGTGCGAATCTCCGGCTTACCGCTAACGATAACAAACCTTTGATCCGGATAATCCATCTGGACTCTTCTGATCATTTCGTAGCCACCCATAGACGGCATGGAAATATCGGTAAAGATAGCCACAGGCCTCATATAACGACCGCTTTTCAGATGCTCAAGATAGTCGACCGGAGAGAGGAAGATCTGAACCTCATGACCAACCTCCTGCAAGAGTTCACTAACATAAGCACAGATTATCGGCTGGTCATCAACGATATGAAATAGCATGTGCGATTTATCACATGTATCGGGAAAGTTCACAATCCCGTGAAATGGGTATATTGAAAGATAAGTGTATTGATAAACCGTAATTCAGGTCAGCTCTGGCTGACTCGAACCTTTATAGTGTTCCAAAGCCTTCTGTGCAGCAGCCAGTTCAGCACTCTTCTTACGACTGCCGGAACCTTTACCAAGGAGCTCTCCATTGACGCTGCAAAGGGCTGTAAAACGTGGCTCCTTTCCAACACCATGATCGGTCACCCTGTACTCCGGCAATCCCCAGTTTCTGGCTTGCGTAAACTCCTGAAGACGGCTTTTGGCGTCGCGAACATCATCAAGATCCGTTTCTTCAAACAGTTTCTGCCATTCATCAAGAACCAACGAACGTGCAGCATCCCAGCCACCATCCTCAAAGACTCCGCCAATAATGGACTCGACTGCATTGGCTGCAATCGAAGGAGCCTTCAACTTTCCTCCGTGACGCTCACCCTCACCGACGTATAGATAGTCAGCAAGACCCCAAAGTGTTGCCACCTTGAGCAGACTCTCTCGGCGCACAAGCGCTGCACGCATTCTGGAGAGTTCACCTTCCGAATATTTGTGGAATTCATGATGGAGATACTCTGCAATGACCAGACCCAGAACAGCATCACCTAGAAACTCCAGACGCTCCATATGCTCCGTGGATGCGGAACGGTGAGTCAGGGCGCGCTTCAGGAGATTGCAGTCAGAAAACTGATAGCCTATTACGTTTTGAAGTGCCTTCAGGCTTCTCTGATCAAGGGGTTTCGGCATAAGGCTCGAAATGAAAATCCTGGCGGGCCTTGTGACGAAGTTTATCCATCCCCTTCAAATCTGACTCTTCGTAGTTTGACTCCGAATCGACATCTTCAATCGGTCCGAGAAGCCAGATCGTCACATCATACTCAGAATGAATTTTCACTCTTCCGCCATCCGCCTCGATCACAAGGTTCTCGTAAAACTGTTCAGGAAGGTCGCCGCGCGCCAGATATTTTATACGAAAAAGATCCGGAAGCCGCTTGCGAATCGCTCCTTCGGATTCATCGGCCATATTTCTAACAAGACCATCAAAGGTATCCTGCACCTTCCAGTTGGCATTATAGACTGGAATGATTTTGTACCCGACCATGGCTCCTGCTCCGATCAAAACAAGCCAGAACATTATCTTGATCATCGAAAATCCCTGCTCATTCTTCATCAAACACCTCCTAGAAGTCGATCAGTTGATCAAAGACCCTAAACGATCCCAACGAACTTCGCCTTTGGCATGATCCCAAGACCACCACACAATGGCTGCTTTTCCAACCAGATAGTTTTGCGGTACAAAACCCCAGAAGCGTGAATCTCTTGAATTGTTTCGATTGTCTCCGAGAACGAAGAAATGTCCCTCCGGAACTTTCCATACCCCATCTTTTATGGAGAACTCCTTGCGCAGGACGGAATGATTCACTTCAAACAGACGCTCTTCGAACTGCATCGACATATCGACACTTCCATCCTGAAGGTAATAAGCCCGGCGCCCCTGCTCCTTTAACGGCATCGCTTTTCCATTCACATAGAGAGCATTTTTCTCGTAGCGGATCTCATCGCCGGGAACACCGACAATACGCTTAATATAATCCTTGCTGCGATCTTCAGGGTAATCAAACACCACGACATCGCCCCGTTTTGCAGGCGATGGAGCAATCTGCACATCGGTGAACGGGATACGGAATCCGTAGGAGTAACGCAGCACAAACAGATAATCGCCAACCTCAAGAGTCGGCACCATGCTGGAAGATGGAATCTTGAACGGTGCGACAATGAAACTGCGGATAACGATAGCCAACAGGGCAATGACAATCAGGCTCTCCAGCCACTCTCGCCATAACGGCTTCTGTTCTGACATGTTATTCCTCCCCAAGCTTCAGCACAGCCAGAAAAGCCTCCTGCGGCACCTCGACACTACCAATCGACTTCATGCGCTTCTTACCCGCCTTTTGCTTCTCAAGAAGCTTGCGTTTGCGGGTAATATCACCGCCATAGCACTTCGCCGTCACATTCTTGCGAACACCTTTGACTGTCTCCCGAGCCAAGATACGGCCACCAATCGCTGCCTGCAAGGGAACATCGAACTGGTGCCTTGGAATCAACTGTCGCAGTTTTTTAACCAGATCGCGGCCACGCGATTCGGCGATCGACCGATGGACAATGAGTGAAAGCGCATCCACCGGCTCACCATGAACCAGCACATCCATCTTCACGACATCATCCTCTTCAAACCCGGCCAGTTCGTAATCCATTGAAGCGTAGCCCCGGGAGATTGATTTCAACTTATCATAAAAATCAATCACCATCTCCGCCAGAGGCAGCGTATAGGTAAGCATCACCCGGTTCTCAGAGATAAATTTCATATCCTTCTGCGCACCACGCCTGTCCTGGCAAAGTTTCATCATTGCACCAACATAATCGTTGGGTAGAAAAATATGCGCCAGAACCTTGGGCTCTTCGATCTTACGAATAAGTATCGGATCGGGAAATTCGCTCGGATTTGAAATTTCCAATACCTCGCCACTGTTCAGGGTAATGCGATAAACTACAGAAGGCGCAGTCGAAATCAGATCTAGGTCGTATTCTCGCTCCAGCCGTTCCTGAATAATGTCCATGTGTAACATGCCGAGGAAGCCGCAACGGAAACCCAGGCCGAGCGCTGATGAACTTTCCGGCTCAAAGGTGAAGGCCGGATCATTCATATTCAATTTTTCCAGTGAATCACGCAGGTCGGCGTAGTCGGCAGAATCGACCGGATAGAGTCCGGAAAAGACCATCGCTTTGGGTTCACGGAAACCTGGAAGTGGTTTATCGGCAGGATCCCGCTCCAGCGTGACCGTATCCCCCACCCGAAGATCGGCCAGCGTCTTGATACTGCAGATCATGAAGCCCACTTCACCGGTCAGAAGCTCTTTGCGAGGTACCGGCGCCGGCTGAAAGATGCCGAGGTCATTGATCTCATAGGAGCGCTTATTCGACATCAGTCGAATCTTCTGCCCCTTATGCAGAGAACCATTCACCACGCGAACAAGCGCCACTGCTCCGACATAGGAATCGAACCATGAATCAACAATCAGTGCCTGTACCTTGCCATCTTTATCACCTGTTGGATGGGGGACCTTGTTGGCAATCGCCTCCAGCACATCGTGAATACCCTCACCGGTCTTGGCCGAAACCGGAATTGCTTCAGATGCATCAAGTCCGATAATCTCCTCAATCTGACGCCGTGCCTCTTCGACATCGGCCGATGGAAGGTCGATCTTATTGATGATCGGAATAATTTCGAGGTCGTTCTCAAGAGCGAGATAAACATTGGCCAGTGTCTGGGCTTCGACACCCTGAGCAGCATCGACGATCAGCAACGCCCCTTCGCAAGCCTGTAGTGAACGGGAAACCTCGTAGGTGAAATCCACATGCCCCGGCGTATCAATCAGATTAAAGATGAGGTCTTCACCGGCATTGCTCTTGTAGGCAAGCGTGGCGGTTTGGGCTTTGATGGTAATGCCCCGCTCCTGCTCCAGTTCCATGGAGTCGAGTACCTGTTTCTTCATCTGGCGTTGCGAAAGTGCCCCGGTCTCTTCAATCAGACGATCGGCCAACGTCGATTTGCCGTGATCGATATGGGCAATAATGGAGAAATTTCGAATTCGATTCTGGTTCATGGGAGCGGGAGTGTACTCATGCATAATCATCTCCGCTACAGGTGAAAATATATGCTATAACTAGTTACATGTTAGCACACAAAATCGAGACCCCGGCCACTCGAGAAGTGGATGCTCCCCACATCTATCTATGGCTCAACAATGAGGCGCGCCAAGGGGTAGCATCACCACTGGCGGTTACCTCGCCTTTTGATGGAAGGTTGGTCGGCATTGTCTCAGTTGCGGGCCGCCGACATATCAGGGAAGCTATTGCCGGCAGCAGCAAAGCATTTCAGACATTAAAATGGATGAGCCGATTCCGGCGCTCTGAACTGCTCAACAAGGTCACTGAACTGCTTCACGAATCCAGAAACGAACTGGTTGATGCCATGATACTGGAAGGCGGAAAACCACGCATGTTTGCCGAACAGGAGTTCGAACGCACCATCTCAACATTCAACTGGGCCTCAGAAGAGGCAAAACGATTCGGCGGCGAGCAGATTCCGATGGATGGCATGAGTCGCGGCAAGGGTTACGAGGGGTATACCAGACGCGAGCCCATGGGAACAATCCTTGCCATCACACCCTTCAACTTTCCGCTGAACCTTGTGGCACATAAAGTTGCTCCGGCTCTCGCCAGTGGCAACTCCATCATTCTCAAACCATCATCCGAAACGCCTATCACTGCATTGATTCTGGCGCGGATCATTTCCGAAGCGGGTTTTCCATCCGGCAGCCTGAATGTTTTGCCCATGCATCATCATGATGTGCCGATTCTCTTCCAGAGCAGCGATATCAAGATGCTGAGCTTTACCGGCAGTCCTGAATCGGGCTGGATGCTCAAGCAGATGGTTCAAAAACAGCGTGTATCTCTTGAGATGGGAGGCAATTCGGGAACCTTTGTTGACGAGAGTGCCGATCTCGACATGGCTGCCCGTCTTCTCACTCTGGGAGGCTTTTCTCATGCAGGGCAGTCCTGCATCTCTGTTCAACGGATCTATGCACATGAAAAAATTTATGACCAGTTATTGGAAAAACTGATCAAAGAGACTGAAAAAATTGTAGTTGGAAACCCGCAGAAAAACGAAGTGGTTTCAGGTCCCGTCATCAACGCCAAAGCTGCAAACCGGATTCTCAATTGGATTGATGAAGCTGTATCACAAGGTGCCGAAATGAATTGTGGCGGTAAACGGGTAGATACAGGTATCGGGCAAATAATTGAGCCAACCCTGATAACAAACGTAAAAGATTCCATGAAGATCTGTAACAAGGAGGTGTTCGGTCCTGTCATCACACTGGCAAGAGTGGCTGACTACAAAGAAGCGGTCAGTCGCATCAATCAATCCGAATACGGACTACAGGCAGCCGTTTTCAGTCATGATCTCCGCACCATTCAGCATGCTATTAAACACCTGGTGGTCGGTGGTGTTATCATTAACGATGCACCGACCTACCGGGTTGACCACATGCCGTATGGAGGCGTTAAAGCCTCAGGTATGGGTCGCGAAGGCATCCGATCCGCCATGCTTGAGATGACAGAAGAGAAGATGGTCGTGACCCACCTTTTATCCTGATTCTGATTGACTCGCGTCAATAAAGTCACTTGTCGCTGGCGCGTGCCGAGGCGATGGCGGCCATGTTGACGATATCATCGACCGTGGCACCGGTCTGAAGCACATGCACCTGTTTCGGCAATCCGACAAGGATCGGGCCGATTGCCGTACCACCACCCAGTTCCCGTAGTAGCTTGTAGGAGATGTTACCCGCCTGCATGGTCGGAAAGACCAGAACGTTGGCAGCCTCTTTGAGCTTGCTGAACGGGTAGTTGGCAAGATGGGCTGCATTGACTGCTGTATCCGCCTGCATCTCACCATCCACCATCAGGTCGGGATAATCGTGATGCAGAATTTGAACGGCTTCCGCCACCTTGCGTGTTTCAGGGTGTGGAGCACTGCCGAAATTGGAGAAAGAGAGCATACCAACGTGTGCCTTGCAGCCCAGAGACTCGGCAGTTTCAGCTGACAGTACGGCAAGGCGGGCCAACTGCTGCGGGGTCATCTCGACATTGACCGTACAGTCCCCCAGAAAATAAGCCCCGGACTCCATGACCATCATATAGAGACCAAAAACGTGGTGATGGTTGCCTGAGTCATCATGACCGAGCACTTTTAGTACGGGACGAAGCACGTCGGGATAGTGGGCAGTACGACCGGAGAGCATGCCATCAGCAAAACCCTGACGAACCATCATGGCACCGAGAACGTTCTTGTCATGACGAAGTGCTTCAGCAGCATGGTTGCGCAAAATCCCTTGGCGCTTGCGATCAAAATAGTAGGCATCGGCCAGTGAGTCGAAGCGCGAATCCTCATGCTGTGGATCAATGATCTCAACACCATCGAGCTCCAGCTGCATGGTTTCAGCATGTTTTTGAATCGTAGCCCTGTCACCGACCAGCATCGGTTTGGCAACGCCCTGATCACGTATAACGGCGGCAGCACGAATTACCGTCGGATCATCGCCTTCCGGTAACACGAGAGAAATCGGACGGCTCCTGGCCTTATCGGTAATCAGGCGCATGAAGGTACGGGACTGGTCAATCCGGCCGGCCAGTGAACGGGTATAGGCCTCAATATCGGTAATCGGTGCACGGGCTACACCTGTATCAGTGGCTGCCTTGGCTACAGCCGCAGGCACCACCTCGATCAGGCGAGGGTCAAACGGTTTGGGTAGAATGTATTTCGCTCCGAACTTCATCGCATCATTGCCGTAAGCACGAAGAACGACGTCGGGAACCTCCTGTCGTGCCAGCTCTGCCAACGCATGAACCGCAGCCATCTTCATCTCCTCGTTAAAGGTGGTGGCGCGGGCATCGAGTGCGCCGCGGAAAAGGAACGGGAACCCGAGTACGTTGTTGACCTGATTCGGATGATCGGACCGACCAGTAGCCATGATCAGATCCGAACGTGTACTCATAGCAAGGTCATAATCGATCTCAGGAGTAGGGTTGGCCATAGCGAAAACGATCGGGCGGTCAGCCATGGTCTGAAGCATTTCGGCCGTCACCATATTACCCTGTGAAAGCCCGACAAAGACATCGGCGCTAACCATCGCCTCCTCAAGCGTCTGGGCCGGCCCCTCAATCGCGAAATAGGCCTTATGTGGCGGCAGCTCCTCATCGCGGCCCTTGGTAATGACTCCCTTGCGATCAAGGAAAAGAATGTTTTCGTGCGTAGCACCGAGCTCTTCGATCAGTTTCATGCAGGCGAAGCCGGCAGCACCGGCACCGAGACAAACGATTTTCACATCTTCGATCTTTTTCTTCTGGAGAATCAGGGCATTGATCAGACCTGCTGCGGTAATAACGGCCGTACCATGCTGATCATCATGCAGAACCGGAATCTTAACTCGTTTCTTCAGCTCCTCTTCAATAATAAAACATTCTGGAGCCTTGATGTCTTCGAGATTGATGCCGCCGAACGTGGGTTCCAGGCGGGCCACGGTTTCAACGAATTTCATCGGATCCGTTTCATCCACCTCGATATCGAACACATCGATATCGGCAAAACGCTTGAAGAGCACGCCTTTGCCCTCCATGACAGGCTTACCGGCCAGGGCGCCGATGTCACCCAGTCCAAGAACGGCTGTACCGTTACTGATTACACCGACCAGATTTGCACGTGAAGTATATTCGTCAGCCATCTCAGGGTTGGCTGCAATCTCAAGGCATGGTTCAGCCACACCGGGTGAATAAGCCAGAGAGAGATCCCGCTGAGTCAGACAGGGTTTGCTTGGACGAACGCTGATCTTGCCCGGCTTGGGAAGTCGGTGATACTCCAGCGCTTCTTCACGCATGGCATTCTTTGCAGCATCCTTGGGCATAATATCTCCTGACGGTGATTTGAAATGAACGCAGCACTATAGCCCTAGTTGTGATGTTTTGCAGCAGCGGGAAGAAGAACAGGTGCGGTGGAGGTCGGATGAAAATCGGTATCGCAGGTGCAGGCGCTGTTGGATGTCACTACGGTAGCATGTTGCAACAGGCCGGGCAGGATGTTGTCTATCTTGCACGGGGAGAACATCTTGCCGTTTTACGGCAAAAGGGACTGACTCACATCTCCGATGGCAGAGCGTATCACCGCGATATACAGGCTAGCGATGATGCCGGGATCCTTGTCGATTGTGATGTTGTCCTGCTGACATGCAAGACGACGGTGCTTGAACACCTGTGCGTTCAGATAGCATCCGGAATCAGGCCGGGGGCACTGCTGATCACCATGCAGAATGGCGTCATGGCTCCTGATCAGGTGGCACTGCACTTCCCTTCAAATCCGCTCGTTGCGGCCTCGGCTTTTATCGGTGCGCGAATTGAAAAGCCGGGTTTTGTCATTCATTCGGCGGCCGGCCATCTGCGACTGGGCTGGTGGCAGGGGAAAGATGCACGCTGCTCACCCCTTCTGGATGCGTTATTGACGGCATGGCGTGTTTCCGGCGTTGATGCTCAGGAGGTCGGGGAGATGAAGGTGATGCTGTGGAACAAATTGCTGTGGAACTGCGGTTTCAATGCCATCACCGCCCTGACCCGCCGCTTTGCCAAAGATATTGCTGCCGAAGAAGATAGCGCAAGGTGGGTACGTGCTGCCATGCAGGAGACATTGGCGGTAGCGGCTGCCAGTGGTGTGATACTGCCTGACGATGCTATTGAAAAGCATATGATCCTGACCATGAAAGCGGGAGAGGTCAAAACCAGCATGTGGCAGGATCTGGAGCATCATCGACCCACCGAGATCGAGGTCATGAATGGTTTTATTGCAGCCAGGGCAAAAGAGATGGGACTGAGCGCTCCAGTCAGTGATATGCTCACCAGTCTGATCCGGGCAGCAGAGAGAGAACGGTAACAATATTTTGAACCAGTATGATGTCATTATTATCGGTGCCGGTGCCGCCGGGTTGATGTGTGCGATAGAGGCAGGCAAGCGGGGGCGTTCTGTGCTTGTGCTTGACCATGCTGACAAGGCGGGTAAGAAGATTCTCATCTCCGGTGGCGGGCGTTGCAACTTTACCAATCTCCATACTGAACCGGCCAATTTTATATGCCGTAATTCCCACTTCGTAAAATCGGCACTTTCACGATTTACTCAGTACGATTTCCTGTCACTGGTTGAGAAGCACGGCATTGCCTGGGAGGAGCGAGAGCATGGCCAACTCTTCTGTCAGGGCTCTGCAAAGCAGATTGTCGATCTGCTTCTGGCAGAGTGCCGATCCGTTGGCGTTGATATATTGCTGGAGTGCGGAATCAAGTCAGTACAAAAAGATATGCGATTCACACTAACCACAAGCAGAGGATCATTCGTTTCCGCATCGCTGGTCGTGGCAACCGGAGGCTTGTCGATTCCAAAGATGGGAGCAACGAAATTCGGCCACCAGCTGGCTAACCAGTTCGATTTACAGATCGTAGAGACTCAGGCTGCTCTGGTACCCTTTCGCTTTACCGGCAAGGAGGCCGAAGCGATGAAGGCACTGGCCGGAATCTCATTGCCAGTGACAGTCACCTGCAATGGTGCCAAATTTACCGAAGCCATGTTATTTACCCATCGTGGTCTGAGTGGTCCGGCCATGCTTCAGGTTTCCAGTTACTGGCATGAAGGCGATGAAATCAGGGTGAACCTGCTACCAGACATTAATATCCTGACATGGCTGAAGGCCGAAAAAGCTGCGCACCCGAAAATGCTTCTGAACAATATGCTGGCAGAGAAGCTGCCGAAACGGCTCATCGCTCACCTTTCAGAAAAATGGACATGGTCAAATCAGCCACTCTCCGCCTATGCCGACTCAACACTGGAAAAGCTGTCAGAGATGTTGACTGGCTGGAAACTTCGCCCTGCCGGAACGGAAGGCTACCGGACAGCTGAAGTCACGGCTGGCGGCATCGACACCGATGAACTCTCTTCGAAAACGATGGAGAGCAGAAAAGTTCCCGGGCTCTATTTCGTTGGTGAAGTGGTTGATGTGACCGGACATCTCGGAGGGTTCAATTTTCAGTGGGCCTGGGCTTCCGGTTACTGTGCCGGGCAGTTTGTCTGATACCGAAGCGGATCATTTCCCGACCAGTTACAGGGGTATCTGCATGCGGACAGGTTCCTGAATACCTGCAGTTTTATAGAAGCTGTGAAGCCGGTCGAGCGTTGCCTTGTTAACCTCCTGACCTTTGGCCATGAGCAACAGGCCGCCGTTTGTTCTAATCTCATCATCGGCAATCATTTGAACTTCGATCTCCTTGATCTTCATCATGCGGATTTCCAGCTTGCGCTCAACCCGTTCGACTGTTGCCATGGCATCAAGAATGGCAGGGTGATAATGCCCGGCTCTTGCCCTCATGGTCTCAATGACTTTCGGAATCGACATCTGTTGACCTGAAAGGTGATCAAAATCGAGCACGACATGCAACATATGACCACCAAGTAGTGCAGTGTCCTTCTGCAGGCTTCTGTCGTCCGGATCATGATGCTCGGAATAAACCAAGTTCTGGTTCTGAATCATTTTTGAAATCATGCCCAGCCGGGGAATGTTTCTCAGCAATTCGGCAGCAACAGAAGGATGAGCCGAATAGACCTCATTTTCATTGTCTGTCAATTTCTGTCCTGATGCAATTTTAGAGAGGGTTTCCGGCGGCAGTGTGATGCAGCCAAGTTCACAGAGCATCGCTGCCAACTCGTAGCGCCAAACACCGGGCAGTTTGAGTTCCGTCGCCAGATGCTTCATATAAAACTTAATGCGGGAAGTGCTGCTGAAGGCAATGGGGTTGACCAGACTGAGAATCTGGCTCATCACACGGACGCTTCCGAAAAGCGTCTGTTCCAGAAGCTCTTTCTCGGCAATGATCAGACGGTATTGTGCAATGGCATCATCCAGCGACTTTGCCAGTGCCTCCGGTGTACACGGCTTTGTCAGGAAGCGGAATATACTTCCCTCATTAATGGCCTGAATGGCATTATCCATATTAGCGTAACCGGTGAGCATCATGCGCACACTTTTCGGAGCAATCTCTTTTACCCGGGTCAGAAACTCCACGCCGTTCATGCCGGGCATGGCGTAGTCGGAGACGATGACGGCATACGGTCCATCATTTCTAATGGCCTGAAGCCCCGCCTCCGGCCCGATAGCGATATGCAGGTCATATGTTTTTCTCAAGCTTCTTTTGTAGCCCTGAAGAATGTTGGGGTCGTCATCAACACAGAGAATTTTGTGATTCATTTTATAGTTCCTTGAGTGGATTTCATGTCCTGGTGCAGTTGCTGCCAACGGGGTAGCTGTTCGATCAGTTTCAGCTTCTCCAGGTATGCGAAATCGAAATTATTCTCACTGATAGTGCTTCCGAATCCCCTGCATTTCTCGAGTGCATTGGCGATGTGAACAGCTGTCAAAGCAAATGAGACCTTTTCATTAGGACAAATGGATGGCCTGTTATGATAGGCGACACTCTCTGCAACCGGCAGAGGTAGTCCCCAGAGAGCAATCAGGTAGGCACCGATCTCTGCATGGCTGGCACCAAGCAACTCCTCCTCGATCTGCCAGACAGGAAGGTTTTGATCAGATGCTCGAGAGGCAATAGTCCGGTACTCTTCCGGGAAACCGCTGATGATAATCAGGCTACCTACACTTTGAAGAAGTCCGGCCAGAAAGGCATCGCCACAAACGGTTTTGTCCTCACCCTCAAGCATGGCGATTTCTCGTGCCAGCGCACCGACCGCCACCCCGTGTCTGGAGATGCGGTCCAGAGAGATCCCTTCAGGGAGCGGAATGTCGGCACTTGTCTGTAGATAGAGTGTTAGTGCCTTGATGACATCGGCACCGAGCATGACCACGGCTTGTGAAGGGGTCTCGATTTTTCGACTGATACCGAATATTGGCGAGTTCACCAGCTGAAGAACCTTGGCTGTGATGCCGACATCGCGGGAGATGATGTCACCCACTTTTTGCATGGAGGCATTGGGTGATGCCATCTCTTCTTCAATTTCCAGGTAAATTTTCGGGATACCGGGAAGAAAGTTTGACCGAGTGACCAGTTCCTTAAGTTTGCTGTTTTCAAGCAGTCCGCGCATGGCATAGGTCTGGGTGATCGTTTTTTTCAGGGTTTCAGCATCACACGGTTTTGAAAGAAACTGGTGTGCAGCCCATCCTGAACGGATGAAATTATCGATATCGTATTGACCTGAGAGGACGATACGGATCATATCAGGATAGAGCCGGAGTGATTTATGAAGGAGTTGCGCACCATCAATGCCCGGCATACGCATATCGGTAACCAGAACGTCAAAATTGTCATTCGCCATCATTTCAAGCGCCTTCTCGCCACCAAGCGCGAAGGATGTATCCCATTCGTGGCGCATGCTGCGCGCCATACGCTGTAACCCCTGAAGTATTTCCGGTTGATCATCAACGAAAAGAATCGATATTTTCTGCTCACTCATGATTCATCTCCCCTCAATTAGCGGCAAGCGGATGATAAATGTTGTGCCTTTACCCGGTTCGCTCTCGACCTCCAGAGTCCCCTGATGCTTTTCGACAACAATGTTGTGCGAAATAGCCAAACCCTGGCCTGTTCCCTTGCCGACCTCTTTGGTGGTGAAAAACGGCTCGAAAATTTTATTGATATGCTGCTGGGGAATACCGCGCCCTGTGTCGTCAATCCTGATTTCGGCATGTGAGTCGTCATGCGATGTCCGGATAGTAATAACTCCCCGCTCAGCACTGTTTTCACCCAGCTTCTCAGCAATGGCATGGGCTGCATTGACGATCATATTGAGAAATACCTGATTGATTTCTGGAAGGCATTTCACAAGCGGAAGGTTGTCGTCCAGCTCCATTTTCATCTCGGCCACATATTTCCACTCATTTCTGGCAACTGTAACGGTACTTTCGAGCATCCTGTTGAGGTCGGTTAGGCTCTTCTCTTTCTGGCCGGGATGGGAGAACTCTTTCATGGCGGCAACGATTCTGCTTGCCTTGTCGACACCATCAAGACTTTGAGAGATCGCAGAGGGGATCTCCTCCATGATGAACCCGATATCCGCTTCCTCATCCGCCTGCTTAAGAGATTCAACCAGTTCTAGGGCAAACTGCTGCTCTTCACAGTGATGGATCAGCTTGTAATAGTGTTCGCAGAGGGCATGCATGTCGGCAAATGAATCTTTAAGAAAACGGATATTGTCCCCGACATATTGCAACGGTGTATTGATCTCATGGGCAATGCCGGCCGCCAGCTCTCCAATCGCCTCCATTTTCTGGGCCAGTTGAAGCTGCCCTTCAAGCTTCAGCCGTCTGGTAATATCCGAACCCAGAAGCAGAAAACCGCTTTCAACCCCTTCATCATAGATGGTATTAACGGTCAGGCCGAGCATACCCTCGGAGCCGTCCGGGCGCTGGAATGTAACATTGTCGATTCGAGCAGTGCCGTCTGACCGCGATTGGATCATTCCCTGCTCAATGGCAGCACCATCCCAGCTTATGTTTACGTCCGACAGTTTCTTGCCGACGGTATCACTTGAATCAATACCGAAGGTCATCGCTGAAGCCTGATTCCAAAGGGTTACCGTGCCCCCTTTATCGACACCGATAAGAATCGACGGAATGGTGCTTAGAAGCTTTTCATTGAGCGCATGTTCACGAATAATTTCTGCTTCAGCATGGATGATAGCCTGCTCTGTTCGTTTGATTTCACTGAGATCACGAATAATACCGATATAACGTGTTGATCCGTCGAGCTCGACTTCGCGCACATTGAGTTCGATGGGAAACTTTTCGCCACCCTTGCGCTGGGCAATCATCTCCCTTTTCATGCCGATAACGAACGTCTTTCCTGTCTGCTGATAGTCGTGAATGTGCTTGTCGTGTTCTACTGCTTCAGCAGGAGGCATCAGCATGGAGACGTTGTTGCCGATCACCTCTTCAGCCCAATATCCGAACACCTCTTCGGCTGATTTGTTGAAGGTCTGTACCAATGCATCCGCTCCAATGGTGACAATACAGTCTCCGGCTGAATCCATCAGTGCCCGATTCCATTCAAGACTTGCCTCGAGTCTTTGATGCTCTTCCCGAAGGCGACTGGTCCGCTCTTCAACGCGTCTTTCCAAGCCAAGGTTGGCCTCAGCCAACTGCCCGGAGAGGTTCCGATAGCGCTCTTCATTTTCGCTGAGCTTTCGAATAAGTGGCGAACCGATGTGATTAAAAAGCCAAGCGCCCAGAATGATGTAAACAATTGCGGCAAGGAATGTGATTACGGCAGCGCGAACAAATGGTTTTTGAATTTCCCACAGATCAAGCTTTGCGACAATGCCGAGATCCAGTTCCCGCACAGGCGAAAAAGCGGCCACGACCTCCTTTCCCTCATAGTCATCGGCAATAATCGATCCACTTTCGTTATTCAATGCACGCCTCATCGGCTCGGCAAGTGTTGAGTCTAGAGGAACTGTAAAACTTGTAGATGCTCCGAGGCCTCGGCGAGTCGCAAGAAAGAGAATCTCTTCCTGATTCTTTCTGGCTAACACAAACTCAAAGGTCGCACTGATATTTGGAAGGTTTTTAAAGGCGTTGAAGACTTGCTGAAGCGTTGCCGCCCGTGCTCCGCCTTCAACATCGTTTTGACTATATTGCGCATCGAAAACAGCAATGGATCGGATCAACTCTGTCTGGCTCTGGACGGTTTCTATCAGGCGGTGTTGCTGTTGCTCCAGTGCCGTTCTGTAAAGCATAATCAGCGCTGTGGTAAGGACAATGGTGACAATCATGGCCATGATTGCCATAAGCCAGAACATTCTCTCCTTGTCACTTCTGTTCAAGTAAGTTTCCCTGGTTCCGGAAAGCAGCCTGTCATGGTTACTTGATCGCAGGTTGGGTTAAACGGTTTCTCAACGGATGATTCACTCTCAGCGGCACCTCTTTTATATACAAACCTGATAGTTTCTATCGGTTTTTATCAGCCTAAACTTTAGAAGAAAGCTTCAGGCCATGGCTCTTTGCCGGGATGTCAGCTATCAGGGGTGAAACAGTCTCTACTGAAAATGCGGTACTGCTGCTTGCCGCCGGTTTTTGCCTGATACATGGCGGTATCGGCTTTTTTGACCAGATCCTCGGCATCGGCACTATCATCGGGGTGAATGGCAATACCGATACTTGCACCGACATTGCAGCCCTTCCCTTCAATCATGAAAGGCTGTTCAAACAGCTTCAGAATTTTTTCGGCCATCGACGTGACATTTTCAAGACCGATAATATTTTCCATGATAATGACGAACTCATCGCCACCGACACGAGCGAGCGTATCGGACTTTCTAATACACCTCCCCAGTTCATTAGCAATACAGACCAGCAAGGCATCACCGATGTCGTGACCGAAGTCATCATTGACCGCTTTAAAGCCGTCAATATCTATAAACATCAGGCCGGACTTCTGCTTATAGCGCGGGTGCTGGTTGATCAGATTGGTCAGTCGGTCGGCAAACAGGGCTCTGTTCGGCAAGCCTGTAAGGACATCATGGTGCGCCATGTGAGCCAGTTTCTGCTCAGTCTGTTTCTGTTTGGTGATATCGGTGAAAAGGCTGACGTAATTGACTGCTTCGCCGGACTCGTTTCGAATGGCCGTAATCGACAGGTATTCGGGATAGACCTCACCATTCTTCCGGCGATTCCAGATTTCGCCTTCCCAGTGATCTTCACTCTTTAACGTGCTCCACATGTTCTTGTAAAACTCTTTCGGTTGCCTGCCCGATGAAAGAATACGCGGATTTTTACCGATCACCTCATCACTACTGTATCCGGTGATCTCACAAAATGCTGGATTCACCAGAAGGATATTGGCTTGTTCATCACAGATAAGGATGGCATTGGAGTCGGTTTCCATGACTTTGGCGGCCAGTTGAAGTTCACGCTCAGCCTTTTTCTGAATCGTAATGTCACGACCGGCGTAGACGATGCCGTAGCTATCCCCATCTGCCTGACGCATTTGAGAAAGAGTCGCAAGAACCGGGATCAACTCTCCGCTTTTAGTTCTGAAGAAGCCTTCATGGCTTCGTACCGTGCCGTGGCTGAAAAGCAACTTCGAATCCGTTTCTGCGAAGGAGACCTCTCCATCCATAATCATGCTGACAGGCTGCCCATGGAGTTCATCCCGGCTGTAACCAAGTGTTTCGGTTACAGCCGGATTGATGGTGATAATTTTCCGTTCCATATCTGTAACGAAGACCATCTCACCAAGGGAGTTCATGACATTCTCCACATAATTCTTTGAGACGGTTGTGGTACGAAGGTTCTCCGTCATATAGTTGAAAGACTCTTCCAGAATACCCAGTTCGTTTTTTTGCTGGATCACGATCTGATGTTCAAAGTCACCAGAGGCGATGCGTGAAGTCGCAGATGCAATCTCTTCAAGCGGAGCAAGGACCTGACGTCGCATAGTAAGAAATAGAAGCATACCGATGATTATTGAAGTCAGGACACCATAGCTAATACTGTTCAGTCGCGCCTGATTAATACGCTCCTGTGCCTGACTGATAGAGGTCGTGATTCTGAGAACACCACGAATGTCACTCTCTTCGTAACCATGACAGCCTATACACTCATTATCCCGATGAATGGGAAGCAGAAACGTTAAGAGTTCATGATCTTCATCCATGATCGTAGATGCCTTGCCTTCAACGGCACGAGAGAATTGATTGACAGGAATGTCCGTGACTTGTTTGGCAGGAAGAGCCGGTCTCTGAAAGAAGTCAGATTGCATGTGGGCGTTAACTTTATGAATGGTCTCTCGATCAAGAAAGGCCTCTTTTCCATCTTTTCTGATTACCTGTACGGTTTCAATATCAGGGTTTTTCGACAGTCGATCAATCCAGTCACGGGCATAGCCACCATCTCCCGAAAGCATCAATGTCTGCAGACTGCTCATCAGGCCGGTAGCAAGAAGCTCTGCCCGGCCGGACTCCTCTTTAATAATCGTTGCTTCAATCCTGCTTAGAATCAGGTACTGGCTTATCGCCAGAGTAGTCAACAGTACGACGGTCACAGTCAGAATAAAACGCGTATTCAGGCGATGAATCCAGGGCACCTCTTTCGCTAAAGGGCCCGTTACTTTTGCTGATGTTGGATTGATGTCGCCACCTGCTTCTCTGTTTTGTTATCAAGTATCGGCAAATAGTGAAAAAACTTAATCTTTAAATGGCCGTCAATGATAAGCTGCGCTTCCCCCTCTCATGATATCCTTGAAGCCTCTTCAAGAAGTTTCTGGGTCTGTTGATAAAGCTTGTTTCGACCGATCAGCAGCCGGAAATGGCCGCCGCCATGTTGACGCCAGAGATGGGCAGCATGGATTCCGCGAAAAAGAAGGGCCCGGACCTTATTGGTGTTAACACTCTGCTTCAGATGTTCCGGCTTTCCTTTCACAATAATACTAGGCTTGAGCGTGCTGATTGTGTTGCCGTAGAGATCGGCAATACCACCGATGACACTGGCATGAGTCTCGCTGCCAAAATAGTCGGACTGCTTTTTGATGCGCTGCATCCCCTCGCCAATGCTAGCAAGCATGGACTGGTTTTTTGAAAGTCGTTTTTCCAGTGCCATTAACCCTGCTGCATAGGATAACAGGGGCTTGGCCTGCTCAATATTTGTACCGCTTAACAGCTTTCCGGAAAGATGAAGTCCGGCCCTTAGGTGATAGAGACCACCATAAACAGAGGCTGTGTGGTCCCTGTTTTCTACAAACAGGCTGCTGATCATCGTCTGGAAATCCTCCGCATCACACATGCCATTGCGGGCAATACTCTCCACCAGGGACGCCGCCTGAGTAACGGCGGCAAGGGCAAGAGCCCGGTTGGCTTGCGCTGTGGCCTGATTTGCGTGAATGTGTGGGGTGTCTGACATGTGCGGATTGTGTCCGCAGACAGCATTTCCCTCAAGCTTTGGAGTGACCGTTGAATAATCTTTTTGAATCAGTTCGCGACGCCTTCTTAACATCGGACGTTGATATGAAGCTTCAAAAGACCCGCTCTGTTACAGCGGCCTTTAAGCGTGGAACACTTTCCTTGGCGACGTTCGGAAAGACTGTTCCGGTTGAAAGTCCGGGCAGGCCCGATAAACCGCTTCTCGTTCGAGCCAAACATGTGCCCAAACGCGGTTTCGGCACCGTTGAAGGCAGGGCAATCATGATGCATGCAATAGCTCATATTGAGTTCAATGCAATCAATCTGGCGCTTGATGCCGTTCAACGCTTCGATGGTATGCCGGAGCAGTTCTATACTGATTGGCTTCGAGTCGCTGAAGAGGAAGCATACCACTTTGAGTTAATCAGATCCCATATGCGTTATCTCGGTGCTGACTACGGTGATTATGATGCCCATGACGGCTTATGGGAGATGTGTACCAAAACAGCCCACGATGTACTGATCCGCATGGCACTGGTACCGCGCGTCCTGGAGGCGAGAGGGCTGGATGTTACCCCCGGCATTCAGAAGAAGCTTACGCAGGTCGGGGATCACAATGCTGTCAGCCTGCTCGACATCATTCTGCGAGACGAGATCGGTCATGTTGAGATAGGTAATCGCTGGTTTCGTTACTGTTGCCAGAAACGTGACCTGGAACCCGAACCCACCTTCCATAACCTGCTGGAGGAGTACTATCCGAAAGGCCTTATGGGACCATTCAATTTCGATGCTCGCCAGCAGGCAGGTTTCTCAGACTATGAGTTGGGAATCCTGTCAAAGACGTAATGACAGGCGATCCCTATTTTGCGGGATATTCATTCGGCTTCTTTAACATAACGTATCCGGCGTAAGTCGATTTCACTTTGATTAACTTATATCGCTGATCAGGCATGATTAGGCAGGTGGAAATTACCTGCTAATATACAAGAGAAGGATCTCAGGAGCGGGCATGTTAAATACGAATGGATCAAATATACTTGTTGTCGACGATGATCCTGTTAATCGTCATCTTCTGGCGGATATATTGCGGGAAGAGGGCTATCGAACTCAAGAGGCGGAGAGTGGCGAGGTAGCACTCGCGAATGTAAAGCGAGACAAACCTGATTTGATCCTGCTTGATGTCATGATGCCCGGAATCGATGGTTTTGAAGTAGCCCGTATGCTCAAAGAGGACTCCGAAAGCTCAGGAATCCCGATCATCATGATAACAGCTCTTGATGATATAAAATCACGGAAACTTGGCCTTCTGCAGGGTGTTGAAGAGTATATTTCCAAACCTGTCATCCCTTCGGAGTTGATCATCCGGGCACGAAACCTCCTGAGGCTGAAATTGGCCAATGACATCCTCAAGGATCACAATGCAGTACTTGAAAAAGAGGTCCAGCGAAGAAGCCAGGAGCTTCTTCACTCGTTTGAAGAGGGACTCTACATGCTGATGAGAGCCGCCGAATACAGGGATGATGAGACTGGCGCACATATTCGACGTATCTCATACTACACGAAGCATTTGGCACGGTTGCTTGGTATGGACAAGGAGTTTTGCGAAACGATTTTTCTAGCCAGTCCGATGCATGACATTGGGAAAATAGGCATTCCCGACTCCATTCTTCTCAAGCCTAACTTATTGGAGTCTCATGAATGGATGGTCATGAAGCGACACACCACGATCGGAGCTGAGATTCTGGCTGGCGGCAGTTCACCCTATGTAAAGATGGGACAGGAGATCGCCCGTTCCCACCATGAACGCTGGGACGGCAGCGGTTACCCCTATAACCTATCGGGTGAAAATATCCCCTTGGCTGCCCGAATTATGGCCTTGTGCGATGTCTATGATGCCTTGAGAAGCAAGCGTCCCTACAAGCCCGCCTATGAACATCATAAAGCGGTGGAGATCATTCGAACCGGAGACGAACGTATTAAGCCCTCTCACTTTGACCCGGAAATCCGCGAGGTCTTTCTCTCTAATGACAGCCTTTTCGAAGGCGTCTACGAAAACATGAGCGATTAAATACGTTATCAATCCGAAGCCCCTGAAAGGGGCGCAATAACGGATCGCAGTTCCTAACAACCCACAGACAGAGAACAGACAAACAGGCAGGGCACACCTTCTGTTTGTCTGTTCAAATAGAAGCTATCTGCCAAACCATCTCTGGAAAAAACCACCTTTTTCCCTGTCGGCCGGAGTGCCCCCCCTCTCTTCCACTCCATCCTGCACATCTCTGTTTCGATCCGCATTCTTGTTGCGCATCTCCTTGCCTCTGTCACTGGCATTGTCGTCGTGATCTTTTTTATCCCTCTTCTGCTTTTTATCTCTGTCATGGTCACTGTCGCCATGCTTTTTCCTCTCCTTACGATCATCGTCATCGTCATCGTCATCGTCATCCTTATGTTTCTTGCGACGATCCTTATCCCGATCACCATGATCTTTCGATTTACTGTACTTTTTCTCATACTTCTCTTTTTTGTCCGAGTCAGCCATAGCTGCCGGGGCCAGTCCTGCGACCATCAGAAACAGAAAACCCATCAGTGTTGCCAATAATTTCATATACTTCCTCCATCTTATATTTCGAATGACCTTACTTACATTCAACCCGGTCTGATTGCGATATTGTTCACAATCAAACAATCAATTTATTCAATTCAACTGTTTCACACTCACCCGCCCATCGCTGCTCACATCCACCTGATAGCGTTTACCATTCGGACAAGTCGCGCGAATAATGCGATTACCGGCACCATCGCGCTTATCTTCAACTTGTGACACTGTCGAACCACCGCAAGGATGTCCACGCAGCATGATAGTGGTCGCAATGTCTTCGGCCATCGTCACAGCATGGGTCTGCAACGGTAGAAAAAGAAGTGCTAACAGTGCCATCAGAATTACTTTCATGATTTAGCCTCCAGGAAACTTCTCCAGATCGATTCGCGGGCATGGTGAATATCCTTCGAAAGAGTTGGATCACGTTCAAGAAGCGCCAGAATTTTCAACAACAATCCATCGAAATGATCTCTTAAGTGTCCGATATATCGTTCAAGCTCGCCTTTTTTACGATGTTCATCAATTGACGACTTGAAATCAAGCACATCGGAACGGATGGCCAGCTTGGTAAGCAGCCCAATGGCTTCGGTATTCTTTAAACGTTCAATCAGTTCATCCAGACTGATTTCAGGTCTTTTCATCACTCTTTCCAACCTCTTCGGCTTATCTGAAAGCGGTTTTACCAACACCACTTCAGCCGTACTTTCTGAAATCTCATCGACCTCAAGGTCAACTTCCGCTTCTCCGGGTTCATCCGGTTTCTGCGCCGTCGTCGTTGATGCAGGAGATAAACTCGAAGAAGCAATCCGGCCAGGTGATGCGGTGTCCGGATGCTTGATGCAACCGGCAAACAGAAGAGAAATAGACAACAGGACAATCCAGACTGTCATCTTCAGAGACAAGCACTCCAAGCGATTCATAAATGAGAGTGTAGATCACCCCCAAAAGGGAAAAAAGCGCAATCTTCCCACGTAGATGATCGGGTTAAAGCACCTTCGAGGCATGCTTGGATGACATGCGCACCTTCATAACCAGCTGATCATCTTCGACATGCTGACTCAGTACGCGTCCGTGGGCATGGCAGTAGGCAGCACGCTTTCCATCGGATAAGGGCAGATGCAATGTGTACTCCTGCATGCCCTGTTCACACCACCTGGAGAGTAGATCCAGAAGCTTGTCCACCCCCTCTCCTGTCAAAGCTGATGTTGCCACCTTGCTGCCGGCAATCTCCTCATTGATTGTGGATCGGGTTTGCGGTGCCAGGTCGATTTTGTTGAGCACCTCGATCATCGGAGGTGCATCGTCGCCAACAAGCCCCAGTTCAGCCAGCGTCTCCTCCACCACCAGTTTCTGATTAGCGCTTTCGGGGTCAGACGCATCCCGGACGTGCAGGATCAGGTCGGCCTCGATCACCTCTTCCAGTGTTGCCCGAAAAGCATCGACGAGTTCATGGGGAAGGTCCTGCACAAAGCCCACCGTATCCGAGAGCATAACCCGGCTGCCACCGGGCAGGTCAAGTATTCGCAACGTCGGATCAAGTGTGGCAAAGAGCTGATCGGCCGCATAGACCTCGGCTCGGGTTAAATGGTTAAAAAGTGTCGACTTGCCGGCATTGGTATAGCCGACCAGTGCAATGGTCGGTATCTCATTGCGCTGGCGACCCGAACGTTGGGTCGCTCGCATGCGGCGCACGTGTGCCAGATCCTTCTCTACCGACTTGATTCGCTCGCGGATCATACGGCGATCCAGCTCGATCTGTCGTTCACCCGGGCCACCCATAAAGCCAAAACCGCCACGCTGGCGTTCCAGGTGGGTCCACGAACGGACAAGACGACTGATCTGGTAGTTCAGGCTGGCCAGCTCTACCTGCATCACACCTTCACGGGTACGGGCACGGGAAGCGAAAATCTCCAGAATGAGGCCGGTACGGTCCACCACCTTGGCATCCCACCCTTTCTCCAGGTTTCGCTGCTGCACCGGAGACAATTGATGATCGACAAATACAACATCGGCCTCATGAATCTTCACCTGTTCAGCAATCAATTCGACCTGACCTGAGCCGAAGAGTGTTGCAGCCGTCATGCGCCGGATCGGTACCGGTATCGATTCACACAGGTCGCAATCGCTGGAAAGAACCAGGCGATCAAACTCCTCCTGACGGGAAAGTGCGGCATATTCACCCCGGCCATCGATCAGAGGATGGACAGAGAGAACCCTGTCTTTTACGCGCTCCGTGGATGTCAACTCAGGCACTGGCCTTCTCTCCTTTAACGATCACTTTTCGAGATATCTTTTCAACGCATCGAAACAGCTATCAGTATCTCCGAATGTCGCATCCGGCGTCTGGTTACGGAACCAGGTCTGCTGACGCTTGGCATACCGTCTCGTAGCCGTAATCCCATCGGCCACCGCTTCATCGAGAGAACACTCACCATGCAGAAAACCGAGCAATTGGCGATAGCCCACCGCACGCACAGCCGGATGCAGCTCTCCCGGCTGTTGAGCATCCAGCCATCTCGTCTCATCCAGCCAACCGGCATCCATCATGGCATGGAAACGCTGAGCAATACGCTCCCGCAAGACCTCCCGTGGTACTTCAAGCACCACCACCGGACACTCGATATTCCGATCCGACGTCCCCTGTTCCTGCCAGACAGAGAGCGGCGTGCCGCTACTCTGAAAGACACCGAGTGCACGCATAATGCGCTGAGTATCGGTTTGGTGAAGCCTGTCTGCGGTTACCTGGTCAACGGAGCTGAGCATCGCATGGAGGTGCGGCGTACCATGCTCTTTCTGCATAGCCAGCAACGCTTCGCGCACATCGGGTTTTTCAGCCGGAATATCGGCAAAACCTTCGGTCAATGCTCTCAGGTACATGCCGGTACCACCGACAATGATAGGTACTTTGCCCTTACTGTTTTCCGAGGCAATAAGTTCGGCCGCCGCATCGGCCCAACGGGCAGCCGACCAGGTTTCGGACAGATCGGCACAATCGATCAAATAGTGCCGAACCAGCCTCTGTTCTTCTTCGCTTGGCTTGGCTGTTCCAATATCCAAACCGCGATAAATCTGCATCGAATCACAGGAAATGATGCAGGTATTGAACAGCTGTGCGACACGTAACGCCAATGCGGACTTGCCTGCTCCCGTTGCCCCCATCAGGGCTACTGCTTTTAACGACATCTGCTGTCAGGCCTACTCTTTTCGCCCAAAGAGACGATCCAGATCATTCAATGAAAGTCGAACATAGGTGGGTCGACCATGGTTGCACTGAGCAATATTGGGAGTTCGCTCCATCTCACGCAGTAAAGCATTCTGGTCTTCAATCGAAAGAACCCTGCCGGCCTTGATCGAGCCCTTGCAGGCGCGATTTCCCAACCAGCGCTCCAATACCCTGCCCCGCCCTTCCGCTTCCGCTCCGGTCAACATGCATGCATCAACCAGTTCTGCTACCAACTCAAGCGGTGGCTCGCCTGAGAGCTGTGCAGGCACCGATCGAATGGCAAAGTTATCCTCACCTACCTGATCAAGGTCAACACCAAACACCTTCAATTCGTCAGCGTGATCACTCAGCCATGCCGCGATTTTCAATCCCGGCTCCCATGTCACGGGCGTCAACATCATCTGTTGGGCCAGCGTTCCCTTATCCAGTTGTGATTTCATTTTCTCATAGGTAATCCTTTCATGCGCAGCATGCTGATCAATCAGGATTACCCCCTCTTCACTCTGGGAAAGAATGTAACAGCTATGAATCTGCGCCAGAGGCGTGCCAAGATTAAGCGGTTTTGACAAATCATAACCGGATTCGAATTCGCGAACCTGGGTAACAAACAGCTGGTGCTGTGTATGATCGGATGGGAGGCTGAAACCCACCAGTTTACTGGGAGAAAATGGGGCGAAGGAAGCACTGCCTCCATTTGACGCTCCACCTGCGCCTGAAGGCATCGAACTTCCCCTTCGCATAGACTCAAGTGCATGATCGGCCGGCAGGGTCGATACCATCTGCCCCATCTGACCTATTGCGGCCCGGACACAGCTGACAATACCGGCACGAACCACCTGTGGTGACTTGAAGCGAACCTCACGTTTGGCCGGATGCACATTCACATCAACACTGGCCGGATCCATCTCAATACGAACAACGGCAATCGGATACCGGTCGTGGAACATCACATCACGATAACCGGCTCGCAGGGCTGCAATGAGCTGCTTGTCACGAATAACCCTTCCATTCACCAGAAACAGCATGCGCGAACTGTCCCGGTGGTGGTAAGTAGGAAGTCCCAGATGGGCAGAGATAAGCATCCCGTCATGCTTGACACTCTGATCAATACTGTTTTCGGCAAACTCCCCACCCATCACCGCAACGACACGCTCGCGCTCTTTCTGCCCAACGGGATAGAGCAGGCGCTCACGCCCATCCTGCACAAGCCTGATAGCGATTTTGGGATTACAGACGGCCAGACCTTTTACGGTCTCGACAATTGCTGCCTCCTCGGTTTTATCACTGCGCATAAAATTGAGACGGGCCGGTGTATTCAGGAAAAGGTCGAGCACCTCAATTCGGGTTCCCTTGCGACAAGGTGCAGGGCGGAGCTGAATGTCTCCACCATCAACGCGGACATCAACCCCCTCGTTCTCACCCTGCAGGCAGGTCTGCATGCGAAAGCGGGATACGGATGCTATCGAAGGGAGTGCCTCGCCACGAAAACCATGACTGGCAATATGGTGCAAATCTTCAGCCGTTGAAATCTTACTGGTGGCATGACGCTGCAGTGCGAGCTCCGCATCCAGCGCAGACATACCGCTTCCATCATCCTCGATCTCAATACGTTTTTTGCCTGCCTCTTCAATGCGCACCGTGATATGCCTGGCTCCAGCATCAAGGCTATTCTCCACCAGCTCTTTAACAACGGAAGCGGGACGCTCCACCACTTCACCGGCGGCAATCTGGTTAGCCACCTGAGGAGAAAGGATATGGATTACATGTTTGGTCACGAGGTGATTTCAGGGATCATAATCAGTTTCACAGCCATAAGCTGATACCTAAAGGTGTTTCGTGCAATCAGCTTATCTGTTTGGGAACAGGCAGATTCAATCCGGTGCTGTTCTGCATCAACAACTGCTTGATCGGACCGCTGTTACCGACCAGACGCATACCGATACCCCGAATCTGCGAAAGACCGGGCCAGTCATGGGTGAAAAGCTCGTGGAAAAGCCCCATCGACCCCAGAATACTCAATACGTCAGGAAGTCGTTGTTTCATATAGCGGTTGAGCACAGCCGGATCGCCCCAGTCCTCCTTGAATCGCCTGGCATCGACGACCTCCTGTGCCAGTACCATGGCATCGCGTAGCCCGAGATTTACACCGAGGCCTGCCAACGGATGGATGGTGTGTGCGGCATCTCCGATCAATGCCAGCCGTGGCTGCACCAGGTTTCGCGCCAGTCTTGCCACCAGCGGGAAAGCAGCACGTTCGCCCACCGCTTCAATCCGGCCGAGTACGGGGCCGAAAGTAAGGTTCAGATCCTCCAGAAAGGCCAGGTCATCGAGCACCATCAATCGATCGGCCTCATCATGTTCCGCACTCCAGACAATGGAGCATAATCCATCGGACAGGGGCAGCATCGCCAAAGGTCCTGTCGGCAGAAACCGCTGGAAGGCTACGCCATGGTGATTCATCTGCGGACGCACTGTCGCAACGATCCCCTTCTGACCGTAATCCCTCGAATAGATACCGATTTCCGCCTGACTGCGCAGCCAGGAGTGGGCGCCGTCAGCTCCAACGATAAGGGGCGTGGAGAAAGTGCGCCCATCATCAAGCACGACCTCGACATGAGACGACTGCCACTCCACCGACTCGATTGTCGCCGGGCAGCAGTATTCGAGATTATCATGCTGGTGGAACACCTTGAGCAGGCCTGCCTGCAATTTTGAATTCTCAACTAGGTAGCCAAGTGCCTCTTCTCCGATTTCATTCGCATCAAAACGGATGCCGCCCGGGTGCTGGTTATCCCAGATGCGCATCGACCGCATCGGTCCGGTATCGGCCACATGCTGCCAGACCCCCATGCCCTGCAGAATGCGGACATTGCCGAGAACAATGGCGCTGACCCGGCAATCCCGATCAAGTGATTTCCGCGCGACAGGCCCGGCACGCTCGATCACCATCACATGCATGCCCGAATCTTTCAGCGCACATGCCGCTGCAAGGCCCACCATGCCACCGCCGACAATGATCAGATCGACATGTTCCATGTGATTACTCATGAGAAAAAACCTCTTTTACCTGATCAGGCAGTTTCAACTTCCGCATCTGTGCAATACCTGATGCCTGCCCGAGTAGCATGGAGCGCAATGAAGGCATCTTTTGCAGCAGATCCATCGACCCGCCACGAACCCTTCTGGCCGGTGGAAAGGCAAACCCGAATATATTGACCAGCGACTCGGTAAACCCGGCCACTGCCAGCACGTCACCCCGACGCTTTTCGGCATATGCCTGCATCAGAATGGGAGCCCCCGGATTATCGTGAGCACGGTCATCAGCAAGAACTTCGGCAAGGACTGCCGCATCGCGGAACCCTAGGTTCATCCCCTGACCTGCTACCGGATGAATGGTATGGGCGGCATTGCCGATCAATGCAACACCCGGCATGGCATAGCGTTCGGCAACGGTCAACTCAAGCGGAAAACAGAAACGTTTGCCAATTGCGGTGACAGGACCAAAGCGTTGAATCACATCTTCACCCGCTGCACGTTCCAGTTTTTTGATAAAGAGTGCATCAGGCATCTGTAACAGGCGTACGGCTTCACTCGGAGCCAGTGCCCAGACAATCGAATAGCGGCCATCGGCCATCGGCAGAAAGGCGAGCGGGCCTGAGTCCTTAAAACACTCGAAAGCAATATTGTCGTGAGCCTGTTCAAGGCCGGCCGAGAGCACCAATCCGAAGCGATTGTAATCCCAGCCTCGAGTACCGATGCCTGCCTTGTGCCTGATCTGGCTATGCGTGCCATCTGCTCCGACAACAAGGGAAGCAGTCAAATGGCGGATTGTCTCGCCATCATGAATGCGGATTTCACTTTTCCGGCCATTCTCACCAAACCGCACATCCTCAATCGTAGCGGGAACAATCCACTCTGCGCCCCCCCTCACCTTTTCATGCAACGGTTTCAGAACATCTCCCATCTCAACCACATAGCCCAGGGCATCCATAGGCGAGCGGCCATCGGGAGCACGATCTCCGAGCTGCTCTGCCTCGGAAACATCCATCTCGACCGAACCCCTGTTTCCGGGTTCCGAAACATGGATGTGCCGGATCAGTCCCGCTCCACCGTCAGCAACACCCTGCCAGACACCGAGAGACTCCAGATAACATTTTGAACCGTAGGAGAGAGCAATGATCCTCTCGGGATCAGATGATCCATAGCGGGGCTTAAATGCGTCGACAACTGCAACCTGATAACCCATATCAACTAGCTGAATCGCCAAAGCACTGCCAACGGCTCCGGCGCCAACGATGACGACATCGAATTCGTTACTGTTTTGAGATTGCTCTTTTTTCATCCGCCCCTGCACCTTAGTCGCTCGCATCAATACCCGCATTAGTATTATGAGATAAGCCCTGATTGCAAGTTGAACGGAGTGATATTGATTCTGGCAACTGCGGATATAAACTTGACACAGGCAGCAACCAACACAATGCTTCCGCGCGTTTTACCGAGAACCTTTCTTAATATGCCTGAGTGGTGGAATTGGTAGACACGCTGGATTCAAAATCCAGTGCTAGCGATAGCGTGCCGGTTCGACTCCGGCCTCAGGTACCACTACTTCAGTCTTTATTAATTGCTAAATTCAGATTATTCAGAGTTTTGATTCGAACGACGGAAAGCACGCAGCACCATATGTTTGATCGCCCTGCACATCGCACCAATCCGGCAGAGGGGACCAAATAGCGGTTCGGTTGCCACGCTCACAGTCTCAACAGAACCGTAATCAGCGCCAGTAGCAGTGACGCTACGAGAAGCAGATTAATAATCCGGTTGCCAGATGATTCTTTTGAATTCATAGACGAAAATTATAATGTGAAATATTTTACATGGTATCGCATGAATATGCGATCTCGGAAAGAGCTACTTAATGGCCTCGGTCAATTTGAATCAGGCCGAGCTGGGCAGCTTCGAAAACAGCTTCGGATCGCGACTTTACAGCCAGTTTCCTGTAAATATTACGGATATGGGCACGCACCGTGTTTGTCGAAAGGTTCAGCGAATCACCAACTTCATTATAACTGTACCCTTTCGAAATCAAACCAAGCACTTCACATTCACGGTCTGTCAGATTCCGGTCGGCAGTGATGTTTCTGGAACCCCCTGCAGATTCCTGTGCTGATGGCACAAAACGTTTCAGCAGAAAACGTGCAACTTTAGGGCTGATCATCGACTCGCCATGCATCAGCGCAACAACAGAGTCGCCCAACTGATCAAAAGCTTGATCCTTGAGCAGATAGCCGGTTGCTCCGGCTTCAAGTGCATTCACCACACTCTCCTCATCACCGAATACGGTCAGTACCATCGTCTCCATCTCGGGAGACTTCTGCTGGGCCTCACGAACAATGTCGATACCGCTTCCATCAGGGAGACCAAGATCAGCCAACAGTACATCCGGTGAATGATCATTCAACAGTTGGCGTGCACTGGCGCAACAATCTGCTTCGGCAAGCAACCGAAGGTTCGGATGCTCGGCGATAATGGCCGCGAGACGCTCACGAGTGGGCTTCTCATCTTCCAGCAAAACTACCGAATATACCTTGGAATCATTCATTGCGGATGAAGTAGAGCATAAGAGTACAAAAGCAGCAACTATACTTTCCCATTTTCGGAGTTCGTTGGAATCGAAAGCCATGAATGGTAGTTTTCCGGCAACTTCATCTAAGGATCACTCATGTCACATCAGCCAGCCGATCTTCTTCGCCAACAAATCAGCCAGCGCATCCTTCTTCTCGATGGTGCTATGGGCACCATGATTCAGGGCTACAAGCTCGAAGAGGAGGACTATCGCGGCGACCGTTTTGCCGACTGGAAGAGCGAACTGAAGGGCAACAATGACCTGTTGAGCCTGACCCAACCGCAGATTATCCGCGATATCCATAAAGCCTATCTGGAGGCCGGCTCCGACATCCTTGAGACCAACACCTTCAATGCCAATTCGGTCTCCATGGCCGACTACCACATGGAAGAGCTGGTTTATGAACTGAACAAGGCCGGAGCAGCTCTGGCCCGCGAAGCCTGTGACGGCTTTTCCACACCTGAGAAGCCGCGCTTTGTTGCCGGTGTTCTCGGCCCGACATCGCGAACCTGCTCCATCTCTCCGGACGTCAACGATCCGGGCTTCCGCAACATCACCTTCGATGCCCTGGTTGCCACCTACAAGGATGCCACCCGCGGCCTGATGGATGGCGGCGCCGATATCATCCTGATCGAAACCGTCTTTGACACCCTCAATGCCAAAGCTGCTGTCTTTGCCGTCAAAGAGGTGTTTGAAGAGAGCGGTATCGAACTGCCGATCATGATCTCCGGCACCATCACCGACGCCTCCGGGCGCACCCTCTCCGGCCAGACAGCCACCGCCTTCTACAATTCGCTGGCCCATGCCGACCCGATCTCCATCGGCCTGAACTGCGCACTCGGGGCAAAAGAGCTGAGACAGTACATCGAAGAGCTTTCCGACACCGTCTCCTGCGGCATCAATGCCCACCCCAATGCCGGACTTCCCAATGCCTTCGGCGGTTATGACGAGACCCCCGAAGAGATGGCCATCGAAATCAAGGAGTGGGCCGAGTCGGGCTTCCTCAACATCATCGGCGGCTGCTGTGGCACCGGCCCTGCACACATTCGCGCCATGGCCAGGGCGGTTGAGGGCATTGCACCCCGCCCCGCCCCAGAACGTGAAATTCTGTGCCGTCTCTCAGGTCTGGAGCCACTCCATATCGGCAAGGACTCCCTCTTTGTAAACGTCGGCGAGCGCGCCAACGTCACCGGTTCGGCCATGTTCAAGCGTCTTATTCTTGAAGGCGATTACGACACGGCCCTGAACATCTGCCGTGACCAGGTGGAGAACGGCGCCCAGATCATCGATATCAACATGGACGAGGCGATGCTCGACGGCGAGAAGGCGATGGTCACCTTCCTCAACCTGATCGCATCGGAACCGGACATCTCCAAAATCCCGGTCATGATCGACTCCTCCAAATGGAACATCATTGAAGCAGGCCTGAAATGCATTCAGGGCAAGGGCATAGTCAACTCCATCTCGCTCAAAGAGGGTGAAGAGGCCTTTATCCACCATGCGAAACTGCTGCACAAATATGGCGCCGCCGTGGTGGTCATGGCCTTCGACGAAAAAGGCCAGGCTGACACCTATCAGCGCAAGATCGAGATCTGCGAACGCTCCTACAAGGTGCTGACCGAAACCGTTGGTTTCCCGCCGCAAGATATCATCTTCGACCCGAACATCTTTGCTGTCGCCACCGGCATCGAAGAGCACAACAACTACGCTGTGGATTTCATCCAAGCGACCGGCTGGATCAAACAGAACCTGCCGCATGCGATGATCTCCGGCGGCGTCTCCAACGTCTCCTTCTCCTTCCGCGGCAACAATCCGGTGCGTGAAGCGATTCACTCCGTCTTCCTCTACCACGCCATCAAACAGGGCATGGATATGGGCATCGTCAATGCCGGCATGCTGGAGATCTACGAAGAGCTTCCAGCCGAATTGCGTGAACTGGTCGAGGATGTCGTGCTCAACCGCCGTCCTGACGCCACTGACCGTCTGCTTGATGTGGCCGACAACTACCGCGGTGACGGCACCATCGCCAAGAAGGCCGATGAGGAGTGGCGCGGATGGGATGTTGCCAAACGCCTCGAACATGCACTGGTCAAGGGTATCGACACCTTTGTCGATGAAGATACTGAAGAGGCGCGCCAGCTCTTCAGCCGTCCGATCGAGGTGATCGAGGGGCCGCTGATGGATGGCATGAACGTCGTCGGTGATCTCTTTGGTGACGGCAAGATGTTCCTGCCGCAGGTGGTGAAATCCGCCCGTGTCATGAAGAAGGCCGTGGCCTACCTGATGCCCTATATCGAGGCGGAGAAGGCTGATGGTGCCAACTCATCCAACGGCAAGGTGTTGATGGCGACCGTCAAGGGTGACGTGCACGACATCGGCAAGAACATTGTCGGCATCGTACTGCAGTGCAACAACTTCGAAGTGATCGATATCGGCGTCATGGTGCCTGCCGCCACTATTCTGGAAGAGGCCCTGAAACATGATGTCGACATTATTGGATTATCAGGACTCATCACCCCATCGCTCGATGAGATGGTGCACATCGCCAAGGAGATGAAACGTCTCGGACGCACCACGCCGATCATGCTCGGCGGTGCCACCACCTCCAAGGCTCACACGGCCGTGAAGATCCTGCCGGAGTACGACGAGCCGGTCATCTGGGTGAAAGACGCTTCCAGAGCCGTTGGCGTGGCTCAGAACCTTATCTCCGAGGCTTATCGTGACTCCTTTGTAAAAGAGACCCGCGAAGAGTATGAGAAGGTTCGTCTCCTGCACGAAGGTAAGAACCGCCAGACCGAGTTCCTCTCACTGGCCGAAGCGCGCGCCAACCGCATGGATATCGAGGCGACGCCTGTCATGCCGAACAGCTCAGGCGTTCAGGCTTTTGATGATATCTCCATCGCAACGTTAAGGGATTATATCGACTGGACACCATTCTTCAGTGCCTGGCAACTCAACGGCGCCTACCCGCGTATTCTTGATGATGCGAAGAAGGGTGAAGAGGCACGCAAGCTCTTCGATAGCGCGCAGGAGATGCTCGACCGGATCATTGCCGGTAACTGGTTCAATGCAAAAGCTGTGATCGGCCTCTTCGCTGCCAACTCAACAGACGATGACAGCGTCATCGTCTACAGTGATGAGTCCCGTTCCGATGAACTGGCCCGCTTCCACTTCC
>JBNKZS010000024.1:0-32216 GCA_050301755.1 Mariprofundaceae bacterium
TTATCGTTATTGTACGGCATACCTTTATATTTTATTGGTGTGGCGATAGGTGAGGTCTGGTATAACCATGTGACCAATGGAATGCACTTTCATCGCTATTTAGGTTTTATTGATACTGGTTACTTATTTGGCTTTGTTCCATTGCTCTTTCTATACATTACTGTTGGTTATTTCTTTGTGCGTCTATTTAATGTTCAGGCGTTAAAAGACGTTTTGATTTTTTGTGGGATAATTTTAGCCCTGCAAACGCTGTTGATTAGTCATGGGTTTGGTGAGCAAGCTGACATAGTAGACAAAGCGTGGATTTACCTTAGTTATTTCATCCCAAGCTTATCTGTACTGATTGGCTTCCAGCTTAAACAACTACAAAATAGTTTCGCAGAATAATTGCTAATGACCGCTTTTGGCCGAAAGCAGTCATTCGTGATTATGCTATCATTCACAAATAAAACTATGGGAAGGGGTTCAGCAATTGAATAAAGCATATCTTTCGCTCGGAGTTTTTTTAATTCTGTTAGGCGTTGCCTTTACTGTGGCCGGGACAGTGTTAGGAGTTCCCCTGATTGTCTTGGGACTACTAGCTCAATTAAAAGGTAGAGGCAAAATTGACCGAATTTTTAGCTTAACAGACTCCCGTCTTTCATTTGAATGCAATGCGTTAAAGATAGGAGTTTTTTCTTTTTGGGTTCTATTTATATTAAGCATAATTTCGCTTTTTTTAGAGGAAGGCTATTTACCCCCAGAAGTAGTCGCATTTGATGAATCACAATTGGAATCTATATCGGATTGGGTTCTCGTGCCTGGAGCTGGGCTTCTGTTACTAAGTTTTATTGGAAGTATTGGAGTGTTTCTAATCAAAAAATGGGGCAGGATTAGTTTTGTAATCGGATATCTTGGGATGCTGTTATTGAGTCCTTTCACTGGAGTGACGCTTTCCACTCCTATTTTTGGAACATTAAACATGGCTATGGATATTTTAGCGGGAATAATAATATGTATGTTGTATTTCACTCCAGCTAAAGAGTATTTTGAATGACCACTATCGGCCAAAAGCGGACGTTCATTATCTGTGCTAACGTAAGATTCGAGTGGAAGGGAGGGGCAGTTATGAGTAGTAAAAATCAACTCGTAGGAAAACATAGGAAGTGGTTGTTTCCTTTGATCACATTGCTTCTCACTCCAGAAGTAGCGTATGCACATACCCCAATTATCTTAATTCCAGTTCTTGCGAGTCCAATATTATTTATTGCTTTTTCATTAATGATTATTTTTCTGAATAGATTTGCAGGAAAACGCTTTATCTCTTGGTTAGGTGTTGTGATTCCAATAGCTATTGGGATATTAACTGCGATATATGCACCTTACTCTGATCTGATAACTATATTGACACTCTTTTTTGTTTTTGTAGCCCCTATAGTGGTTTTTTTGATTATATGGCATCAGGCTAAGAATTAAATTTTCTGGTTGACGGTAATCGAGATCATCCTGCTTGAAATCAAGGTGTTTGCCCTCTTCCTGATGGCTGTAACCGAGGTTCTTACGTTAAAAAAACCGAATACTTCTGAATGACCGCTTTTGGCCGAAAGCAGACGTTCGCGCCAATGCTCGATTTAGTCTGCTGAACTCAACAGAGCCGAAACCTGATCCAGTTCATTTTCACTGAATACCTGAATGCTGTGGGCTTCCAGGAGTCTGGTGGTGATGCCCTGACCGGGAATTTTGGTACGATCGAAGTTGCCGTTGTTAATCAGCGAGCTGCCGCATGAGGGGCTCCCCTCCTTGAGAACGGCGATTCGGATTCCATGTTTTTCGCACAGCTCCAGAGCCTTTTGGGCTCCGCGCTCAAAGGCATCGGTCACATCTTCATGCTCGATATTGATGATACGCCCGTCCGTCTGAATTTCAGCCGGAGCTCTGGGCACAGGAAGCCCACCGGCCACTTCAGGGCAGAGGGCGATGACGCGTCCTTCCGCCTGCCATGTTTCAAGCAGTCCGACCTGACGGCTGTCGCCGCCGTCATAGCGAACCTTCTCACCGAGCAGGCAGGCACTTACCAATAGCTTCTGCATCATCAACACCAGACTGCCAGACCCGAAAGCGCCGTTGAAGCAAGCAGGTAGGTTTGGCCCTGTTCTGCAGACAGCCGCTGAATCTGGCGCATCAGCTCTGCGTCATCCCCGGAAGGCTGGGCACCCTCTTCGGAGACATAGCCCCACATGTGCAGCAGGGCATTGCGCAGCCGTCCCTCTGTCGGCGGAACCCTTATCTCTTGCGTAAGCAGAAGCGCCAGTGCCTCCATGTCATCGCGGTATCTGCCGTGCGACACCTCCGGTCCGATCTCGGAGTAGAGCTGCGGATTGGACGCCATGATCGAATACTTGTGTTGCGCCCATAGTTGCTGGCTATTGGCAGGCAGCGGAATCCGGCCGGTACGGCCATCAGCGGCATATTTTCCGCGCAGCAGTTCAAACTGCCAGTGCGGCGGGTCGATCCATACTTCGGGCCACTGCACTTCATCTTCAATGGGTAGAGGCGTTCTGTCGTTATACCCGCGCAGCGCCATTTCGCATGCGAGTTGGCGATGGCGCATCGCCAGTGCCGGCAGGCGTCCGACCCAGCGGAGCGTTTCAGGGTGGCGGGAATAGCCCCTCTTTCCATGGATGAGGATATTGGCCAATCCGTGCAGTTCGCGGTGTTCGCCAAGCAGCTGTTGCCGGGCCAGATAGCCGGGGTGGATATCCCAGACCCGCATCAGCCTGCCTCCTTCAGCAGCTGCTCAACTTCGGCGGTTCGGGGAAGTCCCTGGCGTGCTCCCAGCTGGGTGCAGGTCAGGGCACCGGCCGCCGAGGCGAATCGAAGCAGTTCGTGCCACGCCATGCCGCGGGCGACGCCGAGGGCGAAGGCACCGTGGAAAGCATCGCCAGCTCCGGTCGAGTCGATCGCCGGCACCTTGAAGGCCGGCATTAATCCGGTTGTGCCCTCTCTGGCCCAGATGAGCCCCTGCTCACCCAGTGTGATGATGACATTGTCCCGCTGAGCGGAAAGCTGTTTCAGCGCCAACCTCATGTCGTCCGTACCGCACTGTTGGCGGGCGAACTTCTCCGAGGCGACGAGATAGCTGACCTTCATCGCCAGCGCCTCGGAGCCTCGGTGCAGTGAGCCGGCATCGAGGATGGTCGGAATCGCCTGACCTGCTGCCCACTCCATTACCGCCTCCGACAAGAGCGGTTCATGGCCGTCGAACAGGATGGCTTTCGGATGTGAACCGGTGACATCGACCGCATCGGCAGCCAGCCACGGCGTCTCCCCCTTGAAGTTGACCAGTGCACGTTTTCCGTCCGGCTTGGCTAGAACCTGGGATATCGATGAGGGGTGTGAGCCGCGCACGAGCCAGGTCAGGTCGACACCCTCGGCCGCAAGTTCGGCGACATGGGCATCGCCGTAGAGGTCGTTGCCGAGGTAGCCGCAAAAAGAGGCGGCGCCACCCAGCCGTGCTACCTGTACGGCACCGTTGGCGGCAGGGCCGCCGCCGCAGGTTTGCATCGAGGTTGCCTGCAGTTTTTCATCAGCAGCGGGATGCCGCTCCACCGACATGGTGAGGTCATAGGCCGCATGGCCGACAGAAAGCACATCAAGCATGGCAATGAGATTAGTTCAAATGGTCATGAATGAGAACTGTTCCGGTTCGGCCGCAACCCATTTATTGTCTTTACACATTAGCAATTAATGATATACTTATAATTATCCGGAGGCCGACCATGTTGTTTGTTAAAGAGCAGAAAGAAGAGTGCAACTGCCTTTATAAGGCTCACGTCTGGCTGAAAAAACACTCGATCCAATCTGCCTGTTTCGGTGACAGAGAATCCGCTGAGCAGTGGGCCAACTGGTTGCAGAGGCGTATTGTGAGTGATGATCTGTTCAAAGCCTTTCACAGAAAGCTCTAATCCTGTTCAATGCGTCGTCGAAACGCCTGCTGCCGGTGGTTATTTCAGGTAGGGAACCACCACAGCAGGAACAAGTTCGGAGACATCGCCGCCCATGCCTGAGATTTCACGGATAAAGCGTGATGAGATGAAGGTGTAGTCCTCACGGGCCATGACAAAGCATGTCTCGATCTTCTCATCCAGGCGCCGGTTCATCGTGGCCATCTGGAACTCATATTCAAAGTCCGAGGCGGCACGCAGGCCGCGAAGGATGGCATCGCCCTTCTGGTTATGGGCAAGCTCAATGAGCAACCCGGTGAAGCTGACGGCTTCAACATTGGGCTGGTCGGCAAAGGTATCCCGGACCATTTTCAGTCTTGTCTGCAGGTCGAACATCGGCTCTTTCTTCGGATTCTCGGCAACACCGATGACGACACGGTCAAACAGCTTTAGGCCTCGATTCACCACATCGACATGACCGAGCGTGATCGGATCAAAGGTTCCTGGGTAGATGGCTGTGCGTTTCAAAAAGCGTTCTCCAATTCAATAATCATGGCACATGGATGTGCCACCAAAACTGCCGTCTCCTGCGATTTTGTAAGTGAAAGACAAATTGCAGTTTGGCTTTCCGGTGAGAAAAATGCCATGGAGGGTCATTTTTCGGGCTCAAGAAAATGCAGACAGGTGTCACCGTACCGCCTGGACTGGGTCAGCGTCCAGTTTTCCGGCCAGTGGGGTGCGGCTTTGGCAGACTCTTCGATAACCAGTTGCCGGCAGCTGATGCCATGTTCATCCAACCAGAGAGGAATTTTCGCGGCGATATCCTGATTATAAGGGGGATCGGCGAAGATCAGGTCGAAGTGGTTCTGTTCGATTCGATTCAGAGCCGAGGGAAGCGAACCTTTGATGATCTGCAGGTTCTCCAGGCCAAGCTGTCTGCAGCAATCCTGCATGAGCCGGCATGCTTTATGATGCTGCTCTATCGACATGGCCGATGCCGCACCGCGGGAGAGCGCTTCGATGCTCATGATGCCGGTGCCGGCAAAGAGATCGAGAACTTTCCACGTTTCGATATCACCGAGGATGTTGAACAGTGCTTCGCGGACGCGAGAAGGGGTGGGGCGCAGGCCGGGAAGATCGGGCACGTGCAGAACACGCCCTCGATAGGTTCCGGCAGTGATACGCATGGTCAGGGTTTGGCTAGCGCGGAGTTACCACTTGCGCTCAAAGGTGGCGAGTTTTTTGTCCAGCAGTTCGGTCGAATCGAAGTCACCCGGCGAGATGACATCGCAGGTGTAGGCGAGATCGATGCCGATCTCCTGCTCGGTCTCCGGCCAGGTAACGGACAGCTTCCAGTTGGCTGAGATCTTCTCCGCCCACTCCTTGACGCTTTCGGGTGAGGCATTGGGCATGAGGACGCCAAAGCGGCCGATGCCCATGTCGGCGACGATATCGAAGTCGCGGGTCTGTTCGCGAAGTTTCTGGCCGGTCTTTCGCGATGCCGATTCGGCAAACCATGTGGCGTGGCCACGGACAAGGGAGACATAGTTGCCGATGCCGAAAACCAGCAGGCTCAGGTTCTGCTTGGTTTCGCGGCAGCGTTTCGTCTCCAGTACCAGGCGCTGACGGAAATAGTTGGCTGTCTCCAGTTCCGTGACCGGATTGCGGAAGAAGTACTGCTCCAGTCGCTCGCTTCGCATCAGGGCGGTGTTGACGCGGGCAATCAGCTGCGGCGGTGTCACCGGTTTGGTGATGTAGTCATCCACGCCGAGTGTCAGCCCCTTGATCTGGTCATCGAGTTCATCAAGGACACTCAAAAATACGAACGGGGTCAGGTTGTAACGCTTATCCTTTCGAACCTCTTTGTAAAAAGCCCAGCCGTCCATGTTGGGCATCATGATGTCGGTAAGGATCAGATCGACGTGACGGCCTTTCAGAATGTTGAGTGCTTCAGCACCATCAGAGGCTTCAAGCGTGCGGAAACCGCCCTGCTGCAAAAAGTGGCTGGTGATATCCCGGCTTGTACTTGAATCTTCAACAACGAGGACCGTTTTCATGACGCTACTTATCTCCTGTTTTTGGCTCTTCGACGATTGAACGCGGCCCTACCTGTACCAGATTCCACATCCCGGGATTCATATACATTCTGGCAGAGGCCTGAACATCAGCAAGCGTGACCGATTCCACCTTTTCCGTCCAGACCTGCAAATAATCCAGTGGCATCTGGTAGAAACCGATCATGCCCATCAGGCCGACACGCTCCCGGTTGGAGTCCATGCGCTGGGCGAAGCTGCCGATCAAATTCGCCTTGGTCTCATTCAGCTGTCTCTTCGTAATCCTGCCGTCATACATCTCCTGCAAGACGAGACGAACAACGCCGTCGGCCGCTGCTGCCTGGTTGGCCCGGGTCTGCAGGGTGATGATGAACGGCCCCTCAGCGGCAAGAGGAATAAAGTAGGAGTAAACACCGTAGACCAGCCCGCGCTTCTCTCTCACCTCTTCCATAAGTCGTGAGCCGAAACCGCCACCGCCGAGCAGGTGGTTGAGCACGAAGGCGGAAAAGAAGTCCGCATCCTTACGGGCCGGGCCCAGGCGCACCAGTTGCGCCAGCGTCTGAGTCGTTGGCATCTCAATGGAACGAGCCTGACCGTGTACCGATTCGGCATTTTCGATGTCGAACAGGCCTGTTTCCGGAGCGCCGCTCCAGCCCTTGAGAGAGGGTTCAAGCAACTCAACCAGTTCTCGCATTGTGATATCACCGCTGACAGCCAGAACCGAACCTTCAGGTTTGAGCTGGGTCTGATACAGGTGTTGCAGGTCGGTAAGCCTGACGTTTTTCAGGGTGTCCAGCGTGCCGCCCGCTGGATGACCATAAGGATGATCGCCAAAGAGCAGCTCAACGGATGCCTGGGCAGCTCTTGTGCCCGGCTCCTCCTGCGCTTTCTGGGCCGCAGAGATGGCATTCTCTTTGATTAATTTAAAACGAGCCTTATTCCAGCCCGGTTCCAGCAACGCTTCAGCCAGGGCATCAATGCCTGCAGGAAACACCTCTTTCAGTACGGTCAGGCTCAGGTTCAAGCCCTCCCGGTCGGCATTTGCACCCAGTTGGATCGCTTCGGCATCAAGCCGTCGGGCTAGGGCTTCATGGCCATGCCTGGCAGTATGATCGCCGAGCATAGCAGCCAGCAGGGTGGCAGTGCCTCCCTTGTTGGCAGGATCAAAACGGCTGCCTGAGGCCAGAGTCAGCTGCATGGAGACCATCGGCACGTTGTGCGCCTCCATTAACAGGATTCGCAGACCGTTATCCAGTTGTCGCTCCTGAATCGGCGGCACGGCATCAGCAGGCATGGCCCAGAGCAGCAGCGTCATCAGAATCGGGGTTAGTCGCTGGAAGAGGCTCATGACTTTTCCCCTTTGGCCGGTATGAGCAGGCCGGTGGTGGAGCGCTCGGGTTTGATCCACTTTCTGAACACCTCCTGCACATCGGCTGCAGTGACGCTGCGGATGGCATCCAGCCACGCATCCTGATGGGCCGCTCCGATGCCGACCGTTTCAAGGATGCCGATATGTTTGGCGCGTAGGTAAAGGGAGTCGCGAGCAAAAACATCGGCTGCAATGATTCCTCTCTTGGCAGCATCAAGCTCTCTTTGAGTGGCTGGTTTGTCACGCATCTGCTGCAGCAGCTTCCATAGCGAGGACTCGAACTTTTCAGGACTGTTTTTCGGTCCGAGCACGCCATAGGCATACCAGAGATCAAGACCCATGCCGAAAGGGTCGTAGCCTGCGGCAGCCGAGAAGGAGACCTTCTCCCGGTCAACCAGTTGCCGTGTCATTCTGGCGGAGCGGCCACCTGCCAGGAGGGAGGTGGCAATAGCGATGGCGGCAGCCTCGTGGTCATTTTCACCGGGGTGCCAGACCGGGACAGGAATGGTGATGGCAAGAAGCGGCAATTGCGCAGGCAGGATGACATCAATGCGTTTGGGACCGAACGGCTCCGGCTCCTTCGGGTTGAAGCGTTCCGGTTGAGGTTGCACTTTCATGCGGCCGAAGGTGCGGGCCACCGTTTTCCGGATTCGCTTGAAGTCGACATCGCCGACCACCACTACAGTAACGTTGCCGGGCACATAGTGCTTTTTATAGAAAGCACGCACATCATCAATGGTCAGCCGTTTAAGATCCTGCATCCAGCCGATCACCGGATTTCGGTAGGGGTGAAGGCGAAGTGCTGCAGCCGAGAGCTCCTCGAACATGTGGCTGTTGGGATCGTCTTCGGTACGCATGCGGCGCTCTTCCATGATCACACGAATCTCTTTCTGAAAATCTTCGTCACGCAGCTTCAGATTGGCAAAGCGCTCCGCCTCCATCTCAATGACGTTATGGGTTTCGCTGGCCGGAACTGTTTCGAAATAGGCGGTGTAGTCATGGCTGGTAAAGGCGTTGTCATTGCCGCCCATGGAAGCGATTCTTCTGGAATACTCGCCCGGAGCAAGGGCCCGGGATCCTTTGAACATCATGTGCTCGAAGACGTGTGCCAGACCCGTCTTACCCGGAAGTTCGTCCCGTCCGCCCACTTTCAGCCAGATTTGAACCATGGCTACGGGTGCTGAGTGATCCTCCTCGACAATCAGTTTTACACCATTCCTGAAATCGGCCTGCTGCAGTTCGGCTGCTTCGGCATACAGGGTTGGAATCAGGGTCAGCAACAGGGCTGCAAAGAGCCGGCGAAGTGAGAGCATTCTTTCTCCTTTGGTTAAGACAAGCCCGTGATAATGCGGCGAGTAGAGCATGGAATCAAACCGATTCGATATTAACAGAGGATGAATCGATCAAAGATGCCGGTACAGATCTTAACTCCCGGCGTATTGAACGGTTCTTGCGCCAACGAAGTCAATGCGTAGCTTATCGGCTCTTCCTAATAGATTCGTTCCGGAGACAATTATGCCATCCATTACCCGAGCGCTGATAAGCGTATCAGACAAAACCGGCGTTGTAGACTTTGCCAAGGCGCTGGCTGATCGCGGTGTTGATATTCTATCCACCGGCGGTACGGCCAAGCTGTTGCGTGATGAGGGCATCGCCTGCCGTGATGTCTCCGACTATACCGGTTTCCCTGAGATGATGGATGGCCGTGTAAAGACCCTCAACCCGAAGGTGCACGGCGGAATCCTTGCCCGTCGCGACAATGAGGGCGATCTCGCCTCGATGGCCGAGCACGGTATTGAGCGCATCGACCTGGTCTGTGTGAATCTCTACCCGTTCCGCGAAGCGGTAGCGAAAGAGGGCTGCACCGTTGATGATGCTATCGAGAATATCGATATCGGTGGGCCGTGCATGGTTCGTGCTTCGGCCAAGAATCACAAGTTTGTCACCATCGTAGTTGATCCATCCGACTACGCATTGGTGCTGAAAGAGATCAATGCTTCCAATGGCGCTGTCGGCGAAGATATCCGCCGCATGCTGGCCGTGAAGGCATTCGCCCATACCGCCTCTTATGATGGCGCGATTGCCAACCACTTCTCCGCACTCAATGCCGACGGCACCAAGCGCAAGTTCCCGGATATCTTCACCCGTCAGTTCATCAAGACAGCCGATGAGCTGCGCTATGGTGAGAATCCGCATCAGGATGGAGCCTTCTATGCCGACCCTGAAGATAGCGGCCTTTCACTGGCCGATTGTGAAGTGCTGCAGGGCAAGGCGCTCTCCTACAACAATATCGCCGACGCCGATGCGGCTTTTGCCTGTGTGCGCGACTTCAATGAAAACGCAGCCGTTATCGTCAAGCATGCCAACCCTTGCGGCGTGGCTGTCGGTGGTGCGCAGGAAGTGATCTACGAACGTGCCCGTGCAGCTGACTCAACCTCCGCCTTCGGCGGTATCGCCGCTTTCAACCAGCCGTTGGAGGAGCCAACCGCGAAGTTGATCGCTGAGACCTTCATGGAGGTGGTCATTGCGCCGGGCTTTACCGAAGGGGCCAAGGCGGCACTCGCCGAGAAGAAGAACCTGCGCCTGCTGCTGGCTCCGAATGCCGACCCGGTTACCGGTGGTTACGAGTTCAAGCGAGTTAACGGTGGATTGCTGGTGCAGGAGCGCGATGCGCATATCCTGAATCGTGATGCCTGCCGTGTGGTCACCAAGCGTGCGCCGACCGAAGCCGAGTGGGCGGATATGCTCTTTGCCTGGTCTGTGGCCAAGCATGTGAAATCCAACGCTATCGTCTTTGCCAAGGGTGGTGTCACTCTCGGTGTCGGTGCCGGCCAGATGAACCGTGTGAACTCCACCCGTATTGCCGCCCACCACGGCGGTGAAGAGATCAAGGGTTCGGCCGTGGCTTCCGATGCCTTCTTCCCGTTCCGCGACGGTGTCGATGCTCTGGCCGATGCAGGTGCGACTGCCGTGATTCAGCCGGGTGGCTCGGTGCGTGATGAGGAAGTCATTGCCGCAGCCGATGAACATGGCCTGGCCATGATCTTCACCGGTATTCGCCACTTTAGGCATTAAGGAGCAGAGGATGAAAGTACTCGTAGTCGGTGGCGGTGGTCGTGAACATGCACTCTGCTGGAAGCTGAATAATTCGCCGAGTGTGACCGAGGTGGTCTGTGCGCCGGGTAATCCGGGCATCGCCCGCGATGCGCGCTGTGTCAATGTCGGCGCTGAGGATGTGAGCGGTCTGATGAAGCTGGCCCGCGCCGAGAAGCCCGGACTGGTGGTGATCGGACCTGAGGCACCGTTGGTGCTAGGTCTGGCGGATCAACTGCGTACCGAAGGATTTCCGGTATTCGGTCCCGGGAAGGCGGCGGCGGAGCTTGAAGGTAGCAAATCATTCTCCAAGCGTTTGATGCATGAGGCGGGAGTGCCAACCGCAGGATTTGAAGTGCATACCGATGCCGATGCGGCCGAAGAGGCGATTCGTGCATGGGGAGCGCCGATTGTGGTCAAGGCGTCCGGCCTTGCTGCCGGCAAGGGCGTGATTGTAGCGCAGACAGTGGAAGAGGCCGTGCATGCCGCACGCGACATGCTGGCAGGAAACAGTTTCGGTGATGCCGGTTCGCAGGTGGTGATCGAGGAGTGTCTGATCGGCGAGGAGGCCTCCTGCCTGTTTCTTGTTTCCGGTGACACCATTCTTCCACTGGCATCCTCTCAGGATCACAAGGCGCTGCTTGATGGTGACAAGGGTCCGAACACGGGCGGTATGGGCGCCTACTCGCCCGCCCCTTGCGTGACCGATGACGTGGCCGAAGAGGTGCTGGAGAAGGTGGCTCGACCGATTATTGCGGCTCTTAAGAAACGCGGTGCTGAATTCATCGGCACCCTCTACGCCGGTGTGATGCTGACCAAGGATGGGCCGAAGACATTGGAGTTCAATGTCCGTTTTGGCGATCCGGAGTGCCAGCCATTGATGAGCCGTCTGAAGTCCGATCTGGGCGAGGTGCTGCTCAAGGCAGCCAACAAGGAGCTTGAGGGTGTAGCCCTTGATTGGGATAAGCGTATGGCGCTCTGTGTGGTCGTCTCTTCCGATGGCTATCCCGGTTCATTCAAGAAGGGCCAGGTGATCGGTGGGCTTGATGCGGTAGAGGCGGCCGGCACGAAGGTGTTCCATGCCGGCACGGCTGAAAAGGATGGCGAGATCGTCAACAGTGGCGGGCGTGTTCTGGGTGTAACAGCTCTGGGTGCGAGCGTTTCCAAGGCACAGGCAGTGGTCTACAAAGCGCTTGAGAAGCTGGATTGGCCGGGTGGTTTCTACCGCAGGGATATCGGTTACAGGGCCATTGAGCGGGAATAGCCGGGCGTCACTGCTTTGGCTGGCGCTGATGCTATCAACGCCGGCGATGGCACTGGAATTTGTAGAAATCGACCGGGGGCGGGGGCTGACGCTCTACAGCAACTACTGCATCGCCTGCCATGACCATGACGGCAGCGGAAGTGCGTTGGCAAAAAAGGATATCAAGGCCGACATGCCGCTGTTGCTGTCAACTGCCGATGCGACACCACAGCGCTATTTCAGGAAGATCTATTCCGGTGGTGGAGGCATGCCGCAGATGCATGATGAGCTCACGGACCGGGATATCTGGAATATCGTTTATGCGATCCCCTTGATTCGTGGACAAGAGCATTCAGAGTGGGCACCTGAAAAGTTTATCGATTATCAAAACGGACTGAGGATTGAAAACGATGGAAGCAATTAAAGTATTGATTCTGATGGGAAGCGCCAATGACCGGCCAGTTGTGGCCAAAGCAGAGGCCGTGCTTGAAGAGTTCAGCGTGCCTTTCAAAACCATGGTGCGGTCTGCACATCGCACGCCGGAAGCCACGGTTCAGGCCGTGAAAGAGGCGGAAGAGGCCGGGTGCAAGGTGTTTATCTGTGCGGCCGGTATGGCGGCACACTTGGCAGGTGTCGTCTGTTCTAAAACCGTCAAGCCTGTAATCGGACTACCGATCGCTTCCGGCGCATTGCAGGGTGAGGATGCGCTGCTTTCAACGGTCATGATGCCTCCTGGACTGCCGGTTGCGACGGTAGGTATCAATGGTGCCAAGAATGCAGGTTTGCTGGCTGTCCAGATGCTGGCCCAGACCGACGAGGATCTGACCCGGAAGTTGAAGGAAGATCGTCAGGCACAGGCTGAGGCTATTCTCGCTGAGAGTTAAAGCGAAGCTAGCCGCTCTTCGGCTGGCCCCGCTCCTGCAGAAGGGTGGAGTTGTCGGGCACTACACCTCGACGCTTCCGGGCGTTGCCTGTCTGCCAGGGGAAAAGCGGGCGCTGGTGCGAATCTGCCGTTTCAAAAAACGGCGCGGCCCCTTTCTTCTGCTTGTTGATTCAAGACAGACGGTGAGAAAATTTATCCGCTGGTATTCGAAGAGCCTGCGCACGCTGATGAAGGAGGCGTGGCCGGGACGGACTACGCTGGTATTGCCCGGGCGTCCGGGACTTCCTTCCATCTGTTACCAGAAAGGGCAGTTGGCGATTCGAATGGATGCCGATGTCGCCTGCCGGCGGCTGGCGAAAGCCTGCGGAGGTGTTTTGCTCTCCAGCAGTCTTAACCGGAAGGGTGGCATAGTCCGTAAGCCCTGCTATGCAGTTCATATGCGCTGGCAGCGGTTTCTTGCAGGCAGGTCCGCTTTGGGAAGTTGTGCCGGTCAGGCGTCCGTCATTTATCGCGCGGATCGTACGGGCATGCATAAACTTCGCTGACCAGACGTAAAAAACACGCCTTAATATTTGCCGAGTGTTGTGTCATGATGCGTCGGCGCTGAATTGTAGCGAGGAGGAGTATGATGCGAAAATCACTTTTGGTTCTTATGTTGATCGGTTTTTCAGTGCCGGCTGCTGCTTTGGCAGAAGAGGGTACACCATCCGGTGAGGAGATTTTCAACGCCCGTTGTAAGGTCTGTCATAATCCTTTGACTCATCAGCGCAAGATCGGCCCCGGTCTGCAGGAAGTGTTCGGCCGTGAATCCGAAAGTGGAATCGGTACATTGACCGAAGAGCGTTTGCACCAGTGGCTGGAGAATCCAAAGGCGCTGAAATCCAATACCCGTATGCCGAAATATGGGCCGATGCAGGACCCTCTACAGCGTCAGGCTGTCATCGATTATCTCAAGACCTTGTGATGCCCGTGGTTGATTGTCGGCGCTTTTAGCCTTTAATCTCTCATCTTGTCTACACCTATAGGAACAACTGATGTCTTATTACCATAAGAGCATAAAACCTCTTTTCCTCCGGATGGCATCAATGCCTCTGGCGATTGTTTTATTGATGGTGCTGGCGATTGCCTCGGTGATCGGTACGGTATTGTTGCAGAATCAGGAACAGGCGGACTACCTGGCCCAGTTCGGCCCTGTCTGGTACTGGGTTTTCAGAAGTCTGGGACTGTTCGATATGTATCACGCCTGGTGGTTTATCGGGCTGCTCGGATTTCTCATGGTTTCACTCTCCTTCTGTCTCTGGCATAACGTGCCACGCATGCTCAAGGAGATGCGCTCGCGCAAGGTGACACTGGCCGATCATGCCTGGAAACGGATGCAGCGTACACATGAGCTGAAGCTGCCCGGCCTGACCATTGAACAGGTGAAGACGAAGGTTGAGACGATGGACGGCTGGCGCTGGCTGTCCCAGTCGGAAGGCGAACGTACTCATCTGCGTGGTGACAAGGGCGGCTATCATAAATGGGGCTACATTCTGGTTCACAGTGCTCTGTTGATCGTTCTGGTCGGCGGCTGGATGAGTGTCCAGTTTGGTTTTCGGGGTAACATGGCAGTTCCGGAAGGACGTTCCGAGAACACCATTACTTTCCTGAAGGGTACCGGTGTCGAGAGCCTTAAAATGCCTTTCGATGTCCGTTGCAACAACTTCGACATCGATTTCTACCCCAATGGCATGCCTAAAGAGTTCAAGAGTAACCTGACTATTATTGATGAAGGTAGAGAGGTGCTGACCTCGGATATTATTGTTAATGAGCCACTCTACTATAAAGGGGTCCGCATCTATCAGGCTTCCTTTGGCGATGGCGGTTCCGAGATCGGCTTGAAACTGCTTCGCCTGGATGGCTCCAAGCGTATCGATAGCGTCAAGGGTGAGATCTATAAGACCTATACCGATGCCGAGAGCGGCATCTCGCTCGAATTTACCGATTTCAAGCCGTTCAATGTTGAGAACATGGCAGCACCCGGTTCACCTAAGAAGTTTCAGGATATCGGTCCAGCGGTCGACTTTATCCTTCGCGGCCCGGGTTTGAAGCCTGTGAAGGTGCGCAGTTTCCTCAATCCGTTTGATGTGGATGGCCAGAACCAGGGCAGTTTGATCATGGTCTCGCTCACCGGCGATGTGCGTGATTTCCAGTCCTTTTTTCTCGGCCCCGACCTGACCAATCCGAAAGAGTGGGAGCTATTTCACGCCTTCAGCAAGCGGATCGGTGGTGGCGACGCCAGTGCCGGACTGAAAGCTTTCAAGGATGCTGTTAAAGAGGTCTATGGTGATAAGACTCCTGCCGATATGCAGGATCTCGGTATCAGGACGTTGCAGGGAATGCAGGTGCTGCCAACGCTGCCTTGGCCGTTTATTCCCGTGCTGGATGACTTTCAGCAGCACTACTATACAGGCCTTCAGCTGGCCGAGGATCCGGGTATGAATGTGGTCTGGATCGGCAGCGCCATTCTGGTGTTCGGTCTCTGCATCATGCTCTATGTCTCTCATCGAAAGGTGTGGATTGTCTGCGAGCCGGCTGGCAAAGGTGTTCGTATTCGCGTGGCAGGGCTATCCAACCGTAATACAATGGCTTTTGAGGGAGAATTTAATGCGTTCTTAAGGGAGCTGGAGAACAATCTCGGTATTTCCGAACAAGGAGCGTCTATATGACAGCAGCAGTTGATTCTTCACTATTATCCGGTATTTACCGGGGGAAAGCCGTTCACGCCCGCTTCTGGCTCTATATCGGTCTGATGATCGGCGCATCGTTGCTCGCCGTGTTCGGGGGTAATGGCTATGACGAAGATACTTATCTTTTCCGTCTTTTAAGCATGCAGGGATTGATCTGGTGCGGTATTGGAGCCGTTGCAGGTGCTGCTGCCTCGATGTTCCTCGGAGGTAAAAAGAGCGTCACCCTTGTTCCCTGGCTGGACGGGCTGACGTTGATGGTTGTGCTGATGTGGTTATTCACCCTGCTTGAGCCGCACGCCTCTCTGATCTCCTATGAGGACCAGTCCAATCTCGTTTCCGGCAAGCTGGTGATGGCGATGAACCTGCTGTTCATCTTTTCGGCTGTCTGCTACATCATGTATCTGTTCGCGCCTGAATCTTTCATCGGCAAGATGGCTACGGGTGCCGCTTGGGGCGGTGTCTATGCCGGTGGCACTTCGCTGCTGCTAAGGTGGTATGAATCTTACCTGTTCCTCGGTGGCGATATCGGCCATGCGCCGGTTTCCAACCTTTATGAAGTGTTCATTCTTCTTTTCTGTATCACCTGCTGCATCTACCTGGCCTTCGAGCGTCGTTATCAGGCCAAGGCGATGGGCGCGTTTATCATGGTGATCGTCTCCGCCGGAGTCTTTTTCGGTATCTGGCTCGACTCCATCGGCCAGGCTGATATCAAACCGCTTGTTCCTGCGCTGCAGTCCTACTGGATGAAGATACATGTGCCGCTGAACTTTGTCGGTTACGGTGCTTTTGCGGTGGCCTGTGCAGCCGGCATGGCCTGGCTGGTTCGTGCGCGCCTGGAGCAGAAGGAAACCTCCCGGATGCTTAAGGTTTTTCCTTCTTTGGACCAGCTGGATCAGCTGGCGTATAAATCCGTTGCGGTCGGCTTTCCTGCTTTCACACTGGCGACGATTCTTGGTGCTGCCTGGGCTGCTGAAGCGTGGGGTGGATACTGGTCATGGGATCCGAAAGAGACCTGGGCACTGATTGTATGGCTTTTCTACGGCGCTTACCTGCATGTGCGTATCTCACACGGCTGGAGCGGCAGGACGCTGGCATGGTGGGCGGTGGCCGGATTCCTGGTCACCCTCTTCTGCTTTGTCGGTGTTAATATGTACCTCTCAGGCCTTCACTCTTACGGCCGTCTGGCGTAATACTTTTGAGCTATCCGCTACTGGCACTGGATGCGGCTTCCGGCAGAAGTTATGCCTGCCTGTTGCTCTCTGATAACAAGGCTTTATTTGCCGAGAGTGAGGAGAGCCGAGGGCATTCGAAAAGCCTGATGCCGATGCTTGAGGAGTTGCTTGAGCGTGGTTCCATTGGCTGGAAAGAGCTGAAGATGCTGGGGCTGGGTGTAGGTCCGGGCTCATTTACCGGTCTTCGCATTGCCGCTGCTGCCCTGGCTGGTATCAACGCCTCTCTGCAATTGCCAGTGCTTCCCGTCTCCTCCCTTGCCGTGACAGCGGCCCGTCCCGACCATGGTGGTGATGTATGGGTGCTTGAAGATGCCCGCGCCGGCGAGGTGTTTGTCGGCCGCTATCAGCAGATAAAGCCAGTGCAGGAGGATGTCTGCAGCAGCTGGTCAGATGTCGTGAGTATTGAGCCCTCATTTTATATTTCAGAGTCTGATCCACCTGTTGACCTTGTCGGTTGGACGAGGCTTGAAGCGGTTACAGGCCGTGCCGTGGCATTGGCGAATGTGATCCGGACGGCGATGGCAGATATTCAAGCGGAACAGCTGCCCATCTATCCGCAACCGGTCTATCTGCAGATATCCCAGGCGGAAAAAAACCAGTTGGCAAAGGAGAGTGCCGGATGAGTCAGGTCCGGGTTCTTTTTGTTTGTCTTGGCAATATCTGCCGTTCGCCATTGGCTGAGATCGTGGTGGCTAGCCAGGCGGCCAAGCGCGATCTGAATAAAACCTTTTACTTTGCCTCGGCCGGCACGGGCAGCTGGCATATCGGTCATGGTGCTGATCATCGTTCGGCACAGACAGCCAGTGATCATGGCCTTGACCTGAGCAGTCACCGGGCCCAGCAGGTCACGGCAGCGAAAATTGGACAGTGGGACTGGTTTGTTGCCATGGATGCCAGCAATTACGCTGACCTTCTCAGAATGGGTGTACCGGAAGATCGTCTGTTGTTGATGCGCCAGTTTGAGCCCGGCCATGAGCGGGTTCCGGATGTTCCCGATCCCTATTACGGTGGCCCCGATGGCTTTGAAGATGCCTATCGAATGTTATGCGAAAACGCTGGCAGGCTTCTTGATCACTTGGAAGCTGAAGCGCTTTAGCGTACTGGTTAGCCCGAAGCGCCGGTTGGCCCGACGCGGATAACGACACGGGTTGAGAGCGACGATTCTTCAATAGCGATGGTGCAAGAGCGGTTCGCTTTCAGGAATGTGAGGGTATAACGCTTGCCCTCACTGAAAGCATTAATGAATTGCCAGTCAAACTTGGGCATCTCGGCGCGGAAGAATTTCGAGATGCTTGCCGCTTTATAATAGCCCTCATAAACAATGACACCGACAGCAAAGCCGGGGGCCTCGTAAACCGAGCTCTGTTCATTGTCCCGTTTCAACTCAACAGGAACCGGAATATCATCAAACTCATCCAGCATGTTGACCGGTGTAGTGGCCGGCGCTGGTTCACCACTCTTGGCCGGCATCGGTTTTTCCGCTTTTCCAGCCTCCGGTTTCGTTGCCAGTCCGCAGCCGCTGATGGAGAGCATCATTCCGACAAATAGTAGCTTGGTAATTGTGCGCATGAAAAACCCCTGAGAATCATTGATCTCTGTCGGCCAAAGGATGTTCAACCTGTGCCTGAAGTGCAAGTACTGTGGGGGGCATGGCAATCGATCTGAAGGGGCGACCGTGTTTTATCAAGCCATCTTCTGATATCTGACGATACGAACTGGGCTATGATCGGGTAGAGACCTACGATCCTTTATAGGTCGAACACTCATGTGGCTCCTGCGAATTGCGAATAAGCTTACTTCGTTGTTCCGAGGTTTCCGGGTCGATTTGACGGAGTCGCTGTCGACAGTCGGTTAGATGTCTGTTCATAATAATAATTTAATTAAAGGACATGTTAAGAGTGTAAATTTTCTTAATGCTACAGGGTTTGTGTGAGTTGGATTTGTATGAGTTGGGTTTGTTTGTGTCGCACTTCAAGCTATCATAAGCCCCTATGAAATTGGTGGGTGGAGGAAACATGTTAGACGAGCTCAGAAGCTTATTGATCGACGAACTGAATCTCGAGGGTGTTGAGCCCGAGGACATTAAAGATGAAGATCCTCTTTTTGGTGGAGGATTAGGTTTGGATTCGATTGATGCCCTTGAGTTGGCTATCGTTATCGAAAGAAACTATGGCATAAAAATCAAATCGGGCGACGATAAAAACGAAGAGATTTTTTCTTCGCTCTCGGCACTGGCAAAACATATCGAAGCTACCAGAATTAGATAAAGTTGAAAAAACTAGCTCAATCCATCGTCGTTACTCTGCTAGTTCTTGGCTATCCGATTCTTGTATACCTTGCGATCACTAATGGTGTTTCATGGGTGTTCCCGCTGGTCGTTGGAGTTATATTTATCCGTCGCTTTTTTGCGGGTGGAGACTCTGCGTCGATGTTTGGGATGATTGCTCTGTTGTTGTTTGTTGGAGCAATCTTTTTTCAGAACATTAGCGCGAAGATGCTCCCAGTGCTTATTCACAGCAGTATGTTGTTGGTTTTTTATGGAAGTTTGCGTACTGAATCTTCGCTTATTGAACGTTTTGCCCGGCTTGATTTTCCACAACTCCCTCCGGGTATTGCTGAGTATTGCCGTAAGGTCACCTGGGTTTGGACAGGTTTTTTTGCCCTGAATATCATTTTTTGCACTGTGTTGGCCATTTGGGCAGATGATGCCTTATGGGCACTCTATAACGGTGGCATCATCTATCTCTTGCTCGGCTTGATGATGGTTTCTGAGTACGTCTGGCGCCGCCTTCGCTATCCTTGGTTAGAGGTCCCTCCCTTTAAACAGAGTATGATGAACATGATTAAGAACGGGCACACGGTCTGGAACAGTAAATAAGCTATGTGTCTGGAAGGCGAAATGACGAGTAGTGAAGTTCTGCTTCGTTTTTCAAAAGAGAGGCCATTTTCTCTGCGCAGTGGAGAGCCGATCTTTCCCCGACAGCTCTTTGCTGATCTGGTGCGGTCAGAGCGACTGATTCCACCCGGCGATGTTCTGGTGACTTGCAAAGGGCGTTATGAGTTTTCTGTGGCTCTACTTTCGGCTTGGCTTAGTGGAAGCCATGTTATTCTTCCTCCTAATTTGCATCAGGCGAGTCTCGATCGCATTCGAAAAGAGCATGCCATTGTTGCTGAACTGAGTGATGGCTTTACAGCAGGCGAAGACGATTCATCCAACCATGACAATCAAAACGAGTTTGAGCTTCGGTTTAACAGATCGCAGCAAGCACTGACGATCTATACTTCTGGTTCCAGTGGTGCATCAAAACCGGTTCAAAAAGTAATCGGGGATGTTTTCAGTGAAGTCTTTGCCCTTAAAAAGGCGCTGCCCTGGCCCGATAAACCACTGGTTGCAAGTGTGCCTCCCCATCATCTCTATGGCCTGACCTTCTCGATTCTTCTGCCATGGGTGCTCGGCGTCCCGATAGTGAATGAGTGTCCTCTTCATGCTGAAGAGGTGGTCGAAACCATCCAGCAGAGTGATGCAGGCATCCTGATTACCGTTCCTGTGCATTTGCGTGCGCTACTGGAGAAGAAGGTCTGTTGCAGGCCGGTGATGGCGATCTCATCTGCAGGGGCACTTGATAGGAGCATCGCTACGCAGTGGCAGGAGATGTTTGATCGAGAGATCATTGAAATCTACGGCTCCAGTGAAACTGGGGTTATTGCACATCGCCAGCAACAGAGTGATCCCCACTGGACGCCATTTCCAGAGGTCGATATCGACAGCAGTGCTGAGGGATTGTTGCAGGTCTCCTCGCCCTTTATCAATGAGAGTGAAGGAGAGACTTTTCAGACACAGGATATTGTCACCATGCATGGAGATTCAGGTTTTATTTTACAGGGAAGAGCTGATTCCATTGTTAAAATTGCAGGCAGAAGGGTCTCCCTCCTGACGGTTGAAGAGGCGCTTAAGCGGTGTGAAGGTGTTGTCGATGCGGCAGTGACAGCTGTGCCCGTACAGGGCCATATCAGGGACATGGCGATATGGGCGGCCGTGGCGATTAGGGAGAAGAGCGACATCGATGTACGTTCTATCCGTGCTCAGCTCTTGCCCATGCTTGATGGGATCAAGATTCCCCGCCGGATTGTTGTGCTGAAACAACTGCCGCGAGAAGAGAATGGAAAGCTGCGTAAAGAGCGGTTGATGGCACTGTTTCAGGATGGTGAAAAAGCATGAGCGACAGCTTCACACGCAGCTTCGAAATCAGAGCAAACCATCCATGCTTCGAAGGGCATTTCCCGACGTTCCCCATCTTTCCAGCTGTTGGTCAACTCTCGCTGTTGGCAGAGACTGTCTCGCTGTTTCATGGTCAATCGTGTCTGATCAGTAGTATCCCTGTGACCAAGTTTTTGCGGCCAATCGGGCCAGATACGACGGTAATCGTTGAATTGAAGTTAAGGGGTGAAAATAGCGCCGATTTTGCTCTGAACTCCACCGAAGGTATGGTTGCAAAAGGGAAGTTAACCTACAGGATATTGGGATCATGAGCGGAAGGGTTTGTGGGCTTGTTCCCGTATACAATAATCACATGACGATCGCCAACGTGGTGCGGGCACTGCTGGAGCAGCTCGATTTTGTCATTGTTGTCGATGATGGCAGTAGCGATGGTACCGAGACGATTGTCGAAAGTCTGAAACAGGAACTTCCGGAGAAGGTTGAAGTGCTCCATCATGCTGAAAACCAAGGCAAGGGTGCGGCGGTTCAGAGTGGTTTGCATCGGGCTAATGCGATGGGTTTCACCCATGCGGTTCAGGTTGATGCTGATGGTCAGCACGATCTGGATGATCTGCCGAAGTTTCTGCAGGGGATTGAAGAGGATCCTCGTGCACTGCTACTGGGCGCTCCGATCTTTGATGGTGATATTCCGGCCATTCGTAAACATGGCCGTAAACTGACACAGGCGATGATTGCACTGGAAATGGGTTATTGGGATGTGCCTGACGCGATGTGCGGTTTCAGGGCCTATCCGGTCGCGGCGATTTGCAGACTGGGGAAGATGGATCCGCGTATGAGTTTTGATCCCGAAGTGATGATCCGCGCCCACTGGGCAGGGGTTCCTCTTCAACGAATACCTACCCGCGTTCGTTATCTTGCTCCCGAAGAGGGTGGCATATCCCACTTCAAGATGGTCAACGATAATGTGCGGCACACCTGGGCGCATATCCGGCTCATTTTACAGGCACCGTTCAGACTTCTTTACAGGGCCATGACAAAAGCTGATGAGTGAGTGGATTGAGAAAAAGGAGCGCGGTTCACTGTGGACCATGCGTGTGATGCTCTTCCTGTGCAGGCATATGAGTCCGGCAGTGGTACGTCCGATTCTCTATCCCATCGTTGCATATTTTTTCCTGACCTCATCTGACACCAAGGCTTCATCGCTGCGTTTTTATGCAAAGGTGAAGGGTGAAAGTGACTGGCGGGACTATTTCCGGCAACTCCACTGCTTTGCGCAGGTGTTGCTGGATCGCATCTTTATCCTGTCCGGCAACAGTGATTACTATCAGGTCACGGCCAGGGGTAGGGAGATGCTCATTGAAGAGCAGAGCCGAGGTAACGGTATGATTTTGCTCGGTTCGCATCTCGGCAGCTTTGAGGCTTGCAGGGTGCTGGTTCGTGAGAAGGCAGGGCTCGATGTACACATGGTTGCCTACTTTGGCGGCTCGAAGAAAATTCGCGCGATCCTGGATGACCTGAATCCGGAGCTGATGAGCCGGGTTATCGATCCGACCGATGCAGATGCCATCTTCAAAATGCGCGATGTGATTGAGAATAATGGGGTGCTGGCCATTCTCGCCGATAGGGTGGGCATCGGCGAGAAGCGGGCGACGGCAACCTTCTTCGGTGAAGAGGTCGAACTTCCTGCCGGCCCTTATCTGATTGCCCACATCCTTGGTTGCCCTGTCTATAGTTTCTTCGGCCTGCTTTCCGGCAAAAATCATTATGACAGCTATGTTGAACGTGTTGCCGATCAAATTGTGCTTCCGCGTAAGGATCGGCAGCAGGCCTTGGATGTATATGTCCAGAACTATGCCGACAGGCTTGAGCACTACTGTAGATTGTATCCCTATAACTGGTTCAACTTTTTCGACTACTGGAAGATGAAGCCGTAATGCAGCGCGAAGCAGAGATCACAATGGAAGTGCCGTTTCATGACATCGATATTCTCGGTATCGCCTGGCATGGGCACTATTACAAATATTTTGAACTGGCCAGAACCGCACTTTATCGGAGTTGCGATTTTGACGTGCAGCAGATGCATCAGCTTGGGTATATCTTTCCGGTGATCGAGAGTCAGTGCCGCTATGTGCAGCCGTTGAAGTATGGTCAGAGGGTGCGTGTGAGTGCGACGCTGAAAGAGTATCTCAGTTATATCAGAATCGCCTATGTAGTCGCGGATGCCGAATCGGGTAAGCGTATGGCTTACGGCCATACCAAACAGGCCGTCTGCACACCGGATGGGAATATGCTGATGGCGGTACCGGATGAGGTGATCGATGCGATCTCCCGTTAAGGCGGCAACGCTTTTCATCTCACTGTTCATGATGGCTGCGGCGGTATGTGCCGAGGATACGCTTGAATCGGTACTGGCGACGGCAGCAGGGCAAGAGCGTGTCGCCATCGAATATAGAGAGGTGAGGCATCTACAGTTGCTCAGCCAACCGTGGCAGGCAGAGGGGCAGATGTTTGTGACACCAAAGCTCTTTGTCATTGAGCAGCTGTTACCGCACCGCCAACTGCTTACAGCCAATCAACAGCGCTACCGTCTTTTTATGCCGGAGAAGAGTATTCGCCGCACCGGAATGTTAACCAGCCCGATGGCTCAAAAGAGTTTCGGCCTGTTCAGGCCACTGATGAGTGGTGACAGAGCGGCTCTGGAGAAGTCGTTCGATATCGCTTTTAGTGTTGAAGCTCAGCGCTGGCGCATGGAGCTGAAACCGAAACGCGCCTCAGCTGCTTATTTCAAACGGATCATTGTGCAAGGGGCGTCAGGCAAGCCAGCTGATCAGATGAAAACCGAACTGGACGATGGCGACTACTCCGAATGGTTTTTTAAGCAACAGCCATTCACCTCTTCATTGGAGACGAAGGTAAACGCGCTGATGGATGAGGCGAAAGGGGAGTAGGGATGCATCGCCGCGTTTTAGCATTCCTTATGATGCTGCCGCTGTTGATTGCAGCTGCCGTCTGGCAGCTCGATGTCAAAACCGATATTTCCGCATTCTTTATGGCAGGTGATTCTCCGCAGACCACGCTGATTGCCAGTAATATGCAGACAGGCGAGCTCTCCCGCCGCTATCTGTTGAGTATCAATGCCATTGAACCCGGTGAGAAGCCGATCGAATTTACCGAAGAGCTTCGCAGTGAACTGGCGAAGATCGATGGCGTTGAGCGGGTGTGGGGCGAGGGGATGAACGAGGATGAGATTCACCAACTGATCTCCTTCTATCTGCCCTATCGTTACCAACTCTACTCACTGATGCCGGCAGAGGATGTGCCCATGGCATTCTCCGATTCGGTGCTTGCTGGAAGAGCAGCTGCAGCAAAGCAGGGGCTGCTGAGTCCGGAGTCGCAGTGGGTGAAAAGCATCCTTGCCGAAGATCCGATGTTTCTCATCTCAAATTGGCTACGCCGTTTCTATGGACGTGATTCAGACCAGAGTTCTTATGCATCGCTGATCGTTGAGACAACGGCGGCAGGGCTGGATACGGCGAAGCAATTGCCGGTTCGACAGCAGATTGAAGCGAGCTTCACTCGTCTCAATCTGGAGCATGAGCATCGTTACGAACTGGCCATGACCGGCGTCCCTCTCTTTGCCATGGCCGTGCAGGAGCAGGTGAAAGCCGATGTGATGCTGGTCAGCACTATCTCAATGGTGGCCATGGTGTTGCTGTTTATACTTCTCTTCCGTTCACTATGGGCGCTGGCATCGGTTTCGTTAACGCTGATCGCCTCGGCCACCGTCGCCACTATCATCACCTCTATCGTTTTCGGTCAGATTCATGCGCTGACACTGGCGCTCGGCTCCACCCTGATCGGCATCTGTGTCGATTATCCGATTCATACCATGGTGCATGCAGCAGGGGGCGATGAGGAGCCTTGTGTATCGGCAAAACGAATCTGGCCGAGTCTGCTGCTCGGCGCGGTTACAACCGTGGTTGGCTATGCTGCATTGAGCTTTACCGGTTATCCCGGCATGCAGCAGATCGCGCTCTATGCCGGAGCAGGTATTCTCACCTCGCTTTTGATCTCCCGCTCTATTCTCCCCTATGCCATTGAACGTCACGCCACGGCGATGAGACCGGGATTTGTCTTTTCCGGTTGGTTAACGTTTGCCGGAAGAAAATCCCTAAAGTTCCCTATCCTGCTGGCCAGTCTGCTGTTGCTGCTCTTCGGCCTTTCCACGATTAGCTGGCAAAGCGATCTGAGTCGTCTTTCGCCATCCCTTGAATCGTTGAAGGAGAATGATCGGCAGGTTCGAAGTCGTATGCAGAGTGTCGAGCCGGGTCGCTTTGTCCTGCTCCATGCCGATAACATCGAGCAGGTTCTACAGGCCAATGAAGCGGCCTTGCGTGCACTTGAGAAGGTGAAGGCTGCAGGCAAACTCAAGGCTTACTACTCTCTCTATCCGTGGCTGGCCTCGAAAGCGCTTCAGCAAGCAAATGTTCAGGCTTTTGGAGAGCAGCTGAACAGTCAAAGTATTATTCAGTGGCGAGCGGCTGTAGAGAAGACTGGGATTCGTAGCAGCTTTTTGAGTGATCCCGTGGTGCCTGATATTGCCGCACTTACGTTGGACGATGTCACTAACTCTCCGGCAGGGCGCTATATTGCCGGGCAATATGTGCTTGGTGAAGATGAGGTGATTCTAACCATCTGGCTGGGCAGTCATGATGCGGAGGCTGTAAGTCGCGCACTTACAGCAATTCCGCAGGCCCAATATGTCAGTCAGAAAGATTTGATGAATGAGATGAACGCCATCTACAGCAGTAAAGCAATCGAGGTGCTGGCATACGGTGCGCTGGTGATTCTACTGCTGCTCACGTTGAGATATCGCAGCCTTTCCCGTGCGCTACAGACTCTCTCTCCGGCGATGGTCTCAGTGGCAATCGTACTCGGTGGTTGGGGGCTTTCTGGTCAGCCGTTGGGCATGCTGAATCTGGTGGGCATGCTGCTTGCCGTTGCCATCTGTGTCGACTATGGCATCTTTTTTATCGAGAATCGTGCCTGCAATATGGGGCTGACCTATCAGGCGATCGTTGTATCGGCGGTTACTACGATGGCGGCCTTCTCCTGCTTGGGTTTGGCGGAGAATCCGGCTTTGCAGACATTGGCGTGGACCATTGCACCAGGCGTTTTTCTCGGATTCTTTCTCTGCCCGCTGCTGATTTCGCCGAAGCTGGTAGAGTTGCCGGATCAGTTAAGGGGAGAGTCGTCATGAAGCCGTGTTTCCGTGTAGCGAGAGCGTGATATGCAACCTGTATCGATAACAGCATATACGGCCGTGACCGCCTGCGGCGTGGGCGAAAAACCGCTGCTTGATACCCTATTAGAACAGCGCAGCTGCTTGAAGCCTGCCCGTATGATCAAGCTCGATTTTCTCACCTATACCGGCGAAGTTGAATCAGCCCTTCCAGAAATCAGAGATGAGTTAAAATCTTATGATGCAAGAAATGCGCGTATCGCGCTGGCAGCTCTTGATTGCGAAGATAGCGCATTCAGAAAAGCGGTCGTTGCGGCAGCTGCTCGCTACGGTGCCGAAAGGGTGGGTGTCATTGTCGGTACAAGTACCTCGGGTATTTACGAGACCGAACTGGCCTATCAAGCCCATGTGATGAGCGGCAGGTTGCCTGAATCATTTAATTTCAAACATCAGCATGCCTGGGTGGCCACGGCGGAATTCCTGAAAAAAGAGCTGGGGGTGAGTGGTCCCTGTTATGCCATCTCCACAGCGTGTTCATCCAGTGGTAAGGCTGTCGCTGCCGGCCAACGGATGGTTGAGACGGGTATTTGCGATGCTGTGGTGGTTGGTGGTGTCGATTCGATCTGTCACCTGACCCTGCACGGTTTCCATAGTCTTGAGCTTACCTCGGAGCATCCGTGCACACCGCTGGATCGGGATCGCAACGGTATCAGTCTCGGCGAGGGTGCGGGTTTGCTACTGCTTGAGCGGCAACCGACGCCCGATTCATCTGCCACGCTTGTCGGTTACGGCGAGTCATCCGATGCCTATCATATGACCGCCCCACATCCCGATGGTGCAGGCTCGGCACAGGCGATGCGCAGCGCACTGGCGATGGCCGGACTACAAGCTGAGGCCATTGGTTACGTCAATCTCCATGCCACGGGTACACGGTTGAATGATCAATCGGAGATGCGGGCGATGGCCTCTATGTTCGGGCAAGAGACACCGTGCAGCGGTACCAAAGGGATGACAGGCCATACGCTGGGGGCTGCCGGTGCCGTTGAGGCGGTTATTGCGCTGCTTGCACTTGATCATGGATTTGCTCCCGGAACCTGCGGCATTCGCCATGTCGATGATGAGTTCACTCATAGGGTATTGACGGAGGTTCTACCATTGCCGGATATCCGCTACGTGATGAGCAATAACTTTGGTTTTGGCGGCAATAATGTGAGCCTGATTTTTGCGAAGGGGGCTGCCCGTGGATAACGCTTCGATGGTCCTGCTTGGCACGGGTGCCAGCTTTCAAAATCCGGAGTACGCTATAGAGCATGGCTTCGAAGGGTGCGATATGCAGACTGAGCTGCTGCCTGCCATGTTGCGCCGCAGAACCAGTGTTGCGACCAAGTTGGCCTTTGCGGCCGCCGAGCGCGCTTGCCAAAATGCCGGTGTAGTGCCATCCGAGTTGCCCGTTGTTTTTACCTCCTCGCTGGGGGAGATCGGCGTGACCGACAAGCTCTGTAGTGCCATTGCCCATCAACAACTGCCTGTTTCACCGACTCAGTTCCACAACTCGGTGCACAATACGGCGTCGGGTTACTGGAGTATTGCCGTGGGCAACAAACATCCGGCCATGGCGATGTCAGCCTATCAAGATAGCTTCGCGCTGGCGCTACTGGAGGCGTGGAGCCAGTTGCATACGGTTGAGAGGAAGCTGCTGCTGGTCTGTTACGAGGAGATGCCGTCCGAATTTCTTTTGCCCGAGAATCGGTGGATCGGCTGTGCGGCTGCTTTTGTGCTGGCAGTAGGCCAACCGGAGTCTGGAAAGGTAGTGCGTATGCGTATGCCTTTTTGTGACCATGAGCTGTGCGGCGATGAAGATTACGGCGATATATCGCCCGCTCTTGCCGCGATGCCGCTGCTTAAGGCCGTTGAAGAGAATATTTCGGGCTTGGTGCAGATTTCACCTGCTGGCGATGGCACATGGTTTGCCGAGCTAATGCACCATGACTAGCGCGGAGCTGACAAAGATGCTGCCGCATCGAAAGCCGATGCTGATGGTCTCGAAGATCACGGCATATGATGATCAGACCCTTACCGCACAGGGCAGGATCGATGCGGATAATCCACTGCTGGTGGAGGGTCGATTTCCCGGTCATGGCGGGCTGGAGCTGCTGGCGCAGGCGTCGGGGCTGTTTCTTGGAACCCGCTTTTCAGGCGAAGCGCGTCCCGGTGCGATTGTCAGCGTTCGCGACATGCAGGTGCATATGCCGTGGCTTGCAGTTAACGATTCGCTGACCATTGAAACCCGCTTTCTCGGCGGCAGTGAGAGTGCGGCAATGTTTCAAGGGCAGGTGCTGCAGAATCAAAGTGTGGTGATGGAGGCAACGCTTACCGTCAGCAGTTTTCCTGAAGGGGGCATAGCATGACAAAACATGTATTGGTAACGGGTGCTAGCCGTGGCATCGGAGCTGCGATTGCAAGCGAGCTTGCCGCGAGTGATCGTCATGTTTGGATCAACTATCGAAATAGTACAGCCGAAGCCGAAGCGGTGGCGGCGGCTATTAGAGATCGTGGCTTTGAAGCATCGATATTGCAGTTTGATGTCTCCGATCGGGCGCAGTGTGCAGCCGTGCTGGCTGAATTTATCGAGAAGCATGGAGCCTTCGATATCGTTGTGAACAATGCAGGCATTACCGCCGATGCCCCGTTTCCCGGTATGGAGGATGAGCAGTGGGATTGTGTGATGCAGACAAGTCTCGGCGGTTTCTACAATGTGCTCAGGCCGCTGGTAATGCCGATGATCCGAAAGCGCTGGGGCAGAATCGTGAACATGACCTCTATTGCCGCGCTGCACGGCAATCGCGGCCAGACCAATTATGCCGCTGCCAAAGCCGGTGTGATCGGGGCTACGAAGTCGCTGGCCAGAGAGCTGGCTTCACGTGGCATCTGCGTGAATGCCGTAGCCCCAGGCTTTATCGAAACGGAGATGACCGAGAAGATATCCAAAGAGATTATTAGCCAGACCGTGCCGATGGGGCGAGCGGGAAGTGTTCAAGAGGTGGCCGGGGTGGTATCGTTCCTCTGTTCCGATGCGGCATCCTATGTGACGGGTGAGGTCATTAATGTCAGCGGCGGTATTATTTAATTACTATCATTGATATTGGGAGAGGGAAAAATCATGTTAAATAGAATTATTTTGTCTGTGCTTATGCTTGGATTGTTGGGCGCATGTTCCATCAATAAAAATGTGGCTGCGCTTGACCAGCCGATGAAAGTGCAGAGTGTCTGTATCAAAAAGAATCCTAAAGTTGCTATGAAAGAGGGTTTTTTGCCTGAATTGGAATCACAACTTCAAAGTCATGGTCTTAAGACCTCTGTGTTTGAAGGTGATATTCCTAGTGGTTGCTTACACGTAGTTGAATATACAGCAAACTGGGCTTGGGATTTGGCAGTCTATCTGACCTATCTGCGTGTCGAGATTCGTGAGACTGGAAACGTTATTGCCTCCGCAGAGTACGATGCGAGATATGGTGGCGGTAACATGAATAAGTTTGGGCATACCGCAGATAAAATGAGGCCATTGATCGCTGAAATGCTTGGTAAAAAGCCAGAGAAAAAGCAGTAAACCTTAGCGCATAAAGAATCATTTCATTGTAAATATGGATAGTTTCGATGTGATAGTTGCCGGTGGAGGCCCCGCCGGCACAACAGCCTCTACATTGCTAGCAAAGCAAGGACACAGAGTACTGTTGATTGACCGTGATCAGCATCCCCGATTCCATATTGGTGAATCAATGCTACCGATGAGTGAACCTGTGTTTGAACGGCTAGGTATTACCTTTGAAGGAGGCGAATACTTACCTAAAAACGGCGCTGAGTTTATTGATGAAGCATTAGGCATAAGCGTTCGCTTTCCGCTTGCCGGACAGCACCAACCCTATCAGGTCGAACGATCTAAATTCGATCTTATGATGCTGAATAATGCAGAGGCACAGGGTGTCACTGTGTATCAGCAGGAGTCGGTCAAAGATGTCGATTGCAACGAGGATGGTGTGTTTATTCGCACCGACAAGGCGACCTATTCAGCGCGTTACCTGATCGATGCAACAGGACGCAGCGCCATGATGGGGCGGCGTAACCAGGCAGTTCGAAGAATTGATAATCTGGGTAAATTTTCACTCTATACTCACTACAAAGAGGTTAATGCTGAAGCGGCTGACACGCTGTTTGAAACCGGAGATGTGAAAATTGTCATCGTTGATATCGGCTGGTTTTGGGTGATTCCGATGACGGGGCGTCGACTGAGTGTCGGCTTGGTTGTTCAGAAAGATGTAAGCGCACAAGATCGCGGACCGGATTTGTTTGAGCGCTATCTCGCAGCTTCACCGATGCTCACTGCAGCACTGCAAGGGGCAAAGGCGGATTTTGATATAAAGGCCGAGGCAGATTTCAGCTTTGCCAATGAGAAGCGTCATGGTTTGCGCTATGCGTGCTGTGGTGACTCGGCAGGTTTCCTTGATCCTGTATTCTCATCAGGTGTGTTTCTGGCTGTTAAGACAGCGGAGGCAGTAGCCGACCGGCTGCATGAAGCGCTTGTGGATGGTCGCGAAGGTGATCCCGATCTACATGTCGCCGGAGATGATGATTACCACATCGCCTTCAACTCAATGCATATGTTCGTAGATCGCTTTTATCATACCGGCTTGGTTCACAATCTATTTTTCGTGGCCGAACGCAGCGAAGAACTCAAGCAGGATATTCTGGGTCTGCTTGCCGGTGACCTATGGACAGGAACCAACGATTTCCAACATAAACTACTCAGAAGCAGGCAGGCGCGACAGTTGAATGTTCCCGAATCTGTGGAGAGCTAATCAGGCCAGCGTCTGCCGTAGACGCGTCAGCCCTTCTCCTGGCTCTGTTTCGTAAATCCGGCCTGCGAATATCTCAAGGAACTCATCTTTATATCGTTGATGGGCCATGTTGGCAAAACCCCAGGGGTATGCCCAGAAGTAGGTGAGTAGATCCTGAATCACATCCTGTGCATCCGATGTCACTTTCATGTAGTGATCGTGAACCGGCTGCCATGCACTGTTTTCTGATTTCGCGCATGCTGAAATGGCTTTGGCGACATATTCAGCTTCAATGACAGCGAACTGAACACCGAATGAGAAGATCGGATCGATAAAGCGGTGGCAATCGCCAACACAGAAGAGGCCATCCCGGCAATACTGATCGATTGAGAATGAATAGTTTGAAACTGCCCGAGCTTCGCCGACGCGTTTGGCAGCATGCACACGCTGATGCAACGGTTCGCTAAACGAAGCAATGCCCTGCTCAATAAAGGCATCCATGCTCAGTTTGCTCTTTTTATAATCTTCAACAGGTACAACCAAGCCGATACTGGTGACGGTTTCACTGAGCGGAATCATCCAGACCCATTCATGGTGCTCACGGTGGAAGATGAGTGTGTCATGACCATCACTCTCTTTTTGCGTGCAGCCTTCGAACTGACTGAAGAAGGAGATCTGGCGCGCATAGTCGCCCTCCACCACTTTGCCAAACAGACCCTGCTTTTGGCTGAATCGGTTCTGACCACTCGCGTCAATGACAAAGCGGGCATGAAGTGTGAGCTCTTCACTGTTTGTTTGAACCGAGATTTGCCACTGCTCACCCTCACGTTTGAGGGATGTGGCTTTACCATGGATCAGCTTTGCGCCGCGCTCCATGGCCTGATCGAGCATCATGGCGTCGAAACGAGATCTCTCCACCTGCCATGCATCGCCTGCACCGACAAAGAAACTGTTTTTCGGATTCTTGGAGAAAATGCGAACACCTGTTTTGCGGGGAGGTGCGAGTTCGCGCAGCTGCTGATCAAGCCCGAGTCTGTTGAGTGCATCGACACATTCGGTGGTAAGTGATTCACCAATGTGAAAGCGGGGGAAGGTTTCAGCTTCAATGATGATTGGCTGGAATCCCTCACGAATCAGATTCATGGCACTGGCTGCCCCAGCCGGCCCGCCACCGATAATGAATACCTCTTCCTTCATAACTTCCTACTTGTCGCTGCTATCAGCTACCCATGCCAAGCATGCTAGCAATGATATTTTTCTGAACTTCGGTACTACCGGAGAAGAGTCGTCCGGCCATGGCATCCTGAACCAGTAAGGCATGTTCACCTTCAAGCCCGCGTGTACCGAATATCTGCACGCTATCAAGGCAGGAGTTGAGGAATGCCTCGCTCGCATAC
>JBNKZS010000025.1:0-31350 GCA_050301755.1 Mariprofundaceae bacterium
GCCCGTGATCACTTCTCGATTGATGAGGAACTTCTTGTTGAGATTCTCGATGGCATGCTGATGGACATCAGCGGCAAACCGATCCTTAAGGCCTCCGACCTCTCCCTCTACTGCTATCGAGTGGCGGGCGTGGTCGGGCTTCTCTCGATAGAGATTTTCGGCTACACCTCTCGCAAGTCACGGGACTTTGCCACATCACTGGGCGAAGCACTGCAGTTGACCAATATTCTTCGTGACCTGAAAGCAGATGCGGCGATCGGGCGCATCTATCTACCCCAGGAGGATCGTATTCGCTTCAAGGTGGCCGATCAGGACTTCAAGGATGGCTATATGAGTGAAGGCATGAAGGCACTGTTGCAGCACTATGGTGAAAAAGCAGAGCAGGCTTACTCTCGAGCGCTTGCAGAGCTTCCTGCCGAAGACAGACAGACACTCCGCCCTTCACTGCTAATGGCTTCGATCTACTATGCCCAGTTCAGACGACTTCAATCATTCGACTTTGACTCGTGGCATCACTCCGCCCGCATCTCTCCACTGAGGAAGATCTGGATTGCCTGGCGTGCCTGGCGCCATGAAAAGAGAGCCCACAAAAGATCTCTCAAATCAGCCGCACCGGAACCGGTACGGCTGGCCTTTTAACGGTTGCAGGATCTTCCTGTTGCCATCATTGGTGGCGGACTTACCGGCCTGACTTGCGCCCTGCGCCTGGCAGAGTATGGCAAAGAGGTTCACCTCTTTGAGGCGGCGCCGGAACTCGGCGGGCGCACAAAGTCTTTCTACGATAACCAGATCAACAGCTGGGTTGATAATGGCCCTCACCTGCTGATTGGTGCCTATGAAGCAACTCGAAGACTGTTAAAGGATATTGGTGCATCCGATCATGTGACCTGGCAGCCCTCGTTAAAGCTGCCCTTGTGGGATGAAAGCCGGGGCAGCTTCTCGCTTGCCACCAAACCGTGGCTCCCCTTTCCTGTTGCCCTACTCCTGTCGCTTACGCAAATGCCCGGTCACGGTATTCAAAGCATGCAGGATATGCTTCGCATCGCCAGAGGGATGAAAAGGCCGTCAGGAAGAGATGTGGCATCATGGATGACCGGCATGGGGATCTCCTCCAGGCTTCGGGAAGACATGATTGAACCACTTTGCCTGGGCGCCATGAATGCACCGATGGAGCGGGCTGATGCTGAAACCTTTGCCAGGGTTCTTCGCGATGCCTTTGCCAATCATAAAAACGCCAAGCTCGGCTGGTTCAACCAGCCATTGTCACAGGCGCTGATCGATCCCCTTGTACAGAGGCTGAACAAACTCGGTTGTTCCATCTTCAAATCCTCAACCATCCGTAGTATCGATCAGAACAAAGGACACTGTGTACTGCATGGGTCAGGTTTGGATTCAACCGACTATACTGCAACAGTCATCGCACTACCGGCATACGCTCGTAATCGACTTCTCGGCATCAACGAAAAAGTTCCAAGCGAATCGATCACCAATGTCCATCTCTGGTTTGAAAATTCCGTCTCACTACCTCAACCATTGATCGGAACTGTCGGCACATATAGCCAGTGGTTCTTTGATGTTTCTGCCCAGTTTCAAGAAAGCCGATACTCTCACATCTGTGCGGTAATCAGTGCCGAATCTCCCGTTGATCGAAAACAGACCTTGCAGAAAGTTTTGGAGGAATTGGGAAGCGTGCTGAAGATCGATCTTCCGGCACCTGTTCATAGCAAAATCATCTGTGAGCAGCGTGCAACCGTACTAACAAGCGACTGCAACCGGCGTTTCTCTGATGGCACCCTTCTTGATGCCTCAGAATCGCCCCGTCCAGGCGAATTACCGGCAACCATTGAAAGTGCCGTATTAAGAGGTGAAGAGGCCGCCAAGACCCTTTGTTTCCAAGCCTTAAGCTAGGTTATCCACCGTTATAATCCTATCTGATACATTTCCCTGCTTTTGAAATTTTCTACACGGTATTTGGAAAAAGATTTCCGTATCACATTGAATATAAAAGCTTTTTCAATATGCCTATTTTTTAACCATACAGGACTCACCATGGGTAAAGTCATAGTTCCGTAACATATGGATGAAGTTATCCACCATGTTATCCACAACACCTGTGGATGCATCGTGTAACCCCCTGTGAAACAGGCATTTAGACCTTGCAGGATAAAATCATCAACGTAGATTCACCTGAATGAGTAACCAAGATATTCGCCATTACACGCTTGCCGATACCCTGATTGGGCATGTTGATCACGCCCTGAATAACATTTTCTGCAAACAACCAACTCAGCGCCCTTTCCCGGCCGAATCGTCTGGTGATGACAGTGCAATGTCATTAGAAGAGAAACAAAAAGCGGCCGGACTCATGCGCGTGAACCATGCCGGAGAGATGGCTGCTCAGGCCCTCTATCACGGCCAGAGCCTGACGGCCCGTGACTCATCCCTGAAAGAGAAGCTCTACGGCGCCTCAGTTGAAGAGAGTGACCACCTCAACTGGTGCCGGCGCAGACTGGAAGAACTGGGTGAGAAACCTTCGCTCTTCGATCCTCTCTGGTACATCGGTTCCTTCGCCATTGGCGTTACTGCCGGCATTGCCGGAGACCGCTGGAACCTGGGCTTCCTTGAAGAGACGGAGAAGCAGGTGGTTCGCCATCTTGACAGCCATCTGGAACGACTCCCTGCGCACGACACTCGCAGTCGTGCCATTGTTGAGCAGATGAAGATTGATGAGCAGGGGCACGCTGACCTTGCGCACAATCTGGGTGCAGCGCCACTGCCTGAGCCCGTGAAGCAGTTCATGCAGCTAACCTCAAAAGTCCTCACCAACCTAGCTGAAAAAGTCTAACCCTGACCTAACGGGCGGATAACAGCGGATAGCGGAAACGAAGCTCTCCGGAATGATGCTTGCCAAGCATGCTGGCAGCCGCTGATGTCACCATATGATTGCCATACTTCCGATTGATACGATTGATTGTCAGCATCAGTTCGGTCTGGCGCAGGTCGGATTGCATCACACCGAAGAGATCATGCGTCACACCCGATGCTTTCCGCATATGCGTGGCTATCGTACCGCAGCCCCGATAGAGCGTTGCAGGCTGGTATAGCAGCACAAAAGCCTTCTTGACCGCCTCTGTGATCTTTTTCAGGCTGCTTGTTGGATATTCCAGCCGCATCTCAATACCCGAGCATTCAAAGGACTCCAGCGTGAGGAAGACGCTGATCCGTTCCGCCAGCAACCCTCGCGCTACCAGATCCGAAACCAGCCTATGGGTGTGATGGGAGAGATGGGCGGAAATCAGCGTCCGATCATCCGACAACTGTCCCATAGAGGCGGTACGCGCCACGCTTTTCGGCGTTGGCGGTCTGATTTCGAACTGCTGCACCACATTTCCATTCAGCTCCTGCCACAGAACCATGCCGTGACGACCGAGAAGGCGATGGATCAAAGCGTCGTCAGCCTGAGAAAAATCCGCTGCCGTACGGATATCAAACTTATGCAACAGCGCCTGCCGGTTACGGCCGATACCGGGAATATCGCCGACATCAACCCCGGCAAGGAAGCGAAGAACACGCTTGCCTGACACCACTGTTGTGCCATCCGGCTTGTTACTCTCCGATGCGATCTTGGCCAGTGTCCGTGTATTGGCAATGCCAACGGAAACGCTGATACCCACCTCCCGCTTCACCGCTGCACGGATCTCGTCACCCAACTGTCGGAAACTTTTTCGCCACAATGTGCGAATGCCATTCATGTCGATGAATGCCTCGTCAATGGAGTAGATCTCGACCTCCGGTGAGTAGCGCCTCAGAATAGAGAATAGCTTATCGGACAGCTGACCATAGAAACGGAATTCAGGGTTAAGAAAGACGGCATCAGGCACCAGTTTTTTGGCATCCCGGATGGACATGGCTGTCGTCACGCCCCTGTCCTTGGCATCGTAACTCTTGGCAATGACAAATGCGCCCTGATTGGAGAGCACGCAGACCGGCCTACCCTTTAAATCGGGACGACGGCTCATCTCACATGAGACGTAGAAACAATCGGCATCAATGTGGGCAACGGCATTATGCCAGTCGGCTACTCCTCTCATAAGGGCGGTCTCATGCCTTACGGAACATGCCCACCATCACGCCGTAGATGTCCAATCCTGTCTGTGGCCGGATATTGCTGAAGGCGGGATTCGCGGGCTGCAGATAATACCCCTCTCGGTCGCGCTGCAGGTATTTGATGGTAAAATCACCATCGACGATTGCCACCACGATATCCCCTTCACCTGCACTGCTTCTGCGCTCTACCACGAGAAAATCACCACTATGAATGCCCGCACCGATCATCGATTCACCCTGCACCTGTACCAGCACGGTACTGGCCGGATGCTCGACAAGGTACTCATCGATCGTAATGGCATCGCCAGCCAGTTCTGCGGCAGGGCTGGCAAAACCGGCCGGTGCATGGCCGACATGCGGCCGTGCAAAAAACATGTTGGCCGGGGTTACGCGCCCGTCAGGCGCTTTGCTGAGATAGCCTATGGCAATCATGCGGTCGACAAACTTGACCGCTGCCCGCTTGCTCACACCGATGAGTGAGCCGATCCCCGCATAGGATGGAATGATTCGGTGCAGGGCATAGTAATCCTGCAATCTGCCAAGGTAATAGGGATCTTTATTCACCATTCCCGAAGTATGGTATACGAACGTATACCTGACAAGCTGAAATCTATTGGACTCGCCTCAACAGTATCACCAGTGTTGGCCCATGAACCCTCCCCTGCATGTTGTCCTTTATGAACCGGAGATCCCTCCCAATACCGGCAATATAGCCCGCCTGTGCGCCTGTACCGGCTGCCAACTACATCTTGTACATCCACTCGGCTTCGATATGGATGAAAAACAGCTTAGACGAGCAGGACTGGACTATTGGGACCATCTTGAAGTGAAGGAGCATCCTGACTGGCAGAGCGCAAGGGATTCATTAGGAGAGAGTCGAAACTGGTACGCCCTCACCACCAAGGCGACCACACTGACCTGGGAGGTTGAATTCAAAGAGGGAGATGTGCTGGTTCTTGGGCCTGAGTCACGCGGACTTCCCGATGAAATCCGTCAGCAGATAAACCCTATAAAACTGGCCATGCGTAGCGATGCGCCCGTTCGATCGCTGAATCTCTCCTCAGCCTGTTCAGCCGTTGTCTATGAAGCACTCAGGCAGATAAATATTAGCAATCTGTAATAATTATCCACCGGAAAAAAGGACTAGCATTAAATTTTCTTAATTAGCCAAAAATATTATCGATGAACTTTTAAAATATCTCTCAACACATTGATAAATATCAATAAAATTAGATGCCTAATAATTAAGCACAGGTTTGCGGGTCATCGTATTGTCATATTCCTGCAACAATCAGGCAAAGTTATCCACGAAGTTATCCACAGATTCTGTGGATGCTTTTACAACCCCTTTAACAGCAACGATTTAGCCATCGAAACAAAGATATTAGGAGTGTCGATGCACAAGGCACTACTGAGAAAAGGCTTTACCGATGCCTCAAGTTAAGTCATAAATCAGGCCATGCAGTGGACACTCTCAAATCAGCTTACCGTTGGACGGGTTCTACTCATCCCTCTCTTCATGATTGCCTTCTACCTTCCCGGATTCCTCGGCTATCTGGGCGCGTCGATTGTCTTTGCCATTGCCTCGGCTACCGACTGGCTGGATGGCTATCTGGCACGCACTCGCGGTGAAGTCACAGCCTTCGGCCGCTTTCTTGATCCTGTGGCTGATAAGCTGCTGGTTGCAGCGGCTTTGGTATTACTGGTTGAAGCTGAGCGGGTTCCAGCCCTGCTGGCAGTCATCATCATCGGCAGGGAGATTGCTATCAGCGCCTTGCGCGAGTGGCTGGCTGAACATGCAAAAATCGTTAAGGTCTCCATGCTAGGCAAGCTTAAAACGGCCACACAGATGGGCTCCATTGTTGCCCTGCTCATCCACATGGAGCTGTTTGGCCTGAATATGCACGCTATCGGCCTCTTCCTCCTGTGGATCGCTGCTGCCCTGACCCTCTGGTCCGGCTATGAATATATTCGTGAAGCCTGGCCTGAACTGCGCGAAAGACCTTCTTCAACCCCTCCGCTCAAAGACGCCGCCGAATAATCTCGGCGATCTCTGCATCGCTTAGCAGAACAGGGTTGGTCTGCATGCTGTTGCCGCGACTCCCGGCCACGACCCTCTCAATATCCACTTCAGCAACACCATAGTGAGACAATGGTGGCATACGCAACCTGCCACTCCACGACTGGATTATACCGAGCAGCGCCTCCCGGGCTGCGTCATCGTCAAGCGACTCTTGCCGGGCAAACATCCGTCCTACTTCGGCATACTTCTTCAGGGCCACGCTGTCAGGCTCCCGATCTTTCAGAGAGCGTATATTAATACGGGTTGCATCGAACAGAAGCGTCCCGCATACCGCGCCGTGAGGTATCGGAAAGAAGGCGCCCAATGGTGAGGCCAGGCCATGCACTGAACCCAGACCTGCATTGGCAAGTGTCAGTCCCGATATCGATGAGGCATAAAGCATGCCCGCCCTCGCCTCCAGATCATCCCCATCTTCAACCACACGCAACAGGCAGTCTCGAACCTGTACAAGTCCACTAAGCGCCATCGCATCAGTCATGGGATTGGCTTTCGATGAGACATAAGACTCGAGCAACTGGGTAAACGCATCCATCCCACAGGTCGCGGTAATATCGGCAGGGCAAGCCAGGGTTAGCTCCGGATCAAGAATAATGTCTCTGGCCACAAGCATTTCATGACGAAAGGATTTTTTATAGCCGTTTTCACCGACCTCGGAGAGCACGGCATTTTTACTCGTTTCCCCACCGGTTCCTGCTGTGGTTGGAAGCGCTACAAAGGGGGTAGAAGGCCCTTGATAATCGCGTCCCTTACCCACCCCTTCCAGGTACTCCAGAACCGAATCACCGCTGGGAAGGAGCCCTGCAATCGCTTTGGCTGCATCTATGGCACTGCCACCACCGATTGCAACAACACAGCCGGGAGAGAACGGGCCGAATTCAGCGACCGCCTGATCAACGATAGTGGGCGAAGGCTCACCGGAGACCTTGAAGCGTTTCAGTTCAAACTGGCTGCTCAGGGCCTGCTCTAACTGACGGCAACACTCTGACTGATCGAAAGAGGAGGCGCCGGTAACCAGCAGCACCCTGCTGCCAAACGCTGCGATGAGTTCGCCGAGCCTGGAGCGGCTTCCAGCGCCAAAATGGATATGCGGTGTTGAGGAGAAGAGAAATGGAAAAATCATGTCTGTAGCTTAACCGAACAACTCCCCTCTTTCACCATCACCCTGCATGACAAAAGCATATGATTGCCACGTGTTGTAAATATAGATTGCTTTTACACAAGAATTAACGTGGAATGAAGCCTTGCAACACTCGTGAAAGTCGGGATTTTTTATTATATTAAGAGAGTATTATGTCAGAAGTTTCAGGTACAGTTAAATGGTTCAATGATGAGAAAGGTTTCGGTTTCATCGAGCGTGAAGGCGGCAAGGATGTATTCGTACACCACAGCGCTATCAACGGCGGCGGTCGCAAGACCCTGCACGAAGGCCAGCAGGTCACTATGGAAGTAACCCAGGGCGAAAAAGGCCCACAGGCTGAAAACGTTACTCCTCTATAAGGTTTAACTCCCTAAACAAAAAAAAGGCTGCACATCACGTGCAGCCTTTTTTTTCCTCTGAGCGATCTCTCTATGGATGCGCTCGACTTGTTTGAATCCCGATCAAAGATGAATAATGTGATCCCGATCAGGGCCGGTTGACAGCATCGCCACCGGACATTCACAGACAGCCTCAATACGCTTAAGCAGCTTCACTGCATTCTCCGGCAACTGATCCATTGACGTGGCGCCAAAGGTGTTTTCACTCCATCCCGGCAAGGTCTCATAGACCGGTACGCACTCATCCAGGGCCGTGCAATCGGCAGGGATCGACTCAAGACGTTCACCATTGCGCTCATAGGCAACACACAGTCTCACTTGAGAGAGGCCATCAAGCACATCCATTTTGGTAATAGCCAGACCGGTTACTCCGTTGATCCGAACAGCATGCTGCACAACAACCGCATCAAACCAGCCAGTTCGGCGAGGACGTCCGGTGGTTGCACCAAACTCGTGTCCGCGCTCAGCCATATGCTTGCCTGCATTGTCTGAATCACACATACCCTCGGCATTGTAGAGTTCAGTCGGGAACGGGCCTGCACCGACACGCGTGGTATAAGCCTTGCAGATACCCAGTACTGCATCGACTTGACCCGGGCCAACGCCCAGCCCTGCCAGAGCAGCACCGGCAACGGTGTTCGAAGAGGTCACAAACGGATAGGTGCCGTGATCGACATCCAGCATAGAACCCTGTGCGCCTTCATAGAGGATTCGGTCTCCTGCCTTGATATGCTTGTTAAGAATCAGTGGTACATCTGCAGCCAGCGGCAGCAAACGGTCGCGTGCCAGGTCCAGCGCTTCCACCACAGCCTCACGGGAAACGGCTTCAGATCCGAGGAATTCAGTCAGCATAAAATTGACATAGCGAAGATTCTCATCAATGCGGGCATCCAGATCATTGCACGTCAGATCAACAAGACGGATGCCGCGACGTGCTGTCTTATCTTCATAACAGGGTCCGATACCTCGGCCTGTTGTGCCAATCTTACCATCCCCTTTGGCAGCCTCACGTGCCGCATCAAGTGCGCGATGATAAGGAAGGATCAACTGACAGCGATCCGAGATGCGCAAGCGATCATGCACAGGCACTTCAGCCGCCAAAAGCATATCCATCTCCTCAACCAGACGGAACGGATCCACCACCGTACCATTTCCAATCAGGCTGAGTGTATCGGCATGCAGAATGCCGGAAGGAATGTGATTCAGTACCGTGGTCTTGTCCCCGATAACGAGAGTATGGCCAGCATTGGGGCCACCCTGAAAGCGTGCTACCACATCCATTTTCGGTGCCAGAAGGTCGACAATCTTGCCTTTCCCCTCATCGCCCCACTGAATCCCAATCGCAACTGTGTTTGTCATATCTATCCTCTCATAACATATCCACGCAGAACGTGGAGCCCATGGATGGGCGGTTAAATTTACCGTTCAGGGCAAATTATAAGGCAGCGAAAATAATGCTTTTTGCTGCCGACAGAGACATTAACCAGAGATGGTTTATGCCGGATCAATCAATTTCATCAAACAGCGTCCAGCCAGGCCCACAGGTCAAAAGAGAAGCCTGTCGCCGGCATATCTCTCCCATGCAAAGCCATCATCGCATCATAACGTCCGCCATTGAGAAGTTCTTGCGCAACGCCAGCAGCAAAGCCCGAAAAAACAATGCCGCTGTGATAGAGAAAGCGTGGCATCACTGCAGCATCAATATTTACCGCCACTTCACCACTCAACCGCTCTTTCACTGCATCAACCAGATGAATCAGTTCATTGGCAGCCTGCTCAAAGTCATCACCCAGCTTACCCTTGTTCTCATTCAGCCAGGATCGGTCTGCCCTGCCGGAGACCATGGCAATCAAAGCATCCTTGTGAGCCTGAGTCATGTTCTCTCTGGCAAGATGTCTGCTCATATCCTCCGGCGAACGCCTGGAGAGAAGAAGAGACCATGTCTCCATATCTGTGGAACTGTCGGACAACACCGCCCGAATCAACCCCATATGGCCCACCTGCAGAACCGGAGCATTAAAACCGGCCGCATGCATCGACAGCGCAGCCAGCTGCATCACTTCAACATCACCGCTTTCGCCGGCAAGTCCCAAGCATTCCACACCTGTCTGCCACTGCTGGCGCGAACCGGTGCGGGCATCCGGCCTGGATACCATCACCTGGCCGGAATAGTAGAGCTTCAGCTCTTCACTATCCTGCATGCGTGTCGCCGCAATGCGGGCCACCTGAGGTGTCATGTCAGGTCGAATAGCCAATAATCCGGCATCTGCAGGATCGGAGAAGACCAGCGTCTGCTCGGTTAGAAAACTTCCGGCTCCGGTACTTAAGATATGAGGTCGCTCGACCAGCGGAGGAATCACCTCTTCATAGCCTGCGTCCGTATAGGTTTTAAACAGTTTGTTCTGCAGCTCACGCAATGCACGGGCACGCACACCAAACACATCTTCAAGCCCGATCACGGGTTTCAGTCCGGTCATAGTGAATCCACCTCGATGTAGCGGACATCCACCATATTCGGAATCTTGCGAAGCTGTTCAAGCACCTCTTCAGACGGTTCTGAATCGACATTCACCAGCGCAATCGCCGTACCATCTTCCCGACGGCCCAGACGGAAGTCGGCAATATTGATTTCCGCTTCGAACAGGTTGTTACCTATGGCAGCAACCACGCCCGGCTTGTCGAGATTCTGCAGGTAGATGATGTTCCCTTCCGGTGCCAGTTCAATGTCACAGGTATCAAGACTGACCAGCCTCGCCCGTTTACCATCAAATACGGTACCCTCTACACAGTGGTAGCCGTCATCGCCTTCCACTTCGAGGCGGATCAGGTTATTGAAGTGATCTGAGGCATCGCGCGATACTTCGGCAATATCGATACCACGCTCTTTGGCCATCATGCCTGCGTTAACAGCATTAACCTCTTCGAAGCTCTGCGAAAGCAATCCGTGCAGAATGGTGTTGATCATCGGTTTTTTATTCAGGCCTGCTACAGAGCCCTCGAAATGGATGGCGACCTTGTTGTATCCGGGACGCATGAGTTGGCCCATAAACTGACCAAGACGCTCGGCAAGCTTCAGGTATGGCGCCAGCTTGCGGAACTCCTCTTCGGAGAGAGAAGGAACATTCACGGCATTTGAAATTGCCCCGGAGACCAGGTAGTCGGCCATCTGCTCAGCCACCTGAACGGCCACATTCTCCTGCGCTTCATCAGTTGATGCGCCGATGTGCGGCGTGCAACTGACATTCTCAAGCTCAAACAATCTGTTCTCACGCGCAGGCTCGGATGCGAATACATCTAGTGCAGCAGCACGGATATGGCCCGACTTCACCGCATCATAGAGAGCATCTTCATCAACAATACCGCCTCTAGCGCAGTTCACGATAATAGAGCCTTTCTTCATTTTTCCGATCATCTCGGCATTGATCAGATTGCGTGTTGCATCAAGCAGTGGCACGTGAATAGTCAGCACATCAACCATTTCAACCAGTTCAGCCACACTCTCCACCTTGGTGACTCCCATGGCCGATGCACGATCATCACTGATGAAGGGATCGTAGACATAAACACTCATGTGCAGACCCTTGAGCCTGTCGCAAACGATGGCACCGATATTTCCTGCACCGATGACACCAGCCTTCTTACCTGTCAGCTCCATGCCCATGAAGCGGCTCTTCTCCCATTTCCCGGCTTTGGTTGAAGCGCTGGCCTGGGGAATCTGACGGGCCGCAGCAAGCAGATGGGAGATGGCAAGCTCGGCAGTGGTAATGGTATTGCCGAACGGGGTGTTCATCACCACCACGCCCCGACGTGAGCAGTTGTCGACATCGATATTATCGACACCGATACCTGCACGCCCGATTACCTTCACATTTGCAGCGGCCTTGAGAAGATCACCCTTAAGCGTTGTGGAAGAGCGAACGGCGATACCATCGTAATCGCCGGCAATAGCGAGTTTCTCATCATCAGAGAGTCCCGGCTTGTAATCGACATCGATGCCACGGGTGCGGAAAACCTCTATGGCGCGCTCGCTCATTTTGTCCGCAATCCAGACTTTAGCCATGGGTATCCCCTCTTAATTCGATCATCCGTTTAAACATCGATCACTGTGATTTTGGAAAACGTTCGGCAAGAACCGGAGGATGCAGATGCATCATTCTTAGGTTTGGAGGCACTGTGTGATGACAAGGAGACTCCAATTTGGGTTTCAAACCCGAAAATTTCCACACTCAATTGGAGTGCGCAGGCATACTATAGGCACCATCCCTGAGGTCAAATCCGGCCTGAAGTTTAAACGTTACTGTCATTCACTTTAGACGCTGCTAGCTTCCACGCATGTCTGAAAACTTTACCTATATTGATAGCGCCGATGCACTCAAGCAGGCCTGCGAAGAACTCGCTAAAGCCTCTGTTCTTTGTGTGGATACAGAATTCCACCGTGAAAAGACCTATTACGCTCAGTTTGCACTGCTGCAGATTTCAAGTCGTGACCGGTGCTTCGTCATTGATCCCACTACACTGGATGACCTTACCCCGGTCTGGAAGCTGATGCACAACCCAAAGATCCTGAAGGTATTCCATGCCGCACGTCAGGATCTGGAGATCATCCTGCTCGAATCCGGTGCTTTGCCCCTACCCCTTTTTGACACACAGGTCGCAGCCGCTCTGCTCGGATTTGGCCAGCAGATCGGCTTCGGCAACCTGGTACAGCGTATTCTAAAAAAATCCCTGCCAAAGGGCGAATCGTTCAGTGACTGGCTGGCCAGACCCCTTACCCCCAAGCAGTTGGCCTATGCAGCGGATGATGTCATCTACCTGATGCCGATCTTTCAGCATCTGAACGACCAGCTTCAGGCAAGGGGTCGCAAGACATGGCTGGATGAGGAGCAGGCGACGCTATGTGAAGAGAAGACCTATCTGATCGACAAGCGGGAGGTCTTCTGGCGCGTTAAAGGGGTTAATAAGCTTAAACCCCGCCATCTGGCTGTATTGCGAGAGCTGGCCGCCTGGCGGGAATCCGAAACCCAGAAAAGGGATATGCCCCGTCGCCGACTCATGGGTGATGAGACACTGCTCGAGATGGCCAAACGGGACTCTCTCTCCACCGATACCATGCAGCGGATGCGTGGCCTCACCGACGGCACCATCAGACGCTTCGGTTCGGCGATTATTGCCGCATGGGAAAAAGGCAGGAACTGCCCCGAAGATCAGTGGCCGAAGCTTCACCCTCGCCACCACCATGCACCGGGCACTGACATGCGACAGGAACTGCTTGATACACTGCTTCGTCTCCGCTCAGAAGAGGAGTCGATCGCTTCAAACATTCTCGCCAGTCAATCTGAACTGGGTGAACTCGCCTCATGGGGCTACAAACGTCAGGGAGAACCGCCCGAACTTTCCCTGCTTCACGGCTGGCGCCGTGAGCTTGTCGGTAACGATATGCTCAGACTATTGAATGGTGAGTTGTCACTTCGAATCGATCCCGAGACAGCACTTCCCGAGATTGTGGATATGAAATGAAACTTTCATTCACCATTGATGCCCTCTCGGCCCGGGGTGACAAGGCATGGCGCCTGCAGAACGACATGGAGACATGGCGACCCTGTACCTATGCCGAGTCGATTCAGGCAGGTGATGCCGAGATCACCGCGCGGGAACAGGCAGAGCCATGGACTGGAAGGCGCCTGATTGCAGACAAAGAGCTAGGACTCATTGCAAGGGAGAAGGCCGGGCGATTCGATTTTCTGATGCGTGGAATATTTGCGCATGCGGTACTGCATCGCATGAGCTCAGCTCCACTGCCAGACAGGGATCAGATGCTTGTCGTCATGCGATCGCTCAAACCCGGAACACCATGGCTTCTCTATCTCAATCCCGCAGGACAGTTCACATCAATAGATACCCGTGGTGCCAAAATCATCGGCAATCTGGATATCGCTGTGCGCGGCGAGATCGCCTCCAGTGAAGATTACATCGGCCCGAAAGCAGCCGGAAACGAAGCAATGATGAATACGCTCTATCATCAGTTCATCGCCGGGTGGTGGGAACACCTTACCACAGCCCAGATGTCCGTTTTTGTCCCTGATGCCGATAAGCTGAAAGAGGAGTCATTCTACATCGAAAAAATTGAGGGCTGGCTGCCTGAAAAACAGCAAATTTAAAGATCCATTCGACCGTTTTTTATTTAAAAAAAATGTCTTAGTTACCGTAGTGAAAGTCTTTTATCGAAATGTATAGAAACGAAAGAATGTAAATCACGACAAAAAGGACTGGGATAAGTTTGATGATAAGCGGAATGTTCTTCACCTTCTCGCTCACCACCCGCAAGAAAGGAAGCAGTTTCAACTCAAGATCAATCACGGCATGCGTAGAGGCCCCCAACATGCTCTGAAACAGTGCGTAGGCCAGCTCCTTGTTCTGCTCCATAATTTTCTCGAACAGCTCTTTCTTCAGCCGGTAGACCACGCAGTTTTCCTTGGCGATGACATCAGCCCGGGTCAATCCACCACTAAGAAAGCTCATCTCACCGAATACACTCCCCTCTTCAATATCCACGAGATGTGTTCTCACGGCATCCCTGGTGACCTCCACGCTCACCTTACCTGCATAGAGAATGAAGAGGTTCCCGCCATCTGTTCCCTGCGTAATAATACGCTCGGATTGCCGATGACGGTGCTCAGTCAAACCCTGGAGAAGTTCTTTCTCATCCTCAGTGAGAGGGCGTTTAAAAAAGTTATCTTCCAGCCAGTTAAAATTAATTCCCATTCAGCTCTCCTGAAATGCCTCACTATCTCTATCTTAATCACTCATCGACGGATCGGTAAGGGTAAAGCCCATGATAAAAAATCGAATCAGATCGCTACCAATAGCTGCTCAATCATCTTTTCTGCCTGCATCGCATAGCCTCCACCAAAAAGATTAGCATGATTGAGGATGTGATAGAGGTTATAGAGGTTTTTCCGGACGCTGTAACCTTCATCCAGAGGCCATGTCTCATCGTAGGCATCATAGAAGGTGCTCGAGCAGCCACCGAAGAGAGAGGTCATGGCAAGGTCGGCCTCCCTGTCGCCATAGTAAACAGCAGGGTCAAAGATCACCGGATTTCCCTCTGTATCGACTCCGTGGTTACCACCCCACAGGTCACCATGCATCAGTGACGGCAAAGGCCTATAAGAGCCAAAGTAAGTCTCCAGATTGGCCATCAACCGTTCACCTCCCTTCTGAATCAAACCGGTGAAGCCGTTCCTGGCAGCCAGCTCAAGCTGATAACCGAGTCGATGGATCCGATAGAACTCAATCCAGTTATCTGACCACTGATTAATCTGTGGCGTAGAGCCGATACTGTTATTCCGGTGCCAACCGAAACGGTCGGCAGTGAACCTGTGCATCTCGGCAAACTGATGACCAAACAACGCCTGCGTCTTCGCATCACCCCTGCCGAATTCGATATATTCGGTCACAATCCACGAATATGCGTCCGATGCTCCGAAACCGATGGGCTCGGGCACGCAAATGGCACCGGCCTTGCGCAGTTCAGCCAGGCCTTCTGCTTCAGCCTCAAACATCGACAGCAACGATTTTCGATTCAGTTTTACAAAATAGTGTTGATTGGTATCGGTTTTAACCCGGTAAGCCGAATTGATACTGCCACCGCCAAGTGACTGTTTATGGATAATGTTTCCGATCTCGGGAAGGGCATGGCCTATCCCCGTCCAAACGCCATCAGGGCTGTTTTGGAAGAACATGACGATTACGCCATCGGTGCACAACCATCCAGCGCCACGCGACCTGAATGCCGAAATACCCCAGAACGGCCGAAATAACGCCTAGCACCAGGCAGCCCAGAAGAAAGGGTTCCCAGATCAGACTCATCTCATGGGCAATCCACTCATAGGAGAGCTCCATATCAAAATGCTGAAGCTCTTCACCAAGCAACAAGGCACCGAGCTTGTAGGCACCGTAGAACATCGGCGGCATGGTAAGCGGATTGGTCAGCCAGACCAGCACGACGGATAAGGGTAAATTGGCGTGAAAGAGAATGGCGCCACCTGCTCCCAGGACCATCTGAAACGGCACCGGCACCCAGGCAAAGAAAAGGCCGACAGCGAACGCTTTGGCCACCGAGTGGCGATTCATATGCCACAGCGCCGGATTATGAAGAAGTTTGCCAAAGATGCGTAAATGCTTGTGATCACGAATCTTTTTATGATCCGGCATAAACCTTTTGAGTAACTTCTTTGGCGACACCTTCGATCAATCCATACGAGGAAAAACAGGCTCAGGTTTGCGGCACTGGTGCCCGGCCTTCAGGTAGCCCCAGCCAGCCAGGTCGTGGAACATCAGTCCGGACGCATCAACATCCGTCGACATCACCTGAGAGAGCATCGCGCCTGCCTTGGCAGGCATGAATGGGGCCAGCTGCAGCCCGACCAGGCGCAAGGTTTCGACCAGATGGTAAAGCACGGTATTGAGTCGGGCCGTGTTGCCCTCTTTTGCAAGAGCCCAGGGCGCATTCTCCTCCACATAACGATTACCGTGACGCACCACCGATGAGATGCGTTCAAGTGCCAGATGGAAAGCCTGCCGATCAAGCAGTTCATCCACCTCTCGCTGCATTCCTGTCACATCTGCAATAAGAGCGCGATCGCACGCCTCTTCGTCTGCAACCTCACCCAGCACGCCATCATTATATTTATTGAGCATCGCCAGACTACGGTTAAGCAGGTTACCGATATCATTGGCAAGCTCGGTATTGTAACGCTGTTTCAACGCATCGAAGGAGAAGTCACCATCATGTCCGAACGGCACTTCACGCAGCAAAAAGTAACGCAGCACATCCGCATCATACTCCGCCAGCAGATCGGCCGGTCGCAGCGCATTGCCAAGAGACTTGCTCATTTTCTGTCCTTCAACGGTCCACCAGCCGTGGGCAAAAATACGTTTGGGAAGGGGCAGTTCGGCAGCCATCAACATCGCACACCAGTACACCGCATGAAAACGGAGAATATCCTTACCGATCAACTGAACATCGGCCGGCCAGTATTTGGGAACCTCATGATCCGGAAAGCCGAGTGCTGAGATGTAGTTGGTCAATGCATCGATCCAGACATAGATCACATGCTTCTCATCCCCCGGCACAGGCACTCCCCAGGAGAAGGTGGTACGGGAAACTGAAAGGTCGTGCAGGCCGGACTCAATAAACCGGAGCACTTCGTTCTTGCGCGATTCGGGCGCGATAAAATCGGGGTTGGCCTGGATATGTTCAATCAGTCGATCCTGAAATCCGCTAAGACGGAAGAAGTAGGACTCCTCCTGAACCTTCTCTACAGTTCGTTTACAATCCGGACAGGTTTTGGATTCCCAGGTTTCTGCCTCTTTCAGTTGTGTCTCTTTCCAGTAGGTCTCGCATGGAACGCAGTACCAATCCTCATAGAAGCCCTTATAGATCGTTCCGGCATTCTCAAGCCTTCGCCACATCGCCTGCACACCCTTCTTGTGGCGCTCGGAACTGGTCCGGATAAAGTCGTCATTGGTGACTTCCAGCTGCGGCCAGAGACTCTCATAACGCTCAACCACAGAGTCGGCCAGTTTGATCGGCTCTATCTCTCTGGCTTCTGCAGCCTGCTGAACCTTCTGCCCATGCTCATCCACACCGGTCAGAAAGAAGGTGTCATAGCTCGACATACGCTTATGTCTGGCGAGAACATCTGCAGCAATAGTTGTGTAGATATGGCCCAGATGCGGCTCATCATTCACATAGTAGATCGGAGTCGTTACGTAGTATGGCTGCATGGATAAAATAACCTGTTGATTGATTTGGCCAGACTATAGCGATCCCGACGCTGAAAAACAGTCTCAAATAGGATCGGCTTGAAGGCTACTCCACATGAACATGAACCAATTTACACATCGACTCGCCATACGAACTGTGTAAACCATTGGCAAACTGCAGAACGAGCGTATGTTCGCCGGGAGCAAGGTTGAGCACTGTTTCCGTCTGGCCTTTACCGAAGTGTTTGTGGTTTTCATCCTTGGGCACTGTCTCACCAGCCGGAATACAGCCACCGCCGTCTATAATCAGATGGTGATGTCCTGCACCTTCGACCGCTTCGCCAGCGGCCTGAACATCCATGCCACAAACCCCCATCTTCACTGTCAGGGGACTGGAAACAGTGTCACCATCATCAAGCCCCTTGAAATAGACTCCGTCTGAACAGCCTGCAAGTAACATCGTAGCCAAACCGAGAAATAATAATCTTTTCATGGTTAAAGCCCTCCTCTATCGAAAAATGATTCAGTGGCATAATCTAACACACCTGTCACCATCCATTTCTATCAAAGAAAATGGGTATTAACTGCTTTCAGGCTGTTGATGATTTAAGAACAGATCGGAGCTCAAGCAGAAGCGACATCATGGCAGGGGCTGCACGCAGACTGTGCCGCACCACTTCCCGAGGCCATGCGGCCAGTGCCCACATGGCTTTCATAAGCTCCTCTCTCAGGGTGAATGAATCAATGTTTTGAAGCTGGATTTCTGCTTCCCGTAACGCCACATCAACAATCAGCTCATGCGGAATCATGGTAAGATGTTTATCGAGCCATCCCTGCAGCTCGCCCACATCGGCACGCTGCAGCTCCCTAAGCAGGGTCCGCCAGACAAGCAGGCCCCTTACCACCTCGCTCTCCTCAAGGCAGAGAACATGGCCGGGGCGACCACCTGCGATATCGATAGCCAGCGACTTTGCATCATCACCAAAAGCCATGCCGGACAATACCCTCTCCATATGCCCCTGGTTCAGAGGTGCACAATGGCCCAGCATACAACGGGAACGTATGGTGGCCGGAAGTCGCATCAGGTCATGGCAAACCATCAGCAACAGACTTCCCGAAGATGGCTCTTCCAGACCTTTCAGCAAGGCATTAGCAGCCTGTATATTCATGGTCTCGGCATCATCAATGAGCACCACCCGCTTTTCACTCTCCATTCCGCTCAGGGAGAGAAAGGAGAGCACTTCGCGAATCTGGTCAACACTGATATCCCGCTTCTTTTCAAGCCGCTCCACTGCAATGAAATCCGGATGCGATCCGGCCTTTACCATGCAGCAGCCATGGCATTCGCCACAGGCATGCCCCCCCTCTCCTCTACTTTCACACAGGTAGAGGGCAGCCATGGCCATCGCTTCAGTGGCCTTGCCGATCCCCTTCATCCCGTGCAGCAACCAGGCATGGTGAAGTTTCCGGTTCTCCAAACCGCTGGCAAATCGCTGATGCAATGCCTCATGACCCAGTGCAGGTTGAAAGATCAAAGAAGGCTCCGGCTTTTGAATACTGACTGAATCTTAGCCTGAACAGACTCTATCGACTCAGACGCATCAATATGGAAAATCCGTTCGCCGTGAAGGCGATGCAACTCGGCAAAGGCAGTATGTACCGCCTCATGAAATGATTGCTTCTCTTCGTCCAGACGCGTGCTCTCTTCACCCATGTTTGTTCGACTACGAATCCGATGCAGCGCCTCGCTCACAGGAAGATCCAACCAGAGCGTAAGATCAGGTGTAACACCTATTTCAGCAAACTGGAGCATTGCGTTCAATCCATTCAGATCAGCCAGTTTTCGGCCGGCCAGCTGATAGGCCATGGTCGAATCGGAGTAACGGTCGCAGAGTACATAGGTACCAGCCCTCAGTGCAGGCATGATTACTTCGCGAACATGCTGGGCACGATCGGCCAGAAACATCAGAAGCTCGCACTCCGGCACTGGTGTATACTGTCCTTCAAGAAGCAACCTGCGAATTTCCAGCCCCAGAGGAGTGTCGCCGGGCTCATGGGTGACCAGCACCTGACACCCCTGTTCACGAAGCCAGGACTCGGTCATGCGAAGCTGGGTGCTCTTGCCTGTGCCATCTCCACCTTCAAATGTGATTAATCGTCCTGTTGCGTGACTCATACAACTACTCCCTCTTTCTCTTGCTGCCACAACCACTCACCCAGTATCTTAACCCCTAACGATCCCGGAAGTGAATGGATCCATTCATACAGCTCGGGCAATTGTGCCTTCGTTGTCCAGAACTGCTGTTTCATCTTTTCCGGATCCAGGCATCGAATGGTGGCCAGGCCATCCTCTCCCATCAGAATGCTCTGCAGGCGCACAACCTGGGATGCCGGAAGCATAAACTCAACGATAACAACCTCGCTGTTCACCGGCTTTTCCGGTTCCGTTCACGTTCGATCTTTATCCACTTCTGCACATTGGCCTGATGCTCCTCGTGCGTGGAAGCAAAAGCATGTCCTCCCGTACCGTCAGCAACAAAGTAGAGATAGCTCACATCAGCAGGGTTGGCAGCGGCACGCAGGCTGGCTTCTCCCGGGTTACATATGGGTGTCGGGGGTAACCCTCTGCGGGTATAACTGTTCCAGGGCGTATCCGCAGTCAGGTCTTTTCTTCTGATGTTTCCTGAAAATAAGCCATCGCGCCGCCAGATGCCGTAGATCACGGTAGGGTCCATCTGTAACGGCATGCCGATTTTAATACGATTGTGAATCGCCGCCGACACCAAAGGCCGCTCGGCATCCACCCCCGTCTCTTTTTCAATGATGGAGCCAATAATACGAAGCCTTTCCGTTTCCAGTGCATTGTTTGCAATGGATGCCAGCACCTTACTCTGGGCTTCCATCATCTGCGATAGTACCGCTTCGGCATTCACAGGCTTGGCATAGCTGTAGGTCTCGGGAAGCAATCTTCCCTCCCACTCCTCATCCGGAAGCAACGTTTCGATTGCCATGCGCCACTGGCTTAAAGGTGTCCCGGTCTTTTCAGCCAGCAGATCAAGAATGTCGTGTGTACGCAAACCTTCGGGAACCGTTACCTGAAAGCGCATCACATCACCGCGCTCGATTTTATGAACCACATCCCAGAGGCTCATTTTTCCTTCAAAGTGGTACTGCCCCACCTTGAGCGCCCCCGCCTTGCCGGTAAGCCGGACAAGCACCCTGAATTTCCAGGACGAATCAATAACTCCAGTCTCTTCCAGTTTTCTGGCAATATGAGCGCTGGCAGCACCGGGTTCGACCGTCACTTCAACCGCCTTCAATTCATGTTCACTGTGAATCTGCTGGAGTACTGTAAAGATCAGCAGCAGAGGCAGAAGAACTGCGATCCTGATCCACTCCTTTTTCCAATCCCTGTTCACCGCTGGTTTCTCTTCCGGATTCATAGGCTTGGAACTCCCGGTTTGCCCCTCAAGATCTGGTAGAGCGACTCAAACAGCCCGGTTTCATGGCTTAATGCTCTCCCTTCAACAGTTGAGACCATACGGATGAACCAGCCGCTATTGGTCACCGCCATCGCTTCGCAATCATCCATCCATGACTGAGGTGAGTCGGCAACCTTTACGACACCACTCTTCAACAATGCTTCCCTTATGGTTCCGTTGAGTACTCCACCGCCTTCCGCATCTGGCGTAACCCAATTGCCATCGACGTTCAGCAGCAGATTTGCTGTAGGTGTGGAGAGCATCCGCCCATCTTTACATATCAACGGGGTATCACCCTGTTTCAAACCCTCCTGCTGCCAGCGGTTCATGGCCTGAAGCGTTAGGGCATAATCACACGTCTGCTTGGCCAGTTTCATTTGAAGGGAGAATGGCCACTCCCTCGGAGAGAGGTGAATCTCCTGCTCCTGCGGCTTGAACGGCATGCATTGAATATAGATTTCCGGCTTTAGGGATTTGTTCCGCAGCAATCCCCAAGACGCATCGCCACCGGTCACTGTCACCCTGACCAGGGTATCATCTCCATGCTCAATTGCCCGACCGAGTATCTGTTCATAAAGAGCATCGTAATCCACCATGCTCCCTTTGATACCAAAGGCTTTCAATCCTCTGGCCAGTCGAGCCATGTGCTCCGGCCAGCCGAACACAGATTCATGGATGACCCGGAAGGTTTCGAAACAGGCTTCACCATAGGCAAGCCCGCGATCAAGTCGATCCACGCTGTGAATATTTAATTCGCTCTTGGTCACAAAGAGCCCTTCATGTTATAACGCCGCATGCCGAAGTTATACCTTGATGCAATCGAACACGCACGTGTCTATGAAGTAGCACGCGAAACACCGCTTGAAATGGCGCCGAAACTTTCGGAACGACTGGGCAATGAAGTGCTCTTTAAACGAGAAGACCTGCAACCGGTTTTCTCTTTTAAACTGCGCGGTGCATACAATAAAATCGCCCAACTGAGCGATGCGGCGTGTGCGCTTGGCGTCATCTGTGCGTCTGCCGGAAACCATGCCCAGGGCGTTGCGCTCAGCGCCAGAAAGCGCGGCATCAAGGCAACCATTGTCATGCCTCGCACCACCCCGGACATCAAGGTCAAGGCTGTTGAGTCGATGGGTGCCAGCGTAGTGCTTGCAGGCGACAGCTACTCCGACGCCAGCGCACATGCTTACAAGCTTCAGGATGAGACAGGCATGGTGTTTGTCCACCCCTATGATGATCCGCAAGTCATTGCCGGCCAGGGAACCATTGCTGAAGAGATCCTGAGACAGTCCCCCAATGATCTCAATGCCGTATTCATCCCCATTGGCGGTGGCGGCCTGGCTGCCGGTATGGCGGTTTACCTGAAGCACTACTCTCCGAAGACCAGAATCATCGGCGTTGAGCCTGTCGATTCGGCGGCCATGTATGACTCCATTAAAGCTGACAGGATCGTCACACTCGATCAGGTCGGCATCTTTGCCGATGGCGTTGCCGTCAAGCAGGTCGGTGAGCATACCTTCGATCTGGTCAGGAAATATGTCGATGAGATCATCCTTGTTGATACCGATGAGATATGCGCTGCCATCAAGGACATCTATGATGATTCTCGGGCAATTGTCGAGCCGGCCGGTGCCCTGGCAGTAGCGGCGATGAAGAAGTACGTCAAAGCACATCAGTTGAAAGATCAAACCCTTGCCTGTATCAACAGCGGTGCCAATATGAACTTCGACCGCCTGCGTTACGTGGCTGAAAGAACCGAAATCGGTGAACGGCGCGAAGCCCTTTTTGCCGTCACCATTGACGAAAAACCCGGTTCATTCCTCACCTTCTGCAATCTTCTCGGCGATCGGTCAATCACCGAGTTCAACTACCGGATTTCAAGCCGGAGTGAAGCCCATGTGTTTGTCGGCATCAGCATCCGTGATGATGAAGAGAGCGACAAGATTCAGACCATGCTTGAAACCAACGGTTATCCGGTTATCAACCTGCTGGATAACGAACTGGCCAAACTGCACATCCGCCACATGGTGGGCGGTAAAAGTCACCTGATTGAACATGAGTCACTGTTCCGCTTTGAATTTCCGGAGCGTCCTGGGGCACTGCTCGAGTTCCTCACCCAGCTGGCCGGTCGCTGGAACATCTCCCTCTTCCATTATCGCAACCACGGCGCTGCCTATGGCCGTGTGCTTGCGGGTATGGAAGTCGAACCAAATGATAAGAAGGCCTTTCAAACCTTCCTCGACCAACTTGGCTACGCTTATGTAACCGAGGACGACAACCCGGCTTTCAAGCTATTTCTCTAACCTGTTTTTTTATCGTAAGCAAAGAGGGAAGCTTTATAAGCTTCCCTCTTTTGCGTTGAACTCAAGTACCAACCATTAAGGTAATATCGTTCTTGTTGTCGGGGTAATCGTGGTCGTTGTTGTCGATAGCTTGTTCGTTGTTGTCGACAACGTATTCGTTGTCGTGGAAAGCGTTGGGTCCAGTCTGGGCTGGAGTGTGGTCGAAAGGGTCGGATCAATCTTCGGTTGAAGCGTAGTTGTCGTGGAAAGCGTTGGATCCAGTCTAGGTTGAAGCGTAGTTGTCGTGGAAAGCGTTGGATCAATCTTTGGCTGAAGCGTTGTAGTCGACAGCGTAGGATCCAGTGTCGTAGTTGGCGCGGTAAGCGTTGTAGTCGACAGCGCAGGATCCAATGTCGTAGTCGTTGAAAGCGTTCTCGTAGATAACGTAGGATCTAGTGTCGTAGTTGTAGTCGACAAGGTTGGATCCTTCACCAGTGTCGTAGTTGTGGTCGATAGCGTTGGGTCCTTCAATAGCGTTGCGGACTCAAGTGTTGTTGGCGAAATCAGCGTTGTGCTTGAATCGAGGCGTGTCGGTGAAGTCAGTGTTGTCGTTGAATCCAGTTTGGTCGGCGAAACCAGTGTCGTTGTTGAGTCCAAACGCGTTGGTGAATTCAGCGTTGTTGTACTCAGCGTCTTGGTTCCCAGCCTTGTCGGTGAAGACAACGCTGTACCCTTCTTAAGAGGCCTGAGGCCCTTCCTGAGCGCAAGCGGCTCGATATCAAGCACTCTCAAGTCGTGTTTTTCAATTTTCCGGGTCAGGATCGCACCATCGGGCTTCAACCGGACAATGGTCCCGGGTTTAATATTTGCCACCTGTCCCTTGATGGACTTACCAATCACAGCCCCTTCGAAAAGCAGGACAGTTGTGGGAACAAGCTGCTGAGGCTGAACCGGTTTGTTGAGCATGACAGCGAACTGGGTACCGCGAACACCGATCGTTGCGGTCTTGGTATGTACTGAGAATGAGGCTGAACCGGTCTTAAGCTTGGTAACCAGAAAGCGCACCTTGCCCCAGAGCATATTGAATGAACCGGAGAAGAGGCTTCCGCCACGCATCTCATAATTGTCAATGGTGATTCTACTCTGGCTACCGACATAAACCTTACTCTCATCCTTCATGATGAGTTTGACCCTTCCGGACTGTGTCGTCACAACCACATCACCTGCGTCGACCGAATCGCCGACAGCCAGTGAAATGCGAGCCCCGCCTCTTTCAACCCAGGCATCGCCAGTCAGGTAATCGACACTACCTGCGACAGAAGCATTTGCGATGAAGGGAAAAAGAAGAAGGAAGGTTACAACAGAAAGAAAACGGATTATCACGGCGGCCTCCTGTAACAGATGCCTGTCCTGTCTTTGAGGCAAACGACAAAGATGGCATTCAATTACAGTTGAAATTATAGCATGTAACAGAAAAAATTTAAGCTGTTTTTTTCATCCGGGCCAACCCCGGTTGCTGCGATCTTCCTCCCTGTTGATTGCAGGTCGCAGCTTGCAATTAAGCGGTCAAATTATCATGATTATGCAAACAACTTCTCTGGGGGAGGATCATGAACACTTTTCGACTTCTGCTATCGGTTCTTTTTCTTTTCTTCATCTCAACCTCAACACTTTATGCTCAGCCAGTAAGAGAACTCCTTGATGAGGCCATTCAGGATTACCAGTTCCAGGATTATGAGATAGCAGAAGAGAAGTTCCGCTCCGTTATTGACCAGGCAGCGGGTAATCTGTCCGCTCACTATTTCCTGGGTGTCATCCTGACCCAGAAAGGAAAGTACGAAGAGGCGATCGAACATCTTGAACATGTCGCCAAAGCCCCTGTTGCCGTTGAAGGCATTGATGATGCACTGGTGCAGGCCTATCAAGGGGCCAACCAGTTTGACAAGGCGCTACCCATCAATAAAAAACGGTATATAGCCAGCCCAGAGGATGATGCCAAGGCCTTCGCTTACGGCGTCAGCCTGCAGAAAACCGGTGCCGATGCTGAGGCGAAAAAGATATACGCCAGGCTGATTGAGAGAAATGGTGTCTATGCCGGTCCTGCCCATTACCAGATGGGGGAAATGCTCTATAATGAACAGTCGTATATTGCCGCCATCAAGGAGTTTGAAGCGGTTGATCCGGAATCCCCCTATGGCGCAGCTGCCAAGGCATACAGCTCAGCACTGGCTCCGCTCACCCGCCCTTTTAACGTCTATCTCTCCACTGAATATTTCTACAATGACAATGTGAACTCCGGTTCAAAAACAGGCACGGTAGGAAGCGAAAAACTGGGCAGCCAGGGGGTCACTCTGATCGGTCTGTTAAGTACCCGTCAGTTTGAATTGAGCCGAAGCATCAAAGCCAAACTCGGTTATCTCTATTATGGCATCATGTATTCCAAAAATGACGGCCCTGCACAAAATGCCAAGGCATTTGATTTCCACGGGCACTTCATCAATCCCGAGATCAGCTTCCACCCGAATCAGCAGATGGACTTCAGGCTCAAGGGAGACATCCAGCTTTTCGACTACAACCATCAGAAATTGGCTGACAACTATGGAGCCACATTTACGGCAACGCGGTATCTCGAATCAAAACAGGGATCTGCCAACCTGCATGTGGCATACCTGCAAAAAAATTATACCGGCGCATACACATCAACAGATCCGACGACTACGCTCAGTTCAACCCAGTCACTGACCTACCTTGATGCCAATACCTGGAGCTACGGAATCGGGGCCACATATACAGGTAAAGAGTGGCCGGCCAACCTGACAGTCGATTACACTTTCAATGATGAAAACACGGTAAACAGTACCGTCAAGGCACTTGAGAGCGGTTTTCAGGAGCACATGGTAAGAGCCGATTTAAGAGTGCCATTCACAGGACAGTTATCAAAACTAGCCCTGCTTGGAAGTGCCAGCTACTCCGACAGAAAATACAACACTCTTCCGAGCAGCGTCTTAACCAGGCAGGTATATACCGATGTAGCAGCCAATCAGCGAATTGAATCGACCCTGACCACCGTAGGGGTGAAATTGCAGGCTTCGCTTTGGGAAAAAATCGGTCTTACGGCTACCGTAGGATACGAGCAGACAAAGAGCACTTCAAACACCACATCCCTCACCTATAAATCGAAAAAGTATTTTGGGCAGCTCTCTGCCTCCTACTGATTCATGATGAGGCGTTATTGTTGCTCAGGATTGAATATGGAGGAGATAGATCCATTTTCCGCCATGCTTGATCTTGAGCCTCTTTTTAACAGGTAACCCAAGCGCTTTTTCACATACCTTCTCCGGTGAAAAAACGGCCATTCGCCAACCGGCGAAACGATCTTTGTAAACCTCCCCCAAAGAGACATACAGAGCCCGAATATCAGCATCAATTCGATCCCCATAAGGCGGATTACAGATCATAAGGCCCGTTTTTTCTCCGCAAGGGACAGAGATATTTTTGACATCCCTTTGATCGATCTGAATGGATGAAGCAACACCCGCGCGTTCGGCGTTTCTTAGAGTAATCGCCACGGCATTCGGATTCAGGTCAGAGGCGAAGATAGCAACTTCATTACGGTTTCCGACAGCCATGCTTTTAGTTTTATCAAGCACCTTTTCCCATGCCCTCCTCTTCAGCTGCGGCCAGACAAGAAACGGAAAATCACGAACTCCACCCGACGGCTGTTTGTTCGCCAACATAGCCGCCTCAACAGCAAACGTCCCTGAACCGCACATCGGAATCATCAGCGGCTCTTCAGGACTCCACCCCATCCACTGCAATACGCCGGCAGCCAAGGTTTCACGAACCGGTGCTTTGCCGCCTTCTAGTCGATACCCCCTACGATCCAGTCGCTCTCCTGAAGTATCAATACTGAGCAGGCAACGATTATTCTCAATCCTGATGAATATCTGTTGAGAGCTCATCCCCGCCTTGCTAGAAAGTCCGAGCTCTTCGATAACTGATATTATCTCATCTTCAAGTTTTTTCGTATGCATCAACCTTGATTTATGACAACTTGCATGAACCGAAACAGAGCTGTCACCATTCAGATACTGAGTCCAATCAATCCCTTTAGCATGTGCCCTGATTTCATTCAGAGTCATGGTGGTAAAACGTTTCAGCCGCAACAGTACGCGCGTAACCGTGCGGCTTCTCAGATTGACACGAAACATCGTCTCCATGGTTCCTGAAAAGTGAACACCGCCATTATCGGACTTGATCTCATGGGCAGAAAGCTGCGCAAGCTCTTTAGCGGCAACCTCCTCAAGACCTGGAATAACAATAGCGTAAAAACGATGGGGATATGACATTTGCCGATCTTATGCCAATTCAAACCGCTTAACACTATGAAGTTAGCATCGCATGGTTGCCGCAAGCCCTTTCATTTCATAGATTATGGTAAATATTTCAGATTAGTTCAGCAAACACCCCTTTTGATCTCCGGGACGAGTGTATTGAACCATAAGGAACAGCATGTCATTTTCGCTAGAATCCATTCAACTCTCAGGCAAGGAAGTCCTGCCCCTTATCGAAGGCGGCAAAGGCGTTGCTGTCTCCAATGGCGAAACAACAGGTGCCTGGGCTGCAGCCGGTGGCGTCGGTACATTTTCGGCAGTCAATGCCGATAGCATTGATGAAAACGGCAATATTATTCGTACCGTTTATCACGGTAAAAGCCGCATTGCCCGCTTTAAAGAGCTGGTTACCCAAGGCATCGCCGGTGGTATCGCCCAAGCAAAAGTGGCCCATGAAGTTTCCAACGGTAACGGCCGCATCCATATGAATGTACTCTGGGAGATGGGTGGTGCTGAGCAGGTATTGGAAGGCGTTCTTGAAGGCGCCAAGGGGCTGATCCACGGCGTCACCTGTGGCGCAGGCATGCCTTTCAAACTATCAACCCTTGCGGCCAAACATCAGGTCCACTACTACCCGATCATCTCTTCCGCACGCGCATTCCGTGCACTCTGGTTGCGCTCATACCGGAAAACCCCTGAATGGCTGGGCGGCGTGGTTTATGAAGACCCGTGGCTGGCAGGCGGTCATAACGGCCTCTCCAACTCGGAAGACCCTGAGCGGCCTCAGGATCCCTATCCGCGTGTGGCCGAACTGCGCAAAACCATGAACAGCTTCGGGCTTGAGAACACCCCGATTGTCATGGCAGGCGGTGTCTGGTTCCTGCGTGAATGGAGCACATGGCTTAACAACCCCGAGATCGGCCCCATCACCTTCCAGTACGGTACCCGTCCCATGCTGACACAGGAGAGCCCGATCTCCGACGCATGGAAACAGCGTCTACTTCACCTGAAAGAGGGTGATATTAAACTGAACAAGTTCTCACCGACCGGTTTTTACTCGTCGGCAGTCTACAACAGCTTCCTGCATGAACTTTACGACCGTTCTGACCGTGAGATTGCATTTATGGATCACGCAGCTGAAGACCACCCCGAACCGTTTGTGTTTGGCGTTCGTAACCGTGAAGTGTTTGTCACCAAACAGGGTAAAAAGCTCGCAGAGGGCTGGATCAGGGAGGGCTATAGCAAACCACTGCAGACACCGGATTCAACACTTGTCTTTGTATCTCCTGACAAGGCGAAAGAGATTCGACAGGATCAGCTTGATTGCATGGGGTGCCTGTCACAGTGCTCATTCTCCAACTGGGCTGCCAACGAACAGGGAACAACCGGACGCAAAGCCGATCCGCGCAGCTTCTGCATTCAGAAAGCGCTGCAGGAGATTGCCCATGGCGGCAATCCAGATTCACACCTGATGTTTGCCGGCCATGCTGCCTACCGCTTTGCTGAAGACCCATTCTACGCCGGCGGCTTCATTCCAACCGTGAAACAGCTGGTCGATCGTATCGCTACTGGCGACTGATTCGGTTCATTCAGCCCAGTTGCTTAAGAACGATCTTCGCCAGTTCATCTGAGGGGTTCCTGTCGGTCAGGATATCTCTAAGCTCTGAAAACTTGAGTCGTTGATTTGCTGCGGCTCCTCCCTCGATGATCGGGGCAAGTTCCCGGAAAATGTTTTCAACGGTGGCCTCCTCCTGCAGCAGTTCCGGCATCACAGGTTCATCGCCAAGGATGATATTGGCAAGGCCTGCGCAACGCACCTTCACCAGTTTGCGCCCCAGCCACATCATCATCGGCGTACTTCGATAGACGAGTACCGTCGGCACATCCCATAGCGCCAGCTCCAGCGTCGCTGTACCTGAAGCTGCAATCGCCGCGTCGGCCCTCAGTGCATATCCCTGCTGCTGGCGGTCAATAAGGATAACACCAGCATCCAGTAATGGGCGCAACTGATCATCACTCACCCCCGGTGCCCGGCTGGTCACCGTAACGGCATCCGGATACCGTGTTCTGATCTCCCTGTTCAGCTCGGCCATCAGCGGCACGTGCCTTACCAGCTCTCCCGGACGACTGCCGGGAAGAAGAGCGATCACTTTACTAGCGCCATCAATACCAAGTTGATGCCGAAATTCATCCCTATCCCATCCCGAGCGACACTCCAAGGCACTGGGATTTCCTACATAGGTCGCCTTGATTCCATGTGCGGCGAACCACTGCTCCTCAAACGGCAGAATGGAGACAAGCTGATCCTGAGACTGTTTAAGCCTGGATACGCGCCATGCGCCCCAGGCCCATAGCTTGGGGGCGATATAGTGAATTACGGGAATCCCCATCGACCTTAGTTTTCTGCCCAAACGCATATTGAAGCCGGGAAAATCGACCAGTATAGCTATATCGGGACGGTTTGTTTGCAGGGATGCAAGAAGACTTTTTTCGATACGACTGATCCTCGGCAGAGCCCTGATCACGTCACCAATTCCCATCACATTGAGCTCTTCCATGCGATGCAGGACATGACACCCCTCTTTTACCATCTGAGGACCTGCCACACCGTGGAACATGACATGGGGATTTTGGGAACGGATCGCACGGATCAGTGCCGAGGCATGCTGGTCACCCGACGCCTCACCTGCACAGATGAAAATCTCAGGATGCCTCTTCATCCCCACTCATGCCATAGATGGAGATGCCGTACTGTTTAGCCAGTTCGGTAATTCTGTGACGCTCAAGCATCAGGGTACAGCCGGCTTCAACCACCAGCGCCCTGCAGCCGGACCGGTGCATCACGTCAAGCGTATCCGGGCCAAAGGCTGGTACGTCGAAACGGAGATCCTGATCAGGCTTGGCCACTTTGATTACTACAGCCTTACCGGAACCCAGAGCACCACCACGCTTAATCGCCTCATCAGTACCCTCAATCGCCTCAACGGCAAGCATGGCCTGGTCCTGTACCACTACGGTCTGGCCGATATCCATTCCAGCGATTGACTTGGCCTGGGAAAAACCGAAACGGGCATCTTTGAGGCTCTGTTTGTCGATCTTTGGACCGAACAGCATTCCTTGATGCGCGATCATCTCTCCGGCGTGTTCAACCTGGGACTGTACGGTGAGGCCGGCCTTGGAGAGAACCGAAGTAATACCGAGAAGAATAGAATCATCACGACGATCCGGAAGCGTCAGAAGGGTCTTAATGGCTACAAGATCAGGCTTGAAATTGCGAAACAGATGGAGCTTACGAACCTTTCCAGCCATGACCACTTCACTGACGCCAACGCTCTTGAACGCCCTGATCATGGCGCCGATCTGGCCGACATGGAGCCAACAAACCGATTCAGCCACAGACTCTATCTCCTTGGACGTCTCTTCCCGTACAGCAACAGCATGCACCTGATAACCGAGCCGATTAAGTTCCGCAGCCATCTCCAATGGAAATGAGCCATATCCTGCAATCAGCCCGATTTTTGGGGAGTCTCCCATAGAAGAATCGATTAACCGGTTGAATCCCGGCGATGCGTTGTCACACCACGCCCGGCACTACGCACAAACTCGACAAGATGCTTGGCATCAACATCTTCACCGGCAATGGTGGCGAGCCACTCACGTTCGGCGACCTCGACTTTGATGGCGATGTCGATCAGGACGACTTCACAAATGAATTCTTGCCAAACTACGGTGCCGACACTTCGGTAATACTTACCAAC
>JBNKZS010000026.1:0-28504 GCA_050301755.1 Mariprofundaceae bacterium
TGATGATAAAGCCAGTGGCAGGAATAATAGATTATCCTGATTACCGCCCAATGCAGTGATAGAGGCGGCAGACATAGTTGCTGCCATCGCAATGGTTGCGATCATTGCACCGCAATAGGATTCAAAAATATCCGAACCCATACCGGCCACATCACCGACATTGTCACCGACATTGTCGGCAATCACGCCGGGGTTTCGTGGATCATCCTCCGGGATTCCGGCCTCGACCTTGCCGACGAGGTCAGCACCCACGTCGGCTGACTTGGTGAAGATGCCGCCCCCCACACGTGAGAAGAGAGCCACGGAAGAGGCACCCATACCGAAACCGTGAATCGCATGCGCGCTTTCAGGGTCGCCGCCGAAGAAGAGATAGAGGGTGCCAAGGCCAAGCAGGCCGAGCGAAGCGATGGTAAGTCCCATAATGGAACCGCCGTAGAAGGCCACCTGAAGTGCCTTGGCAATGCCGCGGGTCTGTGCAGCTGTCGCCGTCCTCACATTGGCGCGCGTTGCAGAATACATGCCGACATAACCAGCCAGACCTGAACAGCCGGCGCCGACAAGAAAGGCTATGGTCGTTGGAATACCAAGGCTGATGCTCAACAGCAGAGCTACGACGGCAATAAAGATGATAAGGATCGAGTATTCCCGTCGGATAAAAACCATGGCGCCGGAATGGATGGCATCACCAATCTCCTTGACCTTACCCTCACCGGCCGGATAACGAAGAATGTCTCTGTAAATAAGCCAGGCTACGGCCAGACCAGCGGCACCAAAAATGATCGGTATCATGCTTTCCACCATCGCTTCCTCCCATCCAAAAAAAAGACGACTGATTGCTCAGTCGTCTTTATAGGTTTAAAACAGCAACCGGGTCAAGGTTTATCAGCCCAGTCCCTGCTCCTGCTGAATGTGATGGGCGATGGATGCCATGATCTCGGCACGCGCCTCTTCGGCACCCTTCCAGCCAGTCACTTTCACCCATTTATTGGGCTCAAGGTCCTTATAATGCTCGAAAAAGTGCTGAATCTGGTCGATCAGGAATTTCGGCAGATCCTCAGGACCTTTGACATGATCATAAACAGGTTTCAGGCGCGAAACGGGTACAGCCAAGATCTTCGCGTCCATGCCACCTTCATCTTCCATCATCAGTACGCCAACGGGACGGCATGGAATCACACAGCCGGGAACCAGCGCATGCTGGGTAACCACCAGCACATCTGCCGGATCACCATCATCCGACAGGGTGTTCGGGATAAAGCCGTAGTTGCACGGATAGTGCATCGCCGTATGCATGAAGCGGTCAACAAATACAGCTCCGGATGCCTTGTCCAGTTCATACTTAATCGGATCGGCGTGCTGAGGCACCTCAATCACCACATTAATGTCGTGTGGCGGATGTTCGCCTGCCGGAATTTTACTGAGGTCCATGTTTCGCTCCCGATAAGTTAAATAGTTGCCCGCATTGTAGGGCCTAATGCTCTTCGCACAAGCCCGCCAAAACAGCTACACTGCCGTGATGATTATTATCTCTGTCTCCGAGCAACTGCTACACCATCGTCGCAAAACCGGCGTCTGGTACACCTATCCGGTTTCAACGGCTGCCAATGGGTGCGGCAACAGAGAGGGCAGCTTCCAGACTCCGCTCGGCAAACACCGCATTGCCGAAAAGATCGGTGAGGGAATGCCTCTTATGACAGCATTCAGGGCTCGCGAACCGTTTGCCATCTTCGATCCGGAAACTGATGACCCCGACCGCGACTGGATTCTGACACGCATTCTCTGGCTAACCGGATGCGAAACAGGAAAGAATCGGCGTGGAAGAGTCGACACCAAGTCCCGATACATCTACATCCACGGCACCCATAATGAAGCCTCGATCGGCACCCCCTGCTCCCACGGCTGTATCCGCATGCAAAACCTTGATTTGCTGGAACTTTTTGAAAACACCTTCCCCGGAGAGCCGGTTACCATCAAAGCCTGAATGTTCGCTTTCGGGCGGAAACATACGCTTACCCGGCCAGCAACTTCTCAAACTCTTCAGCTTCTATGGGTCGACCATAAAGATATCCCTGACCTTCATCGCACCCCTCTGAACTCAGGAACTCTTGCTGATCTTCCGTCTCTACTCCCTCTGCAATCACCTTGAGATCAAGTGCATGGCCCAGTGTGACAACAGCCCTGGCAATGGCATCGTCATGCCTGTCATTCGATACATTTTTCACAAAAGCCTGATCAATTTTCAGTTTATCAATGGGGAACTGTTTCAAATAGGCCAACGATGAATGGCCCGTGCCGAAGTCATCAATTGCCAATACGATCCCCAACTGTTTCAGCTCATGAAGCAGGCGAATAGCTTGTCTGGGATCATGCATAATAAACCCTTCGGTAATTTCCAGCTCAAGACAACTTGGATTCAGGCGACTCTGTTCAAGAATCTCCTTAACCAGAGAGACCAGGTCTATTCGAGTAATTTGAGGCCCGGCCACATTTACAGCCAAGAGATTAATTGAGTAGCCTTTACTCTTCCAAGCAGCCATCTGTTCACAAGCTGCACGCAACACCCACTCGCCTATAGGGACGATCAATCCACTCTCTTCCGCAAGCGGAATAAATTTTCCAGGCGGGACCATCCCCATAACAGGATGCTTCCAGCGCACCAGCGCTTCTGCTCCAATAATTTCTCCACTCTTAAGTGATACCTGTGGCTGATAATGGAGAACAAGCTCATTTCGTTGAACGGCAGATCGCAATTGAGCTTCCAATGCGGTCCGTTCAACTGCAGCGGTGGTTAACTCCTGTGAATAGAAACGATAACTGTTTCTGTCATCTTTTTTTGCCTGATACATGGCCACATCGGAATTGGAAATTTGCTCACTTCTTTTCTCACCATCATCCGGAAAAACGCTGATTCCAATACTTGTACTCATAAAAAGTTCATGACCCTCTATGATAAACGGTTCAGTAAATGAATCGGCAAGCTTTTGAGCCAAAACCCCAGCATCCGAAGCCCTGTTAAGCTCTTCCATAATGATGAGAAACTCATCTCCAACCAATCGGCCAATCGTGTCTTCTTCACGCATCCTGGAAGTAAGCCTTTCCGACACCTCTACCAGTAGCTTGTCACCGACTGAATATCCATAGCTGTCGTTAACGTTTTTGAACCGATTCAGGTCAAGAAAGAGGACTGCTACTTTGTTATTGTCTCTACGGGCACGCTCAAAAGCATGCTCCAAGCGATCATTGAGAAGAGCTCGATTGGGCAGGCTGGTCAGAGAATCATGGTTTGCCTGATGGGCAAGCTTCTCGTATACCAGCTTGCGCTCAGTTATATCCTGCAGGATAGATGTAACAATTATTTTGTCATTTATGTAAACTTTAGAAATAGATGCTTCAGCGGGAAACTGTTCTCCGTTTTTTCTGAGTCCGGTGATCTCTGCCCTGCGCTTCATGTGGCGGGAGCTCTCATCGGACCTGATAAAGTTCTGCATGTGCTGGTAATGCATGGGCCTGTATTTTTCGGGCATGAGCATATCAATAGGTTTTCCGAGAACCTCTTCAGATGAGTAGCCGAAAATGTCCTCGGCACCATGATTGAACAGAAAAATCTTTTGATTTTCATCAACACAGATCACTGCTTCAACGGATAGCTCAAGTATTCCTGAAAGAAGGGCATTCTTAGAATGTGAATCAAGTGACATCATCTCTAGGCCCTTATAAGTATTGGCTGTTTCATCCTGTGTCTGATAGCAAAATTAGGGCCATGATTGAAATGAGTGGTCGCTTCTGTCCGAATGCTGACTAATTAATAGCCGAAACCTCGCCTGCCATCAGGGAGTAGTTGATCCTGATCATCGACTGGATCTCCTTGACGTACTCTTCCCCACGCTCTGAATAGCCGGAAAGCTCCTGAGCCAGTTCAATGGCTGTCGGCCGTTCGCCACGCTTGCGAATGTCACGACGAAGTTTCCTCAGCGGTGTATACATATATACGCGATTGATGCTGCGAATATAGGCGGCAACGGACTCATTCACCGATCCGTACCTTGCCACCTCATGCAGTTTTCCCTCGTCTCGCCTTGCCGGAACCATGCCGCAGCCGGGTGTGAAGCACCATTGTCCGAAGAGATTGAGGCCTTCACGGGCAAAACGGGAAGAACCCCAGTTGGATTCGTTGGCCGCCTGAGCCAGAGCCAGGCGGAAAGGAACCGTGTCGACTCGTCGCCTGAGCAGCTTCCACAGCTGCTCCTCATCGAGTGAAGCAGTATCAATATGATACTCCTCAGTCAGCTGTATCAGCCATGCCTGATCTTCATCCGATATGGCCTTTCCGAGATCCAGCCTGTTGCGAATATCGACCATCCGCTTTCGCTGTATGCGAACCCTCTCATTTTCCGTTTCCACAATCGGCCTTAGATAATTAAAGAACGCCAGCTTCTTCGCCTTCACATCCTGAAATGATGCAAAGTCCGGAAGATCGTTACTGGCAGGCAGTTTGGCATCACTCTGATCACAGGATGCTACAAACAAAACGATGGCAAACAGCAGAGAAACAATGATGAGACGATGGAATCCTGGTCTATAGCTTTGCATCAGGAATCGGCTGCCGGTTCTTCCACCCGTTTCATCCGGGCGAGAATAATGCCCACCTCATAGAGGAGCATCATCGGCATGGCCAGAAGTGTCTGGGAGATAATATCCGGCGGAGTAAGGATGGCGGCAACGATAAAGGCCCAGACAACCACATAACGTCGTTTGCTGGTCAGCGTTGAAATCTGGACCAGGTCAAGGCGCACCAGAATCATCACGATGATCGGAATCTGGAAGCTCAGGCCAAAAGCGAACAGCAGCTTCAGCACCAGCGTCAGATACTCCTTCACAGCCGGCATCGCCTGAATCGTCTCAGTCGAAAAGCCCAGGAAGAACTCGAAAATAAGCGGAAACACGGCATAGAATGCAAAAGCGGCACCGGCAAACAGAAGTCCGAGACTGGCAACAAAGTAACCGACAAAGACACGCCGCTCATGCTGGTAGAGGCCCGGCGCAATAAAGGCCCAGACCTGGTAGAAGGTGATCGGGGCGGTGACAAAGATACTGAGAACCAGAGCAATCTTCAGATAGGTAAAGAAGACATCGGGAGCGTTGAGGAAGATCAGCGGTGTTCCCGGCGGCAGCGCATCCCTGAGCGGCATGGATATGAAATTGAAGATCACATCGGAGAAGTTCATCAGCACGGCCACACCGATGACATAGGCAGCCACTGCGATTTTCAGACGGGTACGCAGCTCCCGCAGATGGGAGAGCAGTGAAACCTGAGGCGTCTCCTCCAAAGCGTCACTCATTCCGCTTTTTTCGCTTTGGCTTTTTTCACTTTCGGTGCGGGTTCGTCATCCGGCATGGTGCTCATGCCATCGGAGAGTGCATCCTTCACCTCGCTCACTTCACCTCGCAGCACCTCTGTCTCGTCATGAATCTGCTGCTTGATCTCATGCATCCACTTGCGGGCATGACGAATGGTTCTGCCAACCTGTGAAACGAGGTCGGGCATGCGCTCCGGTCCGAGCACCAGAAAAGCGACAATACCGATGAGAATAAGCTCAAGAAGTCCGATATCCGGCATGATTCAACCTGTTACAAGAAGCGGGAAATCAGGATGTTTTGCTCTCATCCTTGGCGGCGTCCGGCTCTTTTTCTGACTCATTTTTGGATGGTTCATCGGCCATGTTTTTACGAAAGCTTTTGATGCCTCTGGCCAGACCGCCACCAATCTCAGGCAGCTTCTTGGCTCCAAAAAGTACCAGCACGATCACCAGAATAAGAATCAGCTCGGTTGTACCCAGTCCCATGGTTTCCTCCTGGCATCTTCAAAACAGAATCGCCAATAAATTTCGCAGCCAAGCTTACATGCAGCAACTGATAATGGTAAGGGTTTGAAATTAACCTGTAGAAAGCGGCGGCATCGGGCAATCCAGACCATCGGCCACGGCACGCAGAAGCTCCCCCTCTTTCACCGAGATGACGCCGTTGCAGACGACACAATGCACAGCCGCCTTCAACACCGACTCCTTCAGTTGTGGCGTGGCTTTATTGAGTTCGGTCAGCGCCCGGTCAAAATGTGAAAGCCTGGCATTTTTCTGATCCGGCATCCGGTGATCCCCGCTCTTCAGCAAGGCCATCGACTCGACGAACACCCTCTCGGCATGTTCGCCATGACCGGTTCTTGCCAGCAGGGCGATCAGCACGGAGACATGGGAAAGTAACGGCTCAATGCGATGGTACTTTACAGGCACCGTGCCACTGTTGGAGAACGCACCATTCAGACGTCTGATCACCATGCGATAGAGGACAAACTCAAACAGTGTCACCTCATTATCGGCCTTGATCATGGCAACCACCGCCTTCTTGAAACTCTTGAACTGCTGGGGTGACATCTCTTTCAAGGCGGGGAGCACCATCTCGGCCAGCGGCAACCGTAGCTCCGGCGCCAGCTTCTCCATCTCAGGCTGAATCTCCAGCGTCTCCCTGAACACACTCGGGTCAGCCACCTTCTCCAGCACCTGCAACTGAACATGCCGCTGTTGAGGATGCCGATCCAGAAGCAGGGCATAGAGTGCAGCCCTTGCCGTATACGGATCATGCGAGAAATCACGAATCCTGGCAGGCATTTTCGCCATAAGCAGTGCCGCCTCCTGCATGGAACCGGCATCCGGCGTTCCGATTCGGGACATTACTCGCTCCGGCGAGACACTGGAGTGGGCCACCTGGTCATCAGGCGAAACAAGCAGTTCGGCTGAAGCCATGGTGCTATTAGCCAGCGACCTGGACTGATAATTTATGCGCTCGAATGTCCCCTTGAATCCAGGCTCAATTCTACGAATGCGTTCATCAAGAGGTGGATGGGTAGCCCACCAATCCTTGGCATACCACGATTTAATCGCATTGCCGAAGAAGAAGTGGCTGGCCTGACCGGCAGCAACATGGGAGACCTTGGAACCGTTCTTATATCCGCCGATCACCTTCAGCGCATCGGCAATACCGGAAGGATTCCGTGTGAACTGAACGGCTGATGCATCGGCAAGAAATTCGCGCTGGCGGGAGACTGCCCGCTTGATAAAGTCGGCCATCACCACGCCGACAGTGCCGACCATAAATAGCAGGAAGCCGATCACAATGAGCCCCGGATGTGACCCCCTGTCCCTGCCGTACCGGGAGCTGTGTTTCATGGTCATTAACGTAATGCCCAGATCCGAAACCAGCGTTATACCGTAGAGCATCCCCATCATCCGCATCTTCATGGCCGAGTCGCCATTAAGGATGTGACTGAACTCATGCGCCACCACTCCCTGCAACTCGTCCCGATTGAGCAGTTCGACCGCCCCCCTGGTCACGCCGATCACCACATCGGAGGGGGTAAAGCCGGCAGCAAAAGCGTTGATGCCGCTCTGTTCAAGAATGTAGACCGGAGGAACCGGAAGACCGGAAGCGATGGCCATCTCCTCCACCACATTAAGAAGCCTTCGATCCAGCGGATTACGGCTGGAAGAAGGAAGACGGTTCCCGCCCAGCATACGAGCCACAGCCGCGCCGCCACCCTCGGAAAGGGTGTGGATGCGCCAGGCACTACCACCCAGAATCACTGTCAGGGTGAGAACAGTTGACCAGAAAAAGAGCTCAAGGCTCCAGAGTTGATCCGCGGAGAACCCCTGTTGATCGACAAACATCTGACCGAACAATATGCCGATCACAATGGCGAAATAGACAGCAATAGTGATCAGGATGACCGACAAGGCAAAGAGAGCGATCAGAACGGCGCTGTTTTTCCGTGCCTGCTCCTGATATCCGAAAAAGTTCATGGCTTTTTTAGATATTTTAGAATCAGAAGCTTACTTTAACGCGTTCTTTGACCTCATCGTTTACGACCTCGAAAAGCTCGGCCTCTTTGAAGCCCATCATGCCGGTGAACAGCACATCGGGGAACGTTTCACGCTGAGTATTGTAAATCATCACCTCATCGTTGTATGCCTGCCTGGCAAAGCTCACCTTGTTTTCGGTTGAGGTCAGCTCTTCCGAAAGCTGCATCATGGTCTGGTCCGCCTTCAGATCGGGATAGGCCTCCTGCAACGCATTGAAGTTGAGCATGGCTCCACCCAGCAGCCCTTCAGCACCCGCTAACGCCTTGATGGCGCCGGGGTCATCGGGATGGGCGCTGGCACGTTTCATCGCTGCCATGGCCTGGTTTCGCGCTTCGATCACATGGGTCAGCGTATCCTGTTCATGTTTCAGATAGGCCTTGGCCGTCTCGACCAGATTGGGAATAAGGTCATACCGGCGACGAAGTTGAACATCGATCTGGGCAAAGGCATTTTTAAAGCGGTTTTTCAGTTTCACCAGTCGGTTGTAAATAACAATAATGTAGAGAATCAGGAATACGATCACTCCCAGAACAATCATCAGTGCGGTCATGAGCCCACCTCCTCAATTGATTTGACATTCAGACGATAGAGTAACACAGCCCCTGCTGCAAACAGTAAAATAATGACCAGAATCGAGAAACGAGCACTACCTGAAAGCATACTTGCCGCCCCCATCATTAACGGCCCCAAAACAGCAGCGAATTTTCCCAGCATGTTATAAAAACCGAAAAACTCAGCCGACTGGTTGGCGGGAATCAGTCGCGCATAGAGAGAGCGCGAAAGTGCCTGAATACCGCCCATGACCAGTCCGACCGCCGATGCGAGCAGGTAGAAATCCGCCTCGCTATCCATGCTGTAACCCCAAAGGCATATGGCGATATAGGCGGCGATACAGACAAGAATACTCTGCTTGGCGCCCCACCGCTCACCGATTCGCCCCCAGACAAGGGCCGCCGGAAATGCCACAAACTGGGTGAGAAGAAGAGCGGCAATCAGAACATTGGATTGAAACCCAAGTGAGAGACCATAGTCGACAGCCATTCTGGCTATCGTCCCGACACCATCGATATAGAGGAAGTAGGCCGCCAGAAAAATAAAGACCACTCTTAGCTGTCGTATGTGGTGGAAGGTTTCAACAAACTGATGCCAGCCGGAGACAACGGTACGGTGCCATGCAACGTCGGTCGCCTCATGCTTCTCATGCACCCTGCTGATCAACGGCCAGGTAAACACAGCCCACCACACGGCCACCATCAGAAAGGAGTATCGAACCGCTTCGGCGGCATCAACCAATCCGAACCATGCAGGCTTGAGTGTCATCGCCACATTGATGGCAAACAGCAAGCCGCCGCCGACATAACCCAGTGCATAGCCAAGGGCCGAAACCCGATCCAGTTCATGCTCCTCCGCCACATCGACAATCAGTGCATCATAAAAGACATTGCTACCGGAGAATCCGATCGCCCCGAAGAGATAGAGCATCAGCGCCAGCACCCATTCCCCGTGTGATGCCAGAAAGAGCGCCGCTGTCATCAGCACACCCATGACGGTGAAGGTGATCAGCATCCGCTTTTTCAAACCACCCTGATCGGCAACCGCCCCCAGCAAGGGCGCCAACAGGGCCACGACAAGACCGGCCAGTGCATTGGCTACGCCGAGCCAGAACGTACTCTCGTTTGCACTCAGCCCGGCTGCCCAGAACTGTTTAAAGAAGACCGGGAAGAACCCGGCCATCACCGTCGTGGTATAGGCGGAGTTGGCCCAGTCATACATAGCCCAACCAAGGATCGCTCTTCTGCTCCTGTAGATCATCTGCAGAACTTAATGGATGGCGTGGTGAATTTCGAGACTCAACTGACCATCCAGACAGAGACGCTTTAACCCATAGAACCAATAACCCTTTTGTCAGGTAGGTTGAAAAGGGCATCTGCTATCATCTATAATGAAAACATGAGGGGAGATAGCTTTTGCTCTATCCGGGAAGGCCAATGGAGCAATTTGTAAAATGGCGTCGCCTAATAAGACCCGACCAACCCCCACTCCCCTGTACGATGAGGGATCGCCCTTCCAGTTGTCGCAACATATTGACCCGAACAACAGGGCTCTGTACCGGGCCACCACCCTCGCCTCAATCATTCTCGGCAGTTACGCCATCTTCAATCTGACACAAGAGAATTATGATCTTGCGATCATTGAGTCGATCTTTGCCATCCTTGCGGCTGAAATCACATGGCTGGGATCATCTGGAAAACTGCCTGTCCAGGCAGTCTCGTTCACCCTGTCGCTATTCACCATGTTCTTTTTCAGCTATCTGGTTGTGACAGGCAAGGCATTCGGCACCGGCATCTACTGGAGCTTCCTGTTCCCGTTTGTTGTATTCTTCCTGAACGGACTTCACCTTGGCCTTCTCTGGGCAATGGGATATTTCCTTATCAACATCTCTCTGCTTACAGCCATGGGCATTGGAGCCTCTCCTCTTCCCTACAGTTCTGACATACTGGTACGTGCCGCCATTGCCTATGCCTCATTCACCGCTTTCGCCTATTTCTACGAGCAGCAAAACTTCAAGAATCGGCAATCCATTCTGTATAGTGGGGAGAAATTCAAAAACCTGATTGAGAACTCGACCGATATCATCACCGTGATTGATCCTGTCGGTGAGTTCCTGTTTATCAGCCCAGCCTGCGAAACCATCCTCGGTTACAAGCCGGAACAGTTATGCGGATTCAATGCATTCGAATTCATACATAAGAACGACCGGATCAGAATCGGCAAAAAACTTGCACGAATCGTCATGCATCCAGGGCTGATTGAAAGAGACCAGGCCAAGTTCAAAAAAGCTGATGGAAACTGGTGCATCCTCGACTTGATCGGCAAAGCCTATACAGATGACAAATCAAACATCAGTGCAATCGTGAATGCCCATGACGTAACAGAAAAAAAACGCCTTGAATCGGAGCTCCTCCAGGCCCAAAAACTGGATGCGATCGGAATACTCGCAGCAGGCATCGCTCACGATTTCAATAACAAGCTTGCAGCCATGAAGGCGGTCATCTATTTGGCGAAGAATGAGGCAAGGAATCATCCATCACTGAGCAAAAGGCTGGATACCATCGATGAGCTGAGCACCAACTCAGCAAAAGTAGTTCAACAGCTTCTGACATTTGCAAACAAAGACAGGATCAAACGTGAAATCTATTTACTCAACGAGCTCTTAGAAGAGAGCAACACTCTGCTTAAAGAAGTGATACCGAAAAACATCTCATTCACTCTCGACATTTGCAGTGAAAGGTTGTACATCAACGGCGACAAATCCCTATGTCAGCAAGCCGTTATTAACCTTCTGGACAATGCCAGGCGATCCTTCTCCAAGCAGAAAAACCCTACAGTCAGGGTCTCCCTGTCACCCTTCATTGCTGATGAAAGATTCAAAAAAAATTATCATAACATCCAGCAGAAATTGGCCCACCTCATTGTCGAAGACAATGGTTGTGGCATTGGAGCAGCTGACAAAACTCACATATTCGAACCCTTCTTCACCACCAGAAATGTCGGAGAGGGTTCAGGGCTTGGTCTTTCGATGGTATATGGCACCGTAACAAGGCATGGTGGCATCATCGAAGTTGAAAGTGAGGTTGGAAAGGGGACAACTGTGCACATATATATTCCTACGGCACCTATGCCTGATACGGTTCCTTTAACAAAGGAAAAGGGAAATTCGCCGTCAGCTCCATGATAACACTGAATAACACAGCTCGCATAGCAGGACCAATCGCTGCCATCGCCATTTTGGCCGGCCTGGATATCGATGGTCATCCGCAGGCTCCGGCCATGCTGGCGATCGCGGTCTGGATGGCCATCTGGTGGATCTCCGAATGTGTTCCTCTGGCGCTGACGGCCATCATCCCACTGATCTTTTTCCCACTGCTTGGCATCTCCACCGGCAAAGAGATCGCACCGAAGTACATCAACAGCATCATCTTTCTCTTTCTTGGCGGCTTTCTCATTGCTCAGGCGATGGAAAACACCGGCCTGCACAAACGCATTGCCCTGAATATGCTGGCCAGGCTCCACGCCAGCCCATTGCAACTGGCCATGGGCTTTGCGGTAGCCACAGCATTTCTATCGATGTGGATATCAAATACCGCCACCACGATGCTGATGGTGACTATCGCCCTGCCGCTGCTGCACCGCCTGATTGAGGAGCATGGCGAAGAGAGTGTCGGCCCGATGGCAGCCAGTTTTCTGCTGATCATTGCCTACTCCGCCAATATCGGCGGCATGGGCACACCTGTCGGCACTGCCCCCAACCTGGTATTTCTGGAAAATGTCCGGGCTGTTGCACCTGAACTGGCTCCATCCTTTCTGGAGTGGATGATGATAGGCCTGCCAATGGTCATCGCCGGTCTGGTCGTTCTGTTTCTGGTACTTGGCCCGAGACTGGCACGACTACCCTGGAAACCATCGAACGCCAATCAGCTGCAAAATGCGCTCCTGAGTCTTGGTCCAATGCGCCGTGAAGAACGGCATGTCGCCTTCGTTCTGGGCATGACTGCCACGCTATGGATGAGTAGAGAGAGCATTGTCATTGAAGGCTTCACTATTCCCGGCTGGTCTTCTCTTCTCCCCTTTCCGGGCGTGGATGATGGTACAGTGGCCATGTTCGGTGCCACGCTTCTTTTTCTTCTGAGAAGCGCAGAAGGCATCCCCATTCTTAACCGCGAGTCATTCGGGCGACTCCCCTGGGAGATTGTACTGCTTCTGGGTGGTGGTTTTGCTCTCGCATCGGGCATGCAGCACTCCGGCCTGTCGTTATGGATCGGTGATCAACTCGGTTTTTTGGCCGGTGTACCGATTATCATCATGATGCTGGGCATTGCGCTAGCCATCACCTTCCTCACCGAAGTCACCAGCAACACGGCGACCACGCAGGTGATGCTTCCCATCCTTGCCGCCGCCGCATTGGCCAATGACATGGACCTAGTCATGGTGCTGATTCCAGCCACGCTGGCTGCTTCCTGTGCATTCATGCTGCCGGTTGCCACACCGCCCAATGCCATTGTTTTCGGCAGTAATCAGGTGCCGATGAAAACGATGGTGCGTGCCGGCATTCGTCTTAACCTGATTATGGCGATTATCATTGTTGCTCTGGTCACCCTTATTAGACCCGTCCTTCCTTAGGCATTGAGGAGATTGGCTCTATCGGGTGTGAACAACCTCAAAAAAACGGTGCCGCATATTTATGCGATAGCAGCAAGCATTCCGCCCCATATAATATCGACCCAAACCATTGACTAGGGCATCCCTTGTGTCGGAGAGCGTATGGAAGATATTGATTTTGATTGGCTGGAGGCAACGATATTTTGTCGTGATCTCACCAGTGCGGAGAAAGGGAGCATTCCAAGGCTTGTTCAGACCCACCGCTTCAGAACAGGTGAAAAGGTACATATTGAAACACGCGGAAGTGAAGGGTGTATTTACATGATCCGTTCCGGCTCCATCAATCTGGTCATTGAACTGGATGACGGAACAACCCACCGGACTGGCCTATCTGAAGGCGCACAGATTGGCGATCTCGCATTCATTGATGATCAGGCAAAGATCGTCATGGAGATTACTGAAGAGGTGATCGCCTACAGCATCTACCGGGCATCACTGGCGAACTTCTTTATCTTCAAGCAGGAGGTTGATCTGAAAGCCCTGTGGCCAAAAACACGCATGGTTCCCAGCATCAATCGTACGAATGGAATTTCGTTCGCATCTTTTCCCTCGTACTCATAATCAGAAGAGAGGCGACAAAACATCGGTCATTAATTTTTCGGAACGATAGCTGCAAAGGGCAGGAGGCCTATTGCGCATGAATCATCAAAGTTCTATTTCCAATCCTTCGCGTGCCAGGAAATAGTCCGGATCACCTTCATGTCGGGTATTTCGGGAAAGGGCTTCGGCGAACACCGCCTCAAGCGCATTATCACTTCGGGTTGGTTCATGATGAGTGAAGTATAGCGCCTTGGCCTTGGCCTCCTTGGCCATCTGGATGGAGGTATCAAAGGTACCATGCCCCCAACCGATCTTCTGCATGTACTCTTCAGGTGTATATGAAGTATCGGCAATCAATACATCCACACCGCTGATGACATCCAGAATCTGTCTGTTCTTCTGTGCCATGATCTCCTTATACTCCTGATACTCCTCTTTTTCTTCAGGCGTATAGATATTGCGCAGAGGTTCATGATCACCAGTGAAAAAGACTGACTTGCCATTACAGTCAATGCGATAACCAAAATTGATAACCGGGTGATTCATCATCACCGGCGTAACGGTAGCATCACCAACCACCACCTTTTCACCCTCTTTAAGAGAGTAATATTCGATATCCGATTTTAGTTCCGCTTCACGAATCGGAAAGAACCTGTACTGCAACTGGGCAGAGAGAATCTCCGAAATACCCTTTTGAGATACCGGATCAGCAGCGCCATGAATCTTCACCAGATTTCCGGGTACAAAAAACGGAATAAAAAAGGGCAACCCCTGGATATGATCCCAATGCGTATGCGTATTAAAAATATTCGATGTCAGCGGAAATTCTGAAAAGAGTGATTGAGACAGTGGAAAGATACCGGTTCCTGCATCAAGAATGATCAACTCGCCGGCGTCTGAACGCACCTCGATACAGGTGGTATTTCCACCATACTTGACGGTTGCCGGCCCCGGTGAAGGAATGGAACCGCGGACACCCCAAAACTTAATCTTCATTCTGTAAGCCTAGCACAGCAATCCAATTACATGTAAATGAAAGATTCAGCTTTTTCAACTTCATGACTCAGGTCTCCTAATACCTCGATCATCTGATCCATCCCCATACCAAAGCGTTTGACCATGTGATCGGGAAACTCTTCGATGATCGGATTGCCGCTAAATCCAAATTCCAACTTTTTACTGATCTGATCAGCGGCAAAGACGCAATCATCAACAATATCCGGTGAGGCATCAATGGCATCGGCATTATGGTGATTGCGGATACACTCTGTAAGCTCTTTGGGAAGTTCCCACTTTTCAGCCAGCATGGCACCGATGGTCGTGTGATCTGCACCAATCAGTTCCATCTCAGCCTCATGCAGGGAAATCCCCTTCTCTTTGGCCATAATAATCGCCTTGCCGAAATCTTCGGACATGAACTGCGCCAGCACCACCTTACCGAAATCATGCAAGAGCCCGGTCACAAAAAGGTCAGATGTGTCACCGCTACCGAGAAACTCCTTGCCGATTCTCTGGGCAATAGAGGCTGTGGTTAACGAATGAAGCAGGAAATCATTGGAGTTGAATTCGGCTGTATTCTTACTCGGAAGGCACTGCACAGTAGCGATACTTAACGCAAGATTCTTGACGGTATTAAGGCCGAGATAGACGACTGCATGCCTGACAGAGGTGACACTTTTTGACAGGGCAAAGAAGGCGGAATTGACAAGTTTGAGCATCTTCATGGTGATCACCGGGTCATGCTCAATCACCTGAACCAGATCCTTCGGAGCACAGTTCAGGTCATTCGTCAGCTCAATCACACGATGCACGCTCTTGGGAAAAGGCGGCATCTGATCCACCACCTTCATCAGCCTGTTTTGCAGTTCACTGTCCATTCAATTCCTACCTTCACGGTACAATATGGATTTTGCCGAGCAAGAAGTATACCGCTTTTTGAAGTACGAGCTTTGACGCCCTGCTCGCCCGTGGCATGCTCCGCTTGTGACTAAAGAGACAAGCAACCCGGAACTGTGGCTGAAAGAGCATGGCGATTATCTCTATCGTTATGCCATGTCGAAGCTTCATGATGAAGAGCTGGCTGCCGACATGGTGCAGGATACACTTCTGGCAGCATGGAGGGGATGGAACAACTTTGCCGGCAACTCCTCCGTGAAAACATGGCTGGTCGGCATTCTCAAGCACAAGATCATCGATCATATCCGTAAAGAGATTCGCAATAGAAACCTGAATGAAGCGGTTGAGTCAGATCCGACCTCTGCCCTCTTCAATGCCGATGGCAGTTGGGTCGATGCACCACGATCATGGAAAGAGAATCCGGAAGACTTATATGGAAGCGATCAGTTTCAGAAAGTGCTTCAGGAGTGTGTCGGTAAACTTCCCGAGAAACAGCAGATCGTCTTCACCATGCGGGAGGTGATCGGCGAAGATAGCGATGTCGTCTGTAAGGAAGCCGACATCACTTCGACTCATCTTCACGTCCTGATCCATCGCGCTCGCCTCGCCCTGCGCACCTGCCTTGAATTCAACTGGTTTGGAGGTAACCGTCAGTCATGAACCACTTCTGCAAAAAAGCCAGCCAGCTTCAATCGGATGGATTCGAGCGTACATTGTCGCTCTCCGAACGGCTGCGGCTTCGCATACACCTGCTGATGTGTGGCGCATGCAGAAACTACGCCTCAAACATTGAACTTTTACACCGACTCTTTCACACCATTCGAAGCCGGAAAGAGAGTGATGAGCGTATTTCTCTACCTGAAAGCAGCAGAACACGCATTCAGAATGCGCTGAAAGACCGTCCCAATCCAGAAAGCTAATCCAGCTGCACAGAGCCTTCAAACAGCCTGTAATCATTGACCTCCGCCTGCTTTATCGCTTGCCTGATCAGTTTTTCCGCATCGCTCTCCAATGAGTCGCTTAGCAAGCCTTTGTAGACACCTTTGTAGAAATGATCCGGTATCACATCGACAACGAACTCGACTTGTGTTGATTCTTCAGGAACATCTTTCACCGCAAACTTGCGGCGCTCTCCAGGCATCAGCCGTGTATCACGCTGTTCTTTCCAACCGTCTTCATAATAGACCTCACGAATGATCTCCCACTGCCACTTTTGCAGCACCTTGCCATCACGATCCAGAGCCTCGGCATGCACCACCACTTTGGGTGTCACATAGGTTGGAAATGCGTGTCCGATCCATGTTGAACTGACAGACAGTTCCACATCCGCTCCGCTCTTGGCAATCTCAAAGGTGAGTCCCTTGCGGGTCATCCCGGGATCATGAATGCCCCTGAACTGATGTTTACGATCCGGCATATGACAGTTCTGGCACTGCACACCTTCGCGTGCAAAGCGGCTCTGTTGCCACTCCTTCACCGTATTCTCCAGCGGTTTGCCATTGATGGCATACTCCTGTGGAAATTGATGACAGGAGGCGCAAAAGTTCGACGTCTCAAAATCCTTGGTTGCAGTAAAGCCACCGTGAGCAGGACCATTGATCTTGCCTACCTTGCCCGTGCCACGCTGTGGTGGTCCGAACCGCTGCCAGCCACGCACATGACAAGCCGCACAGGTGACCCCTGCATGCCTTAACGGCAGAGCATCTTTTTCCGGCTCTCCGCCCACTGAAAAGCCATCTCTCTCGTTTAACTTGTCTTTCAATGAGTCGAGCATGTCACGATTGTAGATATATTTCTGTTCGGCCAACGGCGCATGGCATTTCAGGCAGTCGTTACCCGCTTCATGGCCCATTCCCGGAAACTGTCCGATCAATCCCGGTGAGTATGCCGCCGCATGCAGGCTTTTCTTCCAATCATTGAACTGCTCGGCATGACAACTTGCGCAGGCCTCAGGTTTCAAACTCTTCTCAAGCTGCGACCAGTCGTGAGGAGCATCTCCTTTCTTGGCAAAAGGAGAGCTCCAGTGACTTTCTGGAAGTCCAGGATCAGCCGAAGTCTCTACCTGCGAACAGGCAAGCAGCGATCCGGACAGGATCATGGTTAACGAGCTGAATATCTTCCACATGAAACGATCTCCCCAGCATAGTTGACCATAAACTTAGGGGCGGCCGAAGCCGCCCCATTTCGAGTTAATACAACTTCCAATGCTTACTTTTTATGCTCGCGCATATACTGCATCCGATAAGCTCTGAAGTAGGCCGCCATAGCTGTCAGCTCCTTCGAATTTTTCTCAAGCTGTTTACCCTTCATCGGGTTAATCATGCAGTAGTTAATCATCTGATCCAGCGTCACAACATCATTTGTCATCTTCACAAAGTGCGGGAAATTCTGATTCTTATCGAAGTTCAGCAACTCGTAATCTGCATGACAAGAGAGGCATGCAAGTCCTGATGTGCCAAGGGTCTCATCGTTCCACATCTTTTCACCCAGATTCGCAGCCTCCTGAAAGCTCTTAAATGCGGGCTTTCTGATCGGCGTTGGCCCAGCATCTGCGGAGCAAGGGTTACACGGGTTGGCACTCTTTTTCATGGAGCATGGATTTGGACTGCACGGATTGTTTGCAGAGCAAGGGTTAATCTGCTTTGCAGCACACGGGTTGCATGGGTTACATGGATTAGCGGCACTGGCCGGAGCCACCTGAAAAGCAAACATAAGAACTAGCGCAGCAAGATATAAAGGAATCTGTTTCATTATATTCACCTGCGATTAGTGGCCGTGCTTCATTGAACAGGGATTGCATGGATTCATCTTTTCCATCTTCTTCATATCACATGGATTACATGGGTTATCTTTCTTCTTCATCTTCTTCATATCGCACGGGTTACATGGATTGCTATGTTTCATAGCGCATGGGTTACATGGGTTTTCGTGGTGCCCAGCAGCTGCAGGCATGGCGAAGCTTCCCATCATCAATGTAACGGCTGCGATCATTCCCAATAATTTATTCATCTTCACACTCCTCAATGATTTTAAAAAAAATCGCTTATTAAGAAATAAGCACCCATTGAGTCGGCAAAAAATGAAACTTATTACAGATACCTGTCTTTGGTGTTCGTTAACTAAGGACCTTTGTAATCCACTGACTGATTTTGATGATTTCTGGCTGGCAGACCGAATGTTCCATAGGATAACTGTGCCACTCCACCGAATAACCGAGTGATTCCAGTTTTCGGCGGGAGCCATCGCCCAGAGCGAAGGGAACGATTGGATCATTGATGCCGTGCGCCATGAAAACCGATGACGCTTTTGTTTTCGGGCAATGTTCCTTCTCAGCCTTCTCTGCAAGCGGGAGGTAGCCTGACAACGCCATGATACCTGCCAGCGGTTCGCCCTGACGCATACCCACATGCAGAGCCATGGCGGCTCCCTGCGAGAAGCCGGCAAGGATAATCCGGTTGGCGGCAATGCCGTGCATCTCCTCGCGATCGATCAGCAGCTGAATCATCCGGCTTGAATCAATGATCCCCTGCTCATCCTGCTTATAGCCGATATCGGTGTGCAGGATGTCGTACCAGGCAGGCATAATGTAGCCCCCATTGATAGAGACCGGCAGAGATGGCGCATGCGGAAAGACAAAACGGAGATGCAGCTCAGCAGGCAAATCAAGTTCAGGAACAATCGGTTCGAAATCATGCCCATCCGCTCCCAATCCATGCAGCCAGATCACGGTTGCCGATGGGTTTTCGCCGGTGATGACCTCAACGGTAGGAAGCATCTGATTTTTCATCGCTCAAGCATGCCATGAACTTTCCGGAATCCAAATAGGCACGCTTTTTGCTCAAGAGCGCAAAGGTGTACGCATTGCTATGATACAAAGGTTTGATATTGTCGATCCATATGATGATTCATTGCAGATTGGATAGAATGGGAGAAATGGATGAGCCGTAAGCACAAACGATCCCTTGATAGCCATATTGAGCCTTTTACCAAGGCCTGCAACCGAATTCATGCTTCACTTGAAATCCCCTCCATTATGCGTGCCTCTGTCTCTTCAGCTCTCGAACTGGTCGATGCTGAAATTGGTGCTGCCGGCCTGCTTATTGATGGTCAGATGGCATTTTCCGAGTGTTTCAATGGTAACAAATGGATGCAACTGCAATATCGTTTCCATGCCGGCGATGGTGTTGTTGGCCATATCATTAAACACGGCCACGCCTTCCTGAGTAATGATCCGAGTCAGGAGCCGCACATCAACCCGGAAATTGAGACGGATATCGGTGATATCCGCCAACTGATAGCCGTTCCAGTCTTTGGTCAACAGGATGGCTTGATCGGCTGCATCCTTCTGTTCAATAAAAAGAACGGTACATTCTGTGAAGATGAACTCAACAGAGTGGAACATCTGGCTACTATTGCCTCAATCGCCGTTGAAAATGCCATTAAAATATCTGAACGCCGGCGTATTGAAGAGGATCTACAGAAGTCGGTAGCCACCTACCGGACCTTGGTGGAACAGATTCCCGCTATTACCTACATTGCCACACTTGATCGCAGTCGCATTCTGTTTGTCAGTCCACAGGTAGAAACCCTTCTCGGTTATTCTCCAAGCGATTTTCTCTCCGAAGCGGAGTTGTGGCAAAAACAGATTCATGACGAGGACCGGGAACGGGTGCTGACAGAATTCAAGCACAGTTACAGGGTTGGCAAGCCCTTTCACTCGGAATATCGCATCACACGTCACGATGGTGTTGATGTCTGGTTCAAGGATGCAGCCGACGTGGTTCGGGACAACGATCAGGCGCTTTACCTGCAGGGGGTGATGTATGATATCACCGAGCGCAAACAGTTTGAGGAAAAACTGGTACAGATGGCCCACTTTGATCCATTAACAGGTCTGGCCAATCGGTCACTCTTTGATGACCGTTTGAGTCAGGCCATTGTTCAGGCCAAACGGCATAAACAACGCTTTGCAGTACTCTATCTTGACCTTGATGGTTTTAAGGCTGTCAACGACAGCATGGGCCACAAGATCGGTGATGAAGTTCTGGCCGAAACGGCCACCAGACTTCAGCAGAGTGTCCGGGAAATGGATACAGTGGCACGAATGGGTGGCGACGAATTCACGATCATTCTTAACGATATCAACACCAATGACGATATTTCCAAGGTGGCAGATAAACTTTTAAGCGTGATCTGCGCACCCTATGCCAAAGCCGGAGAACAAAACGAAATCAGTATCAGTATAGGCATAGCAATCTACCCGGACCACAGCAGCAATAAGGATGCGCTGATTACAGCCGCTGATAATGCAATGTATGAGGCCAAAAACAGTGGCAAGAACCGATACTGTTTCAGTGGAGAGTAGGTAACCCTGACAGGGAAAAGGTTGCGCGCCTGCTCGACTCAAAAAAAAGCATCCGGAAAACCGATTGTTATCTAGGAGGAGCTAACTCCGTTCTGATTATACATCTGAAGAAGTTTTGATTCCAGCCGCGTATCGGGAGCCGATGCGCTGGTTGCCTGACGCGCTTCAGAGGAGATGGAGACCTGATCTTTTCCACCCAGTTCACTGCTGTTACTAGCCAAAGGCTGTGGTGCAGAACGGGTGCTCTGCTGAAGCAGTCGATTAATAAAACCATCGGTTGGGTGAACTGTCAGTGCCACACACATCTCCTTCTAAATCATAAAAAAATACCGAATCCATTGTCCGGACATTTTCCTTCACTTACATTCATCGGATATGAATGGGCCGACTTTAGGGTTGAGATGATTTTTTTTTGATTTTTTTCTTTTCATGCAACAAACCAAATTCAACACCTTGCTATTCTGGCCTTTCATCTGATCATAAAGCTGCCTATTATCGCCAGCATACATGAAAGAGAAGCATCACATTCACATCCTAGGTATCTGTGGCACAGCCATGGCAGCTATAGCCAACCTGGCAAAAGAGAAAGGATTTTTTGTAACAGGATCCGATGCCGGCATCTATCCGCCAATGTCAGACTATCTGGCCTCGCTATCGATCACCATTCAACCCTTCAGTGAAAACAACCTCAATCCGACTCCGGACCTCTGTGTAATCGGCAATGCCATGAGTCGTGGCAATGTCGAAGTAGAAGCTATTTTGGATCGTGGTCTTGCCTACTGTTCCGGCCCCGAATTTGTCGGAAACCATATACTCCCCGGTCGTCATTCGATTGTAGCAACTGGCACCCATGGCAAGACAACCACATCGAGTCTGCTGGCACATCTACTGGATGTGGCAGCAGACCATAAGGATGGGCCGGGCTTCCTGATTGGTGGCATTCCCAAAAACTTTGATGGCGGTGCCAGGCTTGGCAGTGGTGAATATTTTGTCCTTGAAGGGGATGAGTACGACACCGCCTTCTTCGACAAACGCTCCAAGTTTCTTCACTACCACGCCAGAACCCTGATTCTGAACAATCTCGAATATGATCACGCCGACATCTTTCCCGACCTTGATGCCATCAAGCTTCAGTTTTCGCACTTGCTGCGCACGGTTCCCGCCAACGGGAATATCATTGCCAATGCCGATGAGACCGACGTTGCCGACGTGCTTGCCCGAGGATGCTGGACTCCGGTCACCACGTTCGCCCAACAGGGCCATCCATCTGCTGAATGGCAATGGCTGGCTACTTCGAAAGATGGCACCAGCTTCAAGCTGTTTAGGCACGAAAAGCTGTTTATTGAAGTCCACTGGTCCATGATCGGTATTCATAATGTTGCCAACGCATGTGCCGTCGCTGCCACTGCCTTCACGCTTGGCATTGATGCCCCGACCATCAAACGTGCCCTGGAGTCATTTGCCGGCATTCTCCGCCGCATGACCCTGGCCGGCGAAGCAAATGGCATCAGAATTTTTGATGACTTTGCCCACCATCCAACCGCCATCTCAGGCATTGTCTCAGCGGCCAAAGCTGCGATGAAATCAGCCGGGAAACTCTGGGTGATCGTTGAACCGCGTTCCAATACCATGCGAAGTCGCATCCATCAGGATCGTCTGGCGGACTGTTTTGATACCGCCGACCAGGTCATTTTTGTGCCTGCATCAGACCGGAACCTTCCGGTGCACGAGGTGCTTGATACTGAAGCCGTCTGCCGTGCCATCGGATCACATGCTCGGGTACTTCCTGATGTGGCAACAATTATCGACCACCTTGCCAAGCATCTGAATGACGGGGATGATGTGCTCATCCTGTCCAACGGTGGCTTTGATGGTATTCATACAAGACTGCTTGAAAAACTGAAGCACTTGGTTACGATATAATACCAACACAATATTAGTGGTTGATAATATACTAAGGCAATGAATAATTGCCCCGATTATTTTTTTCCGGAGGCGCTATGCGTATCAATTCGACAACTCGAGTGCTCCATTTCCTGATGGTTATCACAGTGATCTACCAGCTGCTCAGTGGACTTTTCATGGAAGTTCCTGAACCAGGAAAGATCATTGGCTGGTCCTATGTCATGTTCTCATGGCACATCATCTTTTTCGGCTGGCTGGGCTTTCTGCTGGCCAGTATCTATGCAGCCATCCGTCTTGCCGAGCCCGGCCAGTGGGTTCGACTGATCCCGTGGTTTTCCAAAGATGGGCGTGCTGCATTCGTCGCATCTGCCAAGGAGGAACTGCCTGATATCTTTAAAGGGAAATTACGTCTTCCTGAAAAGCAGGGTGCCCTAGCAGGTGCCATGCATGGTCTTGGCTTCACACTGCTGATCATGATGGGCATGACCGGTGCTTACGTCATGAACGGCGTGCGCTCCGATGGCAGCATGACCACCGACATGATCCTCTTTCTTGATCTGCACTCGTTCTTCGGCGTTCTGATCTGGGTATTCCTCATACTGCATGTTTCCATGGTGATCTATCACCTTATTCTCGGGCACCGTCACATTCTCGACATATTCGAACGTATTCACATCAACTGGAAATAAGCGCTGCACCGATACTGATTTAGAGGTTCTCATGTCACAAATTACCAAACACCTTATCTTGATGCTCCTGGCCATGTGGTTGACTCCATCCCTTGCGCTGGCTGGCAGTTCGCCGAAGCAGGGAGACACCCTTGTAGAGCCGGTGACAAAGATGTCCTTTGTCTACATCGATCCCGGAAAATTCATGATGGGCAGCCCCGAATCCGAGGCAGACCGTTATGGTGATGAAGCGCAACATGAGGTTGAGATCAAGAAAGGCTTCTGGATCGGGCAGTATGAGGTGACTTTCGAACAGTACGACGCCTTTACCAAAGCCACCCACCGGGCCAAGGCCAATGACCTCAGCAACTGGGGGCGCGGCAATCGCCCTGCCATCTATGTGAAGTGGTTCTATGCCAATGAGTTTGCCAAATGGCTCAGCGAACAGAGCGGCCACACCTACCGCTTGCCAACCGAGGCAGAGTGGGAATATGCAGCTCGTGCCGGCACGACCACCGCCTTCTCTTTTGGCGATCACGTCGGCGGCATGGACAACCACTCCTTCTTCAAGATGCTTATGGATGCAGGAACCGCCAATGCTGATGCTGAACGAGCACTGATTGATCAACATGCATGGTACGGCGGTAATGCAGGTCAGCAGACCCATCCGGTGGGCCTGAAGAAACCCAACCCATGGGGTCTCTACGACATGCACGGCAATGTCTGGGAGTGGACATGCTCGGTCTATGCCGAGGACTACAGCAGCAGTGAAAGCTGTGTGGAAGATCCGAAATCAAACAAGAAGCGCGCCGTACGCGGCGGCTCATGGCAGTTCTATGCCAAAGGCATGCGCTCGGCCGATCGACGCTTCTTTGCACCGGTCATGCGTTTGCCTTACATCGGTTTCCGCCTCGTTCGCGAGAATTAATATTTACTGAATGATCCTGTCCCGGCTTCTGGCCGGGATTTTTTCTGGGCAACCGCTCAAACCACAACTTACCACTACCTCACATCATCCTTCGCAGCTATGCTTCAGCGCCATGCGATACTCACGATTTCTTGCCCCCACACTCCGCGATGATCCGGCTGATGCCGAGGTCATTTCGCACAAGCTCCTGCTCCGCGCAGGCTATATCCGCCGCGTCACTTCCGGCGTCTACGATTTCCTGCCGATGGGACTGCGCGTACTGCGTAATATTGAGAACATCGTGCGTGATGAGATGAACCGTGCCGGAGCTCAGGAACTGCTGATGCCGATGGTGCAGCCTGGTCAGCTATGGCAGAAGTCCGGACGCTGGGAAAAGTATGGACCTGAACTCCTTCGTTTTACCGATCGCCACAATTACGAATCATGTCTCGGCCCGACACATGAAGAGGTGATATGCGATCTGGTGAGCCGTGAACTGCGCTCCTACAAACAGTTGCCAATGAACCTCTATCAGATTCAGTCGAAATTCCGAGATGAAATCCGTCCCCGCTTCGGACTGATGCGCGGCCGCGAATTTATCATGAAAGATGCTTACTCATTCCACGCTGATAAAACCTGCCTGGAAGCCGAATACAAGAGCATGTTTGAAGCCTACAAACGCATCTTCAACCGGCTGGGCTTGAAATTCCGTCCTGTGGAAGCGGATACCGGCTCCATCGGTGGCTCTGCCTCCCATGAATTCCATGTGCTGGCTGAGTCGGGCGAGGATCTGATCGCCCACTGCTCGGCATGTGAATATGCTGCCAATGTCGAGATGGCAGAATCAGAACGTGATATCCCCGCCGGCACCGCTGCAGAACTTGCCGGTGTCGATACACCCAAGGTCACGACTGCCGAAGATGTGGCTGCTTTCCTGAACAGCGACATCGCCCAACTGGTAAAGACACTGGTATACCGTGTCGAGGGTGGCCCTGAAGATGGCAAAATCATCGCCGCATGCATTCGCGGCGATGATCAGTTGCAGGAGATCAAGTTGATCCGGGCGCTGAAGGCCACCGCGCTTAACATGGCAACAGACGAAGAGATTAAGTCGGTCGGAGGCATCACCGGCTTTGTCGGCCCCGTCGGCTTAAGCTGCACACGTATCTTTGACAGCACATTGAAAGGCTCTGCCGGTCTCATTGCCGGTGCCAACAAGCGAGACATGCATCTGACAGGTCTGGATATGGATCGTGATGAAACAGCCGCTGTATTTGCCGATCTGCGCCAGACCCGAATTGGTGATCGCTGTCCGAAATGCGGCGGCGCCATGGAGCTCTCCCGCGGCATTGAAGTCGGCCATATTTTTGAACTGGGCAAGGCCTATTCCGAACCCATGGAGGTGGTCTTCCAGAATCAGGAGGGCCAGCGCACCACTGCGACCATGGGATGCTATGGTATCGGGGTATCACGCCTGATGGCAGCCATTGTTGAACAGTGCAACGACGAAAACGGCATTGCCTGGCCAGCACACCTGGCTCCTTTTCAGGCTACAATCATCACTATGGGCAAGAGCGATACAGGCCGTGAGGCCTCGGAAAAACTCTATCACGAGCTTCTCGATGCCGGCATCGAAGTGATCTGGGATGACCGCAACGAGCGGCCTGGCGTGAAGTTCAAGGATGCCGAGCTGATGGGGCTGCCTGTCCACATCGTCGTGGGTGACCGTGGGCTGGAAAGAGGCGTGATCGAAATCAAACGCCGCGATGGCGAGAAGGAAGAGATCGAACTCGGTTCGGCACTCGACAAGGTCCGATCACTTCTGACAGGGAGTCCGGCCTGAAACGACGCGCTGCAGAGTACCTGAGCGGTGCTTCCGGCAAGGGGGTTCTGGCAGGTGTAATGATTGCGGGCTTCGCCATTTCCCTGCCCTTCTGGATCAGCAGTACACCTGAGCAGAAACAGCAGATGGCTCAGACGTCGACTGCCAAGATGATTGTCGAAAAAAGTACCGGTTCGCTCGACATCAAACAAGATGAGAAAGAAGAGCTGCGTGAAATGCTCAAACCGGACACCAGCGAAAAGCCTAAAAACTTCGAGCACGAAATCTGGGTGAAAGATATCCAGCAACTGATCGGCAAGTGGGTACCCAACGATAATGAGGCCGAAACGATTGCCCGCTGGGTGCATCTCTACAGCGTTCGCTTCGACCTCTCTCCCGAGCTTGTTCTCGGGATTATTGCCGTTGAATCCCAATTCGATCATTTTGCCCTGAGCAATGTAGGAGCCCGCGGTCTGATGCAGGTGATGCCCTTCTGGAAAAACGAACTCGGTTCCAGTAGTGATAATCTTTTCGAGATTGAAACCAACGTACGTTACGGCTGCGCCATTATCCGCCACTACCTGAACCGATACAAAAAACTGGACCGGGCATTGGCTGCCTATAACGGCTCACTCGGCAGCAACAGGTATCCGAACAAGGTCTTTACACAGATGCGCCGCTTTAAGGCAACGCGTGAAGATACGGCGATGACCAAGGGCTGATTTGTATCATCCTCAAAAGGCAGGAAGCCTTTTGCTTGAGTCGCTTAACCTTCCAGGGAAGCAGCAACAACATCACGGAACATCGTTTCGGTGAGGCGTTTGGTCTGGGTGTTGTAGCGCGAGCAGTGGTAAGAGTCGAAGAGCTTGCGGCCATCAGGCAGCTCGTGCACCGCACCGTGACCGAACTTCAGCGCACCCAGCTTTAAGCCGTAAGATCGCAGCACAGCCTGATGGGCGATGGAGCCAAGCGCCAGTAAGTTGCAGTCCTTCGGCAATTGAGCGATCTCAGCAGCAATAAAGGGATTACACGCCCTGATCTCGCTTGTCTCCGGTTTGTTCTGTGGCGGCAGGCATTTCACCGCATTGGAGATGCGTACACCGTTTAATACCAGGCCATCATTGGGATTGTCCGTACCCGGAATGTTGGAGCAGCCGAGTTCATACAGGGTCTTATAGAGCAGGATACCGGCATAGTCCCCGGTGAAAGGGCGACCGGTGCGATTGGCGCCGTGCATGCCCGGTGCCAGTCCGACAATGAGCAGTTTCGGATGCTCATCGCCAAAGGCGGGTACCGGTGCGGCAAAATAGCCGGGATGTTTTACCTTTACCTCATCAAGGAAACCCGCCAGACGCGGGCACCTCCGGCAGTCTGGATTAAATGAACTACCGTCAGACAATGGTGGCCAGCCTTTCAGCAAACAGTCTCAAGGCGCGACCTCGATGTGAAACGCTGGCCTTCTCTTCAGGAGTTGCCGAGGCAAAGCTCCTGTTCAGGTCGCTGGAGAAGAAGAGCGGATCGTAACCGAACCCCTCTTCACCATCTGGGCAGCTAAGAATCCGACCCTCCGTTCTGCCTTCGGCAGTTACAGCCGGTCGCCCGTCGGGAAAGGCCAGACAGAGCGAACAGATAAAATGGGCAGCGCGATTTTCAATACCCCGCATATCACTGAGCAGCTTGTTGTTGTTATCGGCATCAACCGCACCCTCGCCGGCATAGCGGCTGGAGTAGACACCCGGCGCTCCATCCAGTGCATCAACACAGAGACCTGAATCATCGGCCAAAGCCGGCAGGCCATTGGCAGCAGCAAAAGCTTCGGCCTTCTTGCGCGCGTTGTCGGCAAAGGTCTCACCATCTTCGACAACATCGACAAACCGGGTCACATCGGCCGAAACCAGTTCAACACCTAGAGTGGCAAGAATGGATGCCAGCTCTTTGCGCTTTTTGGCGTTGTTGCTGGCCAGCACTATTCTCATCGAATAAAAATCACGAATTAGCCGCTTCCAGCTGCAATCGAGCCAGATCGGCAATGCCTTTATCAGCCAACGCTTTCAGAACCATGAACTGATCCCATGCCAATGGCTTGTCCTCAGCGGTTGCCTGCACCTCGATGACGCCGCCATTCGGAGTCATGACAAAATTGGCATCCACTTCGGCCGTGGAATCCTCCTGATAGTCGAGATCAAGCAGACATCTTCCCTCAACCATACCGACACTGATCGCCGCCACCGGAGTAAGTTCTGGCATTACCGGCAGAAAACCTTTTTCGAC